>CAKORJ010000002.1 GCA_934101575.1 uncultured Bacilli bacterium
TAGGCCTAAACCTATTTCGGGGAGAACCAGCTATCTCCGAGTTCGATTGGAATTTCTCCGCTATCCTCAAGTCATCCCCTCCTTTTTCACAGAAGTGGGTTCGGTCCTCCATAGTGTTTTACCACTACTTCAACCTGCTCAAGGATAGATCACTCGGTTTCGGGTCTATTACTGCATACTAAATCGCCCTATTCAGACTCGCTTTCGCTTCGGCTCCGTCTCTTCAACTTAACCTTGCATACAACAATAACTCGCCGGTTCATTCTGCAAAAGGCACGCCATCACCCATTAACGGGCTTTGACTTTTTGTAGGCACATGGTTTCAGTATTCTATTTCACTCCCCTCCCGGGGTTCTTTTCACCTTTCCCTCACGGTACTTGTTCACTATCGGTCACTAGAGAGTATTTAGCCTTACGGGATGGTCCCCGCGGATTCAGACAGGGTTTCACGTGCCCCGCCCTACTCAGGATACCTCTAAAAGTTCAAAAGATTTCGCTTACAGGACTTTCACCTACTACGGTATAACTTTCCAGAAAATTTCAGCTATCTTAAGAATTTCTTACTTTTTAACAAGAGGTCCTACAACCCCAAGACGTATCTTGGTTTGGGCTGTTCCCTGTTCGCTCGCCACTACTAAGGGAATCGATTTTTCTTTCTCTTCCTCCGCTTACTAAGATGTTTCAGTTCAGCGGGTTGCTTTCTGTATAGCTATGTATTCACTATACGATACCAGTACATTACTACTGGTGGGTTTCCCCATTCGGAAATCTCCGGATCAAAGTTTACTTACAACTCCCCGAAGCATATCGTTGTTCGTCACGTCCTTCATCAGCTTCTAGTGCCAAGGCATCCACCTTGCGCCCTTAATAATTTAACCACCATTTGTTATATGATATTTCTATATCCTAATTTGATGAGATAAAAGAATTATTCTCTTAATCTTAATAACACTTAAACAGTGTTACCCTCATACATTATCTAGTTTTCAAAGAACTATTTTCTTGAGAGATTTGGTCTCTCAAAACTAAGCAAAACGAATCATAGCTAGTTTCGGTTTTTCTTTCTCCATAGAAAGGAGGTGATCCATCCCCACGTTCCCGTAGGGATACCTTGTTACGACTTCACCCCAGTCACTGGTCCTACCTTAATTGGCCCCCTCCCTTGCGGGTTAGGCTACCAGCTTCGGGTATTACCAATTCCCATGGCGTGACGGGCGGTGTGTACAACACCCGGGAACGTATTCACCGTGACATTCTGATTCACGATTACTAGTGATTCCAACTTCATGGAGTCGAGTTGCAGACTCCAATCCGAACTGAGACTGACTTTGGAGATTAGCTCCACCTCGCGGTATTGCGACTCTTTATATCAGCCATTGTAGCACGCCTGTAGCCCTGGACGTAAGGGGCATGATGATTTGACGTCATCCTCACCTTCCTCCGATTTATCACCGGCAGTCTCCTTAAGGTTCTCAACTAAATGTTAGCAATTAAGGATAAGGGTTGCGCTCGTTATCGGACTTAACCGAACATCTCACGACACGAGCTGACGACAACCATGCACCACCTGTAGCGTTGCTCCGAAGAGGGCTCCTGTTTCCAGGAGTTTCAACGTTATGTCAAGCCCAGGTAAGGTTCTTCGCGTATCTTCGAATTAAACAGCATGCTCCACCACTTGTGCGGGTGCCCGTCAATTCCTTTGAGTTTCAGCCTTGCGACCGTACTACTCAGGTGGGATACTTAATGCGTTAACTTCAGCACCGGGAAATTCCGACACTTAGTATCCATCGTTTACGGCGTGGACTACTAGGGTATCTAATCCTATTTGCTCCCCACGCTTTCGTGTCTCAGCGTCAGTAATGGCCCAGCAAATCGCCTTCGCCACTGGTGTTCCTTCTAATATCTACGCATTTTACCGCTACACTAGAAATTCCATTTGCCTCTACCATACTCAAGTGACCCAGTTTCTAAGGCGGACCGGAGTTGAGCTCCGGGATTAAACCTTAGACTTAAGAAACCGCCTACACACGCTTTACACCCAATAAATCCGGATAACGCTCGCCCCCTACGTATTACCGCGGCTGCTGGCACGTAGTTAGCCGGGGCTTATTCAAAAGGTACCGTCACTCTAGTATCATTTCCTATACTAGTCGTTCTTCCCTAATAAAAGTGTTTTACAATCCATAGGACCTTCATCACACACGCGGCATTGCTCGATCAGAGTTTCCTCCATTGTCGAATATTCCTAACTGCTGTCTCCCATAGGAGTTTGGGCCGTGTCTCAGTCCCAATGTGGCCGATCACCCTCTCAGGTCGGCTACGCATCGTCGCCTTGGTGAGCAGTTACCTCACCAACTAGCTAATACGCCGCAGGCTCATCTTTAAGTGAAGCTTTAAAGGCTCCTTTTAATATTAAATAACGTATCATTTAATATATCATCCGGTATTAGCAATCGTTTCCAATTGTTATCCCAGTCTCAAAGGCAGATTCCTACGTGTTACTCACCCTTTCGCCACTAGGTGGAGAATCCAAATCAAATTATATCCGGCTTTGTGCAAGCACTCAACTTTCAATAAAAATCAATGGGCCACCTCGTTCGACTTGCATGTCTTAGGCATGCCGCCAGCGTTCATCCTGAGCCAGGATCAAACTCTCCAATAAAAAATTTATTTTTAGTTTGATTTTATAATTAATTAATTTCCTAGCTATCTCAAATTGACGTTTTGCTCAGTTTTCAAAGATCAAATCATTTTTGATTTTTGCTGTCTTTTTTTCGACTGCTTATTCATTGTATCAAAAGTTATTTTTGATGTCAAGCACTTTTGTAAAATTTTTTTATTTTTTTTATTTTACATTCTTGCTTGGTTTTTCGTTTTCTTTTCTTGAAAACGCTTTGTATAATAATATGAATTTTGACAATTGTCAATACAATTTTTGAATTTTTTTTATTTTTTTTTTGAAATTGCTTATATATGCTGTTTTTTAGGCTATTTTTATTAAAAATGCGCATTGTTTTGATAAGAGAATATTGTTTTATATTTTTAACTTTTCTTTTTTTGTTTCTTTATATTTTTCATAATAAAAGTTTATTGTTTCTTTATTGAAAGGATATTCTTTATTTCTTACTTTATTAATTAGCACTGTCAATTCTCTTTTTAGTATTGTGTCAATTTCATCTGAATAATTCATTTTCTTTTTATGATACTTGTATTCTCCTCTATCTAATACTTTAAATGATCCATCTGGAAATACTCTTAAATCTAAATCATAATCTATATATTTTATTGTATTTTCTTCAATAATGAATGGTGATGCTATATTACAATAATAATATATTCCTGTTTTTTTTAGTTGTCCTATTATATTAAACCAGTTTTTTTTTGAAAAAAACATTATTGCTGGTTCTTTTGTGTGCCATGTTCTACCATCTGATTCTATTACTAAGGTTTTATAGTTTCCGAATATCATATATTCTTCATTTTCATCTAGATATGTTGCTTCGTCCCAACTTCTATGTATTTTACTATCATGTTTATAACTATGAATATTTAAGTGATTTCCTAAGTTATATTTTTTCACATTATCACTCCCACTTGTATACATTATATATTTTTTTTCTTTAAATTACAAATTTTTATATAAAAAAGAAATAATCTTAATTGCTTTTGATTATTTCTAATGCTTTTTGATATTGAGTGTCATCCTTTTTATCATTCGTTTTATAGTACTTATCGCTTTGTTTTACTTCTATAGTGGGGTTTATTCCTTTTCCGTCTATATCTTTACCTTTGGATGTTTTCCATGTCTCTATGGTGTATTTTATTACTCCTCCGCTTGGTAATGTTTTTGTTTTTTGAACTGTTCCTTTACCATATGTAGTTGTTCCTACTAGTTGTGATCCTAATTGTTCATTTAGTGATGCTGCTAAAACTTCTGATGCTGAGGCACTTCCTTCGTTTACTAGTACTACTATTTTATATTTTTTGTTGTTCTTTTCTTTTGGATATTTTATTTCTGTTTTATCTTTTTTCACTATTTGAATTATTGGATTTTTTTTATCTAAAAATTGACTAGCTATGTTTACTACTGTATCAAGGTGTCCTCCTTGGTTATATCTTAAGTCTATTATTAATTTATTTATGTTTTGTTTTTCTAATTCTTTTAGTTCTTTTTCGAATTGTTCATCTGTATTACTTGCAAATACTGATAAGGCTACGTAACCTATTTTTTGATTCTTTTCTGTGATTATTTCTTTTGTTACTGATGGTATTTCTACTTTTCCTGTTTTTATTTTAATTTCTTTTTCTTTATTGTTTCTTTTTATGGTTAAAACAAATGTTTTTCCTTCTTTTCCTTTTATTTTTTTGGAAATTTCTTCGGCTGATAGCTTTGTTACGTCTTCTCCATTGATTTTTAGATATTGATCGCCTTTCTTTAAGCCTGCTTTTTCTGCTGGAGAATTTTTATATATTTGACTTACTGTTACTAATTTACCTTTTTCTTGATAGACTCCTGCTCCCATTCCATAGAAATAGCCATTTAGTTCATCTTTTAGATCTTCAGATTCTTGTTCGTTATAATATACTGAATGTTTATCTCCTAATAAAGAAAACATTCCTTCTATGGCTGCATCTTTTAATTTATCTTCATTTACTTGGTTTATGTATTCTTCCGATAAGGTGTTGTATACATTTTCTATTTCTGCCATTCCTTTGTTTGTAGATTTTAGCGATAATGAAGATGCTCCTTTGCTAAATACCATTTCTCCTATTAGAATTCCAAATATTAGTGCCATTATAAATACCAATATTAGTTCTATTGTGTTAAACTTATGTTTTTTTAAATTTATTTTTGATGTGTATTCTTTTATTTTTTTGATTACTTTTTTGTTTTTTATTTTTTTCTTTATATTTTTCATAATTCACCTCTATATTAATATTATAATAGCACATTTTTAGATAATTTTTAAGACTTTTTATTTTCAGGCAAAAAAAGAAGACGTGTTTGTCCTCGTTTTGTTATTTTTGATTAATTGTTGATACTACGTTTATTGACTTAGCTACTTCTAAAAGTTCATTTTTGTCCATTTGATCTGACACTATATAGTATTCTACTCCATTGCTTGTCCATGTATAGGATGTATCTGTTAAGGATCCTACTGTATCTATTAACATATATGGTTCTCCATATGTTGGTATTATTTCTAAATTCTTTGATGGTTTTACTGTTTCTTGAACTAGAATAAAAGGATTGTCTCCAGCAAACGTCATTATTACTCTTTCTCCACTTTCTGTTGCTATTACTTCTTTGTCAGATAGTTTTGTATTACTTGGCAGATAAAGCGGAAATACTTTGTCATCTACTTTACTTGTTTCATTTGTTTCTTCAGTTTTATTATTTTGACTTGTTTCACTATTTGTTTTTGACTCATTTCTGTCTTCGCTTTGAGTTTCATTGTCTGTTTTTGCTTCTTCATTTGTTTGTTTATTTGTTTGTTCTTCTTGGTTTCTGTTTTCTGTTTGCTTGCTTTCTTCATTATTACTATTTTCTTTTCTTGTTTGCTCTTCATTTGTACTAGCTTTATTGAAATCTTTTGTTAATTCTTCTAGACTAAATTCTGATTCGTTGAAGTTTGCTTTTTTATCTATTGTTTTTACTGTGAACTCTATATAACTTATGTTTTTATCATCTTGGACTTCTACTTTTTTTAGATTATAGTTTTTATCTAATATTATATTTTGTTTAGTATACTTTGGATTATTTGGATAATTTGTTTTTACTGTATATATATAGTCACTATCTTTTTGAGTAAATTTATACTCATTATCTTTTTTTAGATCGTTCACTACAGAGCCTAATAAATAACTTTGTGAGTTATTGTCAGGCCAATCGCTTTGAAATTTGAAACTTTTATTTAGTGATGGTGTTATTACGTATACTCCTTCTTTATTTTTTAAAATTATTTGTTCATAATTGTTCCCTTTATTATTTAATGAAACTTTATAGTTATCATCTTTTTGATAACTTACTTCTACGTCATATTCATAGCTGTCATCGTTATTTATCAGTTTTAAACTTCCTTCCATATAATAAGATTTTAAACTTTCTATGTCTTTTATAAAATTATCTTTTATTTCTTTATCGCTTAAACTTCCACATCCTGTTAGACATAGTGCTGCTACTAATGTAACAAATAAAAATAATTTTTTCATTTTTCACCTCTTTTTGCTTTCAATTAATTATATTTTTATTTGATTTATATATTCTTTTTTTTACGAATATTTTTTTTCTTGCGATACATAATATATAGTAAAGGAGGAATTATATGGAAACACTACAAAAAGTTGCACTTGTATTCACTATTGTTGGCGCTATTGTTTGGGGCCTTATAGGACTTTTTGATTTCAACCTTGTTGAGTTTATATTTGGTGATGGTAGTATACTTTCTAGAATTGTTTATACTATTGTTGGTGTGTGTGGACTTATTAATATTGGTTTACTTGTACAAAAAATTGAGATAAAATAAAACACTTCTTTAATTACGAAGTGTTTTTGTATGTTAAACTTTCTTTATTCTTTGAGTTGTGATACTCTTTCCATAATAGGTCTTACTGCCTATTTTTTTATATGCTTTTACTTTGTATGTATATGTTTTTCCTTTTTTTATTTTTGTGTCTTTATAGTATGTATTTTTTGTTGTGGCTATTCTTGTATATTTTTTACCTGTACTTCTGTATATTGCATATCCTGTTATTTTATTTATTTTTTTATAGCTAATTGTTATTGATTTTTTTGTTTGTTTTATATTTTTTAACTTTAAGCTGTCTAGGCCACACGGTACTCTTAATGTTTCTCCGGATGCATAGTTTTTTGCTGTTGCTCTGTGCCAATGATTGGTTTTGCCATGTATTCCATATTTTGTATTATTACAATACACAATTGAAGCTTTTCTTAGTTTTCCTGATGTTGCCGATACTGTAGTTATCGGTGTTATTATTAGTGCACTTATTATTAAAAATAGTATTATTTTTGTCCTTTTCATGTTTTCACTCCTTTTTTGTTTATTTTACAAAATTTATTTTTGATTGTCTTTAGATTTTTAATATTTGCGTTATTTGTGCGTTTTGCAAAAGAAAAAAGGCTTTTGTTAAGCCTTTATTATTTTATTATTATAGTAACTGTTTTTGTTTTTGGTGTATAAGATAATTTTGAGTCTTCACCGGTTACTTCAACTTTTACTTTATGTGTTCCTTTTCCTAAACCTTGTAAATTAACAAATGCTGATATATTTTCTACTGAAGCATCTTTTATATTGCCTGCGGAACCTTTTACTATTATAGATGCTACTGAATCTTCTTTAGATGCTGCTTGAGCTGTTAAGCCATTCTCTAGGTTCTTTGTTGCAATGTTTACATTTTTAATAGTTTTTTCTTTTACATCTGCTAATGTTACTTTTGCTACTACTGATTTTGTTGATATATCTCTTACACCACTTGGTAATGATAGATTTACTGTATATTCTGTTTCTTTACTTAATCCTCCAACATTTATATTGACTGGTATGTAGGATATCTTTTCTAATGTTGCTTCATCACTATAAATTGTTGCTTTTGTTTTACTTAGTTTTATTTCATCTATTGCTTTACCAAATACTACTTCTCCTTCTGGGATTACTTTTAAAGGTACTTCTTTGCTTGGTGAGGCTATTTCTACTACTGCATCTATTGTTCCAGGAACAATTTCTACATCTAGTTTTCTACCTTTTTCATCATATGCTACCAGAGGAATTTCCTTTAATGTCGTTGTTCCTACTGTCGGATTTGTTATTTTTCTTACATCTACTAGAGCTTTTACTGTTGCTATTTGTTCTAGTTTGTACTCTGCTCCTTTTACGTATACTTCGTCTCTACTAAAGCTTATATCTTGAATTGTATATTTTGAATCTAATTCATCTTCATATAATACTTCTTTTGTTATTTTTTTAGATTCTGACATTTTTTCATAGACTACTACTGTGGCTGTTGATGGATCTAGCTTATAATCTACTGAGGAGACTGATCCAGAATATTTTAAATTAACTTTATGTGTTCCTGGTTTTAGGTCTCTTAAATCTATTACAACTTCTTCATTTGAATATTGTTTTGCTAGATATAAGTCAGCTCTTCTACCTATTAGTGTTATGTCTGCCGTTTTTGGTAATCCTTCTATTACATAGGCTTCTTCATTATATAGAGCTGTTACTTTTTTGTTATAAAGTATATCTGCAGAATTATTCATCATTAATTCTGTTGTGTTATCTACTACAAGAAATGCACATAGTGCTAGTACTAAAGATAGAGTTATTAACACTAATTTGTTATTTAATAATCTATCTAGTGGTTTACTACTTCCTTTAAATGGTTTCATTATTAGAAGCATTAGTTTTGCTATTGGTGTTATTATTATTTTGTCTATAATATTATATATTTTACTTATTACATAATATATTCCTCTTGCTATTTTTTTTAGTAGTGAAAATTTCTTTTTATTTTTCTTTTTTGAGGATTTTTTCTTTGCCATTATATATCTTCCTCCTCATCAAATTCATCTTCAAACTCGTCTTGTTTTGGTCTTAGTTCATCTATAAGTAATATTCTTGCATCATCTATTGTTAAATTATAGAATAGTTCTCCTTTTATTGCTATAGATACTCTTCCTGTTTCTTCGGATACTACTATGGCTAGGGCATCTGTTTCTTCGGTTATTCCTAATGCTGCTCTGTGTCTTGTTCCTAGTCTTTTATTTATTTTTAGACTATTGCTTGTTGGAAACACTGCGCCAGCACAACTTATTTTATCTCCTTGGATTATTACTCCACCATCATGTAATGGATTATTTGGGAAGAATATAGAAACTAATAATTCACTTGATATTTCTGCATATAGGTTTGTTGCTTTGTTTATGTAATCAATTAGACTTACGTCTCTTTCTATTACTATTAGTGCTCCTATTTTTGATTTTCTCATACTGTCTACGGCAGATATTATTTCATATACTAATTTTTCTCTTTCATCTACTGTTAAGACTTTATGTCTTCCTAGTAATTGGGTTTTTCCAATCTGTTCTAGAATTGATCTTATTTCAGGTTGGAATATTATTATTAGAGCAAGTGGTCCCCACTCTATTACATATTCTAGAAGTAATCCTACTGTAACTAGTCCTAATAAGTCTGCTAATACTTTTATTATTATAATGAATAGGATTCCTTTAAATAACAAAGATAACTTAACATTGCTTTTTATATTTTTTAATAAGGTATAGATTAGTAACCATACTATTGCTATATCTAATATTTTTTTTATTGTTTCAAGAATTGTATCAAAACTCATAATTACCTCCAAACATTTTTTTATTATATCATTTATTCTATTTTATGTAAAATTTCTTCAAATTTTAATGTCTATGTTTCTACTTTAACAAGTATACTATAAAATAAAAAAAATTGTAAGGTGTATTATACAATTTTTATATTTTTTTATTTATATATTGGAAAGTTACTTGTTATGCTTAGTACTTTTTCTTTATTTTGTCTAAGTTTGTCTTCATTTTTATAATTCTGTAAAGTATCTATAATTATATCTGCTATTTCTATAAATTCTTTTTCTTTTAAACCTCTTGTTGTCATGGCTGGTGTTCCTATTCTTATTCCACTTGTTGTTGTAAATGATTCTGTTTCGTTTGGAATTGAGTTTTTGTTACATGTTATGTTTATTTCGTCTAGTATTTTTTCAGCATCTTTTCCTGTTATATTAAATGATGATTTTACGTCTATTAACATTAGATGGTTTTCTGTTTTATTTGATATTACTTTTATATTTTTTTCTTTGAATCTTTCTGCCATAGCTTTGGCATTTTTTATTACTTGTTTTTGATATTCTTTGAACTCTGGTTGTAATGCTTCATAAAAACATTGAGCTTTTGCTGCTATTACGTGCATTAATGGGCCCCCTTGGATTCCAGGGAAAATTGTTCTATTTATTTTTTTTATTAGCTCTTCACTATTGGTTAGAATTATTCCTCCTCTTGGACCTCTTAATGTCTTATGTGTTGTTGAAGTTACTACATCGGCATAATCGCATGGGTTTTCGTGGAGTCCTGTGGCGACTAGTCCTGCTATATGGGCCATATCTACCATTAAGTATGCTCCTACTTTATCCGCTATTTCTTTAAATTTTTTAAAATCTATTTTTAATGCATAAGCGGAAGCTCCTGCTATTATCATTTTTGGTTTTTCTTTTAGGGCTAATTTTTCTATTTCTTTATAATCTAAGCTCTCTGTTTCTTTATCAAGTGTGTATGATACTATTTCGTAGTCTCTTCCACTAAAGTTGATTGGATGACCGTGAGTTAAGTGCCCTCCATTTGACAAATCTAATCCCATGACTTTATCACCATGTTCCAGAAGTGCTCTGTATACTGCTAGATTGGCACTGCTTCCTGAATGTGGTTGTACGTTTGCATATTTGCAGTTAAATAATTCTTGTAAATATTTTATTGCTTGTTTTTCAAAAACATCTACATATTCACAACCACCATAATATCTTTTATCTGGGTATCCTTCAGCATACTTGTTTGTTAAGATACTTCCTTGTAAAGTTAATATGTCTTTTGAAACATAGTTCTCTGAGGCTATTAATTCTATATTTTGTTCTTGTCTTATACTTTCTTTTTCTAGAGCCTCTTTTAATATTTTATCCATTTACATCACCACATTAATTATACTATTGTTCAAGAAAATTTGCACTAAAAAAATAAACTTTTATTCGTTTATTCTTAATAATAAGGTATCTAATTGTTCATATAGTATTTCTTTTTTCTTTGATGATACTCTTTCTTTTGTTATAAGTTGATTATTTATTAGATATTTATGTAACATTCTATTTAGTTCATCTATATTATCAAATATGCTTAATATATTATCATGAACTATTTCATTTGATGATTCTAGTAATTTTGTAGTTAGAGTTTTTAACAAATTTTGTTCATAAAGATATAAAGTCATTAAGTTTTCTTTTTCTTTCATTAGATTATCCTTTCTTTTTCATCTAGTAGTTTCATTATTGTTAATAGATTTTCTTCATGACTATCTCTTATTCTTTTTAATATTATTTTTATATCTTTATTTGTTGTTTTTTTTTCGTATTCTTTGGTTTGTTTTATGATTAAATAGTTTTCGTTAAATATCTCTTTTAGATTTATTAAATCATTTGGGGATAAGGTTACTTTTTTCATATTATTCCTCCATTAATGTATTGATACTTTTTTTGGAGTTTTATTCATTTTTTTATTCTTTGATAACCTTCATTGATTAATTATGTGGATTTTTGGAGGATTTTTTTATTTAGATCTTGTTCTTAGTTTTGGTGATTCATATCCTTTTTTAATTAGTTCTTCAATTATGTCTTCATAGTAATAATCCTGATCTATATCTGCACGGCCTAGCTGATATGCTATTATTTCTTTTTTTATATTCTTAGGAAAATCTAGACTTTGTATATCTATAAAATCATTCATTTGATCTTGAAATGTGCCTTTTTTTAAATAATATAACAATAGATTTAATATGCTTATTTTATCATCCTCTTTGCTTAGTTTTATTTTTTCTTCAAATGATATGTCATCTTCTTCGTGAATATTTTCTGGAGATATGTAATTACTTACTAATACTGCGTCTAAGTCTATTATTTTTATATCTTTTTTATCTATCATTATGTTCCCAGAATGTAAATCTGTATGATATATTTCTGCTTTGTGCATTTGTTTTACTTTTTCTATTATTTCTTTCATTAGTAGTAGTAACTGTTTTGTTGTTAAGTTTCTTAGACTTTGATTGTACTCTAATGTTTCGTGATGTTTTAAGTATGGCAGTTCTATTTTTGTTTGTAAGTCCCAATGATTTTGTCTTTCTTCTTGAGATAATGTTTCTATTTTGATTGGAGTATTAAGTGATTTTAAATTTTTTTCTTTTATTTTTTCCCAGCCATATTTTGATACTGGCGAATATTTTATTAATGTATTATCATCTTTTTTGATTATTCTTATATAGTTTGTGTCATGTGCTATAAATGATTCCATAGTATCCCTTCTTTTTGGGGTATATTATAACACGTTTTTTGGTTTTTGAGAAAATAATTTCTAATTAATAGAAAATTGTTACTGTGTGATGAACTTCACTTTTATGTTTTTGGTTTTGTTTTCCTATTAACCATATTATGTTATCTAGCTCTACTGAATTTATTGATATGTGTTTATTGGCTAAATCTTCTTTTATTAATTCAATTACGTATAGCATACTTGCTCTTATTTCTATTTCCATATTGCTATCGTGTGGCAATTCTTTTTCGTTATCAATTATTTCTTCTAATTCTTTGGAATATTCTAGTATTCCATAATCTCTAAATGTTCTAGGAATAGCATAATCTGCACATCCACATAAATTATTAACATTTTTTTGATAAAAAAGGAATTAATCTTGTTTTATGATTAATTCCTCGTTTTTTATATCTATTTCTATATCTTTATTTGGTTTTATTTTGTTTTCTATTATAAGTTTTGCTAGTTTTGTTTCTAGTTTTCTGTTTATTAATCTTTTAAGTGGCCTTGCTCCAAAGTATTCATTATAACCATTTTCTATAAAATAATCTTTGGCTTTTTGAGTTAGATTTATTTTTATATTTAGATCTATTAATCTTTGATCTACTTCGTTTATTATTTTATCTAATACTTCATATAGTACTTCTTTAGATAATTTTTTGAATACTACTATTTCATCTATTCTGTTTATAAATTCTGGTTTGAAGTATTTATTTAGCTCTTCTAAGACTTTTTCGTCTTGTCCTTCTAAAATATGTTCGCTTCCTACATTTGATGTCATGATGATTATTGTGTTTTTAAAGTCTACTGTTCTACCATTTGAATCTGTTAATCTACCATCATCTAAGATTTGTAATAATAGATTTAATACGTCTGGATGGGCTTTTTCTATTTCATCAAATAGTACTATACTATATGGATTTCTACGTACTGCTTCGGTTAATTGTCCTCCTTCTTCATAACCTATATATCCTGGCGCTGCCCCAATTAATCTTGATACTGAATATTTTTCCATGTATTCAGACATATCTATCCTTATCAAGTGATGTTCATCATCAAATAGTTCATATGCTAGACTTTTTGCTACTTCTGTTTTTCCTACACCAGTTGGCCCTAAGAATATAAATGATCCTATTGGTTTTTCGGGATCTTTTATCCCACTTCTTGATCTTATAATGGCATCACTTATTAATTCTAGGGCTTCTTTTTGACCTTTTACTCTTTTGTTTAAATTATTTTCTAGATGTAGTATTTTATCTTTTTCACTACTCATTAGTTTTGTTATTGGTATGTTAGTCCATTTACTTATTACATCTGCTATGTTTTCGCTTGTTACTGTGTCACTTAAAAGATTGCTTGTATTTTGTGTTTTTAAGTCTTCCAATTCTTTTTCTAGTTTTGGAATTGTTCCATGTCTTAATCTTGCTGCGGTTTCTAAGTCATATGTGTTTTCTGCTTGTTCTAATTTAAATCTTGTTTTATCTAATTCTTCTTTTTTATCTTTTATTTTTTTATTTATTTCTTTTTCTTTATTCCAATTGTCTGTTAAGATTTTTTCATCTTGTTTTAAATCTTTTAGTTCATTTGTTATTTGTTCTTTTCTTTTCTTAGATAATTCATCTTTTTCTTTTTTTATTGCTTCTTTTTCTATTTCTAGTTTCATTATTTTTCTGGTTAATTTATCTAAGTTTGTTGGAACACTATCCATTTGTACTCTTATTGTTGCACATGCTTCATCTACTAAGTCTATTGCTTTATCTGGCAAATATCTATCTGTTATGTATCTGTTTGATAAAGTACTTGCTGCGACTAAGGCTTTATCTTGGATTGTTACTCCGTGGTGTATTTCAAATCTTTCTTTTAAGCCTCTTAAGATTGCTATTGTGTCTTCGACTGTTGGCTCACTTACAATTATTTTTTGAAATCTTCTTTCTAGTGCTCCATCTTTTTCTATATATTGTCTATATTCATTTAGAGTAGTTGCACCGATTACGTGAATTTCTCCTCTGGCTAACATTGGTTTTAAGATATTCCCTGTATCCATGGCTCCTTCTTGTGCTCCGGTTCCTACGATTGTATGAATTTCGTCAATAAACATTATTATGTTTCCTTCAGATTTTTTAATTTCTTCAAGCACTTTTTTTAGTCTTTCTTCAAATTCTCCACGATATTTAGCACCGGCTATTAATGCTGCCATGTCAAGTTCCCATATTGTCTTATCTTTTAGTGATTCTGGAACATCGCCTTTTACTATTCTTTGAGCTAATCCTTCGACTATAGCAGTTTTACCTACCCCTGGTTCCCCAATTAGAACGGGATTGTTTTTTGTTTTTCTTGATAATATTCTGGTGATGCTTCTTATTTCTTCATCACGCCCTATTACTGGATCTACTTTTCTTGCATTTATATCATTTGTAATATTTCTACCATATTTTTCTAAAACGTTTTCTTCTTCATAATTTTGATTAAACATATTTATCACCCCTCATAGTAAGTATATTATATATTTTAGCACTTGTCAAGTGCGAGTGCTAATTTTGTTTAAAAAAATAACTATATGTTAATATATAGTATTTTTGTATTCTTTTAAGATGCTTTTGCAATCTTCATTTTCTATTTTTATTACTTTTAGTGTGTTATTTGGGTGTTTTATGTATTCATAGATGAAGTCATCCCTAAAACCAATATTTGCTACTTCTTTTCTATCTGTTCCAAAGTATATTTCTTTTATGTTTGACCAAATTATTGCGGATAAACACATTGGACATGGTTCACTTGTTGTATAGATTATACATCCTGTTAAGTCATGTGTTTTTAGTTTTTTTGCTGCATCTCTTATGGCATTTATTTCAGCGTGTGCTGTTGGATCGTGATCTTTTAGGACTTTATTGTGTCCTCTTCCTACTATTTTGTTATCTTTTAAGATTATTGCTCCGAATGGTCCTCCTTCTTCGTTTTTTATTCCTTGTTTTGCTTCTAGGACAGCTTCTTCTAAATAGTTCATGTTATCTCTCCTTTGATTTTGTTTATTATAGTATAACATATTTTTATTTTTTTGTTGTAGTTTCATATTTGTTTTTTAACGCCTTTTGTGTCCTATGTTATTTGGTTCTTCTTCATATTCTTTGACTTCTTGATAATTGTTTGGTGTTTCATGATGGATATTTTTTGAGTTGTTTATAGTTTTCCCGTTTTTTTTCGAGTTACTTGATATAAATGCGCTTGATGTTGTTGATTTTTTTTGTTGTTTTGACAATTTTTCTTTATATTCTTTTATTAATTTATGTGTTTCATTATAATCTATTTGTTGATATGCTAAAGTTTTTTTAAATGGTGCTAGTAGTCCATTAAATTCTGAAGTTTTATCATAGTATTTATGCTTGAACTCAGAATTCATTGAATGTAAAACTTGTTTAAAGAATTCTTTTGCCTCTTGCCCTTGTTCTTGCTCTAAATATTCCCAAGCTTTAATAATATCAAATAAGTATAGATTCATGAATTTTTCTCCTAGAATATTTTGTAGTTCATCAACTATTTTTACTTCTTTTGGATATCCACATCCTGTTGTTTTTAAATTATATTTTTTAGCAAGCTCTCTTGTTCTATGTTCTGTTAATCCTTCAAGTATAGGATTACTACCTCCTGAACCGCAGAAATGTAAACTTTCATGAAGTAAATTTTCTTCATAAAATTCCTTTGCATCTATACCTTTTATAAATATATGTTTCATGTAAGTAACAAATGTGTTGTCATTTATTATTAAGTTGTCTTTGTTATATGGTAAATGTTTTTTTAGTAGTCCATTTCCTGGGATTTTTTTTATTTTGTTTAATAGGTTATATACTTGCTCTGGAAAATTGATTTTGTAATCTGGTTTGGAAACAAAACAAAAAATGGTGCCTGTTTTCCAAATTATAATTTCGTTTTTAAAATCTTTTATTTGTTTTAGTCTGATAATATCTTCTATGTTGATAACATCTCCATATTCTTTAAGTATAATTTTAACGTAGTTCTCTAATTGAAGTGCTAAAGTTCCTTGTATGTTTTCTTTTGTTTTTTGATCCATTATACTCACAACCCTACTTTTGATTATTTCTAGTTAATCTATTTTTATATTTATTATAGTATAACATATTTTTATAGATTCTTATTTGATATCTTTGATTTTTTTAATTATAATGTTGGTGGTGATAAGTATGAGTACTATAATTAATGGTTTAGATTTAGAAATGATTGAGAAAGCAGGAAGTGCTATCAGAGAGGGAAAGCTTGTTATTTTTCCTACTGAGACTGTATATGGAATTGGTGCTAATGGACTTGATGAGGAGGCTGTTAAAAATATTTTTCGTGCTAAAGGTAGAGCAAGTGATAATCCTTTAATACTACATGTTGGTAATTTCGAAATGATTGATATGGTTTGTAAGAATATTAACAGTACTGAAAAGAGACTTATCGATGCTTTTTTTCCTGGTCCTCTTACTGTTGTTCTTGAAAAGTCGGATTTAGTTCCTGATGCTGTATCGGGCGGACTTTCTACTGTTGGTATTAGGATGCCTAATAATGAGATTGCTAGAAGTTTAATTAATTTTTCTGGAGTTCCAGTTGCTGCGCCTTCTGCTAATATATCTGGTAAACCTTCTGGGACATGTGTTTCGGATATTGATGATTCTTTGAAAGATAATGTTTCTTTTGTTATTGATGGTGGTAGTACTTTGGTGGGACTTGAATCTACTGTTGTTAGGGTAGTTTCAGGAGTTGTTAATATTTTAAGACCTGGTAAGATTTCTTTGGAAGATTTTATTGATGCTGGATTTGATGCTGTGTATGATGAAAATATTTTTAATGATGTTAAATTTAATGATAAGGTTATGTCTCCAGGAATGAAATATAAACATTATGCTCCGGATGTTAAGTGTTTGCTTATATATTCTGAAGATAATGATAAGTTTGTATCTAAGGTTCATGAGTTTGAGTCTAATTACAATATTCTTGTTGTTTGCATGGAGGAAAATTTTAATAAATTTAAAAATGCTATTTCTATGGGGTCTTCTTTAGAGGAGATCTCACATAATATATTTCATATTTTAAGGAAACTTGATAAGACTAATTATGATTTAGTTATAGTGGAAGGTGTTAAGAAAAAAGGACTTGGGGTTGCCATTATGAATAGACTTATCAGAGCTTGTTCTTATAACTATATTTATATAAAAAAATAGAGGCTTTTAATTAGTCTCTTTTTCGTAATTCCATATATTTAGTTTTCCTTTGGCTTTAATTGGATTTATTTTTTTTATGTCTTTTAGTATCCAGGCATATCTTCCTTCTTTATATTCTCCGCATAGATATTCTGTTTTATTTTGTTTTATTTCGTTTATAAATTCTTGGTCCATATATTTACAATCTACTAGTGTGGCTTTTGCTATTATGTTTCCATTGCTTGGTTTTAGATTTTTTATTAGTTCTAGGAGTTTTTTATCTGTTATTTTACTACTTGTTTTACTGGCATGAATATAGATTTCTCCACGATAGTTTGTTTTCCAACTTCTTGTTTCTATGTTTTTGATATTTTCTTTTATTAGAGTGGCATATGGTTCTTTAATACTTATTACTTTCATTTTAACTCCTTTATTTTTATATAATAAAAACCCTTGTTTAAGGGTTTGATTTTTTTACTGGTGGAGAATAAGGGATTCGAACCCTTGGCCTCCTGCGTGCAAGGCAGGCGCTCTAGCCAGCTGAGCTAATTCCCCAGATAAGCGTTCCTTTTGTAAAGGACACTTATAATTATACCTGCTTTTTTATGTTTGTCAATAGTTTTATATGCTATCAACATTAATTTTTACTTTTTTATTATCTTTTAAGTAGCTACTTGCTTGAACTATTGTTCTTACTGAATTAATTACTTTTCCACTTTTTCCTATTACTCTAGGCATATCAGATTCTGAAATTAATACTTCCAATAGTACTTCATCTTCATTTTCTGATGGAAATTCTTTTACTGCGACAATATCTTTATCTTTTACTAATGAAAGAATTATTTCTTGTGTTAAGTTTAATAGATCCATTATTTACTTTGTCTTTCTTCGTGGAATTTTTTCATTATTCCAGCTTTACTTAATAAATCTCTAGCTGTATCTGTTAGTACTGCTCCATCTCTTAGCCATTTTAATGCTACTTCTTCATTTATTTTTATTTCAGCTGGTTCTGTTATCGGATTATAGAAACCTATTAATTCAATGTATTTTCCATCTCTTGGGCTTCTTGAATCTGTTGCTACTATACGGTAACTTGGTCTTTTCTTAGAACCCATTCTTGTTAATCTTATTTTTACTGCCATTTCTTTCACTCCTTTCAATCTGATATGTATTATATACTACTTTTTTGGGCTTGTCAACCTAAAAAGTTGACATTATTTTAATTGGCTTTCTCCTGTTTTATAATCTATTGTTATCCCTTCTTGAATGTTATATACATATACGTTAAAGCTTATTCCTTTTCCTTGATCTTCGACTGAGTATGCTTCCATCTGTGTTCCACTTGCTAGGAGATTGTTTCCTTCAAATATTGGAGTTACCCTATATAGTACATGATTATTTGTTTCTTTTACATAGTTTGCTACTTTATTTTCAAATTCTAACATTCCTACTGTGTTCATATATCTTGTACAGGTGATTAAATTTTTTTCATTTGCATTTTCACCGGTTAGTTGATAACCAATTAAATGGCATCTATTATAAAGATATTTTCCATCTACATTGTTGTATTTTACTGTGTGCCATCCAGATGGTTTTATCATACCTATTCTTCCTCTTTCTTCAGTCGGCATTGTTTCTTTACTTACATTGGCATAGGCTACTCCACATCTGTTTAAACTATCTAAGTTACTATATTTTTCAAATGATTTTGTTGTCTTGTCTTCTTCTTTGAAGTTTGGTTTATTATTATTTATTGTTACATAGGCTTTTCCACTATATTCTGGAATTTGTCCTATATTATAAGATTGTTCTTCAGTTATACCTAGTACTGATGTTTTTATATCTTGCAGGAGCTCGTTTCCTCTTCCTTCGGCTATCCCTATGATTAGTCCTACTGCTATTACTATTATTGCTACTATTAGTTTATTTAAATTCTTTCTTTGTTTTTTTGTCATGTTTTGCCTCCTTACTTTTTTTCATTATAGCATAAAAAAAGCTTATAAATATATAGTTTTTATAAGCTTATTTGTTTTCATCTATAAAGTTTTCTTTTACTTCTTTATCTATTTCACTTATTATATCTTTTTCTTCGGGTTCTTCTAATATTTCTTCCCATTCATCTTCACTATCATCTATAGCTATTCTTACTTTGGCATCTCCGACTATTTCTATTCCTAATTCTTTTTCTATATCATATTCTATTTTCCCATCTTTTATTTCTACTTTTGTACATGTTGGATCTTTTAGACTTTCAACTATTACTTCACTATTATCATTTATATTACTTTCCCTTTTTTTGTTTACGTTTAATAATTCATCATATGTTATAGTTTGTTTTGATACTAATGTTTTTGTATTATTATCGTATGAATACCATATATTTACATCACTTGTTCCTCTTACTCTTATTTTATTTTGTTCTTTTACTCCTTCAAATTTGTGATTTATTACCCAGCACCCTAATATTGTTGATGGTACTTCTTCTGGTGTTAAGCTATAATGATTAGTAAAAAGTTTTTTGCCTTTGCCTAAGACAGTTTTAGTTACGATTTCTCTATAGTTAGCCAACTATATCACACCCCTTTAGTTTAATTTATGCTTTTATTTTAAAAATAGTGATAAAAAAGAATATGTTTTTTATTTTACATATTCTCCATTTAAACTCCAGGTTCTAGCTTCGTTTATTTTTACGTCTACTATTTGTCCTATTATTGTTTCTGGGCCTTTTAAATTTACTAATTTATTGGTATTTGTATAACCCATTAAATATCCTTCTTTATCACTTGGTGCTTCGACTAGGACTTTTACTATTTTGTTTTCTAATTTTTTGTTATTTTCTAAGGCATATTTATTTATTAAATCATTTAGTCTATACAGTCTTTGTTCTTTTTCTTCTAGAGTTATTTCGTCTTTCATTTTTTCTGCTGGGGTTCCTACTCTTTTTGAGAAGATGAATGTATATGCCAGATCAAATTTACATTTGTTTACTAGGTCTATTGTATCTTCGAATTGTTCTTCTGTTTCGTTTGGGAATCCTACTATTATGTCTGTTGAAATTGATACGTTTTTTATTTTGTCCTTTAATTTAGTAAATAGGGTTAAATACTCTTCTTTTGTGTATCTTCGTCCCATTAATTTTAATATATCAGTGTTCCCAGATTGCACTGGTAAGTGAATACTTGGCATTATGTTGGGATATTTTGCTATTATGTCTATCATTTCGTCTGTAAAGTCCCATGGATGGGATGTCATGAATCTTACTCTTTCTATGTTTGTTTTTGCTATGTCTTCTAGTAGATTTGCCATGTTATAGTTTGTGCTTAGGTCTTTTCCGTAAGCATTTACGTTTTGTCCTAATAAGGTTACTTCTTTGTACCCTTGTTCTTTTAGTTCTTTTACTTCTTTGATTATGTCATCTTTGTTTCTACTTCTTTGTTTTCCTCTTGTATACGGTACTATACAGTAAGTACAGAATTTATCGCAACCATACATTATATTAACATAAGCTTTATATTGGTTTTCCCTTTCTACTGGCATGTTTTCTATGATGTCTCCTTCGATACTTGGTGCTTCGATTGTTAGATGTCTTTCTTTGAAGGAACCGGCTACTATGTCTCCCAATTTATGGATGTTATGTGTTCCTAATACAAAGTCCATCCATCTATACTTTTCTTGTATTTCGTTTGCTACGACTTCTTCTTGAGTCATACATCCTGTTATTCCTACGACTATATCTTTTTTTGTTTGTTTTAGATGTTTTATTCTTCCTAACATTCCAAATACTTTGTTATGAGCATTTTCTCTTATTGAACAGGTGTTTAACATGATTAAATCAGCATCTTCGAAGTCTTTCACTTCTTTCATACCTAGTTCTTTTAGGAGTCCTTTCATGTTTTCGCTATCGTGTTCGTTCATTTGACAGCCATATGTTTTTAAGAAAAAAGTTTTATCTTTTAGGACTTTTTTGTTTTCGTCATTTGCTTTATAGTTTTTTGTTTGTACTTCTTTTGTTGTTCTTTTTCTTGCTTCTTTTAAGCTTGGCATATTCATGTGTATCACTTCCTAGATATAGATTATACAAAAAATAGGTAAATTAATCAATAATTTACCTATTTATTCTCTTTTAACACTCCGTATATCATATTGTCTAGTGTTTTTATATCTCCTAGTTTAACTAGTTTTTTTACTTCTTCAAAATTATTTGTTAATGAATTTATTATTTTTGTTAATTTTGGAAGTAATTCTTTATCTTTTAAATTATCTACTATGACTTCTAGGTTGTTCATTTTTGAATATGTTCCATAGTTATCATTTTTTATATAATTTTCATATAGATTTTTAAATGATACTAAATCTATATTGTTAAATCTTTCATCTTCTAGAATTTTTACTGTTGTATAGATGTAGTTATTATTTATTGATCTATCTAAAATTGTTTGTCCTTGTTTATTTCTTATATTTGGTAAGAAACTTTTATTTTTGTGTAATTGTTTTATTATGTCTATTACTTCTAAATATTTTTTTGTTACTAGAATATGAGCAAATGTGTTACCATCACTATTTTGATGATTTACATTCCAGTCTTTCTTTTTCATGTGTTTTAATACTAAGTCATAATGATTTTTCTTTAATAAATAACTTAATATATCATCTTCTTGATCATTTACTGTGTTGATATCTGT
Source organism: uncultured Bacilli bacterium (assembly GCA_934101575.1). GTDB lineage: Bacteria > Bacillota_I > Bacilli_A > RF39 > UBA660 > UMGS1449. The sequence continues at coordinate 22,011 of CAKORJ010000002.1, forward strand.
AGATTTTTTTCTTAAAATTTTATCTACTAATTCTAAATGTCCTTCATCTATTAAATTAAATATCTGGGACGGTTCGTCTTCAACTTTTTCTATTGCTTGTTTTTCGTCATAAAACATTTTATACACCTCTTTTTCATGCGACAATTAAGTATTTTACCAGTGTTTTCGAGTTTTGTCAAATTTTTGGGTTGCGAATAGTGTTTAACTAATTTTTAATTTATATATAATTAAAATTATGTTAAAATTGTTTTGGTGAATAGTTATGGAATATTTTGATGTTTTATCTAAGACTAGACAGAATTTAAATTACAGCTTGCCTAGGGACAGAAAATTAAAAATCAATGAATACAATCAAGGTGCAGAACTTTGGATTTTAAATAATAATAAGCTTCTTATAACTAAGCGAAGTTTAGAAAAGTCTCATCCTGGAAAATGGGAAGTTCCTGGGGGATGTTCTCAAACATCAGAAACATCTGTAGATACTATAATTAGAGAAATGAAAGAAGAGATTGGTATATTCTTATCTGAAAGTGATTTAGAATTGATGGGTACCAAATTGTATAAGAAACAATTTATAGATGTTTTTAAAACCAACAAATTAGTAAATTCATCTGCTATAAAACTACAGAAATCTGAGGTTACTGATTTTAGATTTGTTACTAAAGATGAATTTATAAAAATGATTGAAAATAATGAAATTGTAAGTTCAGTAGCAGATAGATATTATATGTTTAAAAATATTATAGATGTTGATTGGTGATTATTTTACTAATCTTTTTTTTGGTACTGCATACATTACTAATTCTGCATTTTATTATGTGATATTATTTAAATAACAAAAAAGGAACCTATATAAAGTTCCTAACTATCATGGTTAGATGTCATTTACACAGAATTTCTTACACACTCAACTTGTATTTTTCTCTTAAAATTTTCCAACATTTACTTTACTTCACCAATTACGTATTGCTTAAGCTTTTCTTTTAATTTTTTGAATGAATTTATATATTTTATTCCTCTTTCCTTTTCTTCTAGCACTTTAAAGCCAAATTTATTTACGATTGCATTTGATTTATCATTATTTTTATTTACATATGTAATAACATTAACATAGTCATTAATTTGTTCTTCTCGTAGAACATGTTTAAATAACTTAATAAATGTGTACTTATCTCCTTGATGCTCTTTTACAATTTGTATTTCATCTAAATTAATCAAGTTCTCATCAATTTTATATAAAAAGTATCCAATTAATTTATTGTCTTTAAATGCTCCAATCCATCTCTTATATGGATTCTCCAATTCTTTAAGCATAGCACTTTTCCAGTTCTTATAATTATCTTCTTTTGAATTTCCTGTATCTATTATACTTTCCATATTAGAACTGATAATTTCAAACATATCATCAAGTAAATTTAACACTTCTTTCTTGTTTAATGCTTGCACTTGTACATTTTTTTCTTCTTCGATTATTCTTCTCATTTTAGATGCAATATGACAATATTTCTCTATTGGTTTGCAATAATCATCATTAGCTATTTTAAACTTTGACGGACAATATCTACATATATTGATATTTTCACAATTAGCACACTTACTTTCTTTAGGCATCTTTTGGCATCCATATTTTCGCACTTCTTCTATTCCATCTTTTAAAGTACCCGTTTTTAAATCATAATATGGTTCTCTAGCAATAACACAAATAGATAATAGTAAATCAGAACTAATATAAATACTATTTTTACCAGCTTCACATTTAAATAACCTATCATTTTCTTCAAATGTTGAATTAAGTGTAGATTTAAACAAATCATATTTAGGCTTATCTTTAAGTATGCTAGATATTATTTGATCTTCATCCAACATAGTACTTTTAATAATATCATTATCATCAGTTAAGGAATTAATAACATAATAATCCCATCTAAAATCACACCCTAGTTCTTTCGCTATTTTACTCATCTCTTCAATTTGATTATAAGTTTGTTTTAAAAGCACAGTCTTCAATCTTACCCTTATATTATTGTCTACTAGTTTCTTGATGTTATCTTTTATATTAATAAAATTAACTTTCCTTTTAGTTAAATCTTTATATGAATTTTCATCCGTTCCATATAAACTTATTTCTACCATTGCAGGTTTATATTTAGATAATAAACTAACTATATCATCATTTAATAAACTAGCGTTAGTAAATAATGTTATTAAAAAACCTTTCTTTTTAGCATAAGTATAAATCTCTTTAAAATCAGGGTGCATAAGTGGTTCACCACCAGTTAATATCAAAGAAACACATCCTAGTTCTTTTAATTCATCTAATAGTGTTAACAACTTATTCTTATCAATAAATTTAAAATCTTCCTTAGATCCTAAATAACAATGTTTACATCTAAAGTTACAAGCATTGGTAAGCTCTATTGTTGTATAAAGCAGTTGTTTACCGTCCTTTGCTTTATTAACTAAATTATCTATAAACTCTGTATATGTTAGTTTTTCCATACAATAATATTTCCCTCTTCTAAATCTTTTATCAACTCAAATAAATCATTTCTTGCATCTTTTTCTGTAATGTAATAATTTTCTATTAGTACTTGTATTATATCGTTAATAGAATTTTTACCATCTATTTCATTTAAAAGGAAAGTGCCTGTTGCGTTTAATGTTATTACATAAGGCTCTACTTCATCTTCAAAAGATGGGTTAATAACACTTTCATCACCAATTTTAGTAATGACAACATTCTTCTTAATAACAGGCACTTTTTTGTCTAACTCATTAGCAATGCATACCATCTTCGCCACAATCCCAGCATCCCATTACTGGTGATTTTTGAGTTGACATACCCACAATTTTTGCTTTTGGTTTAACATATTCTCTTTTCAAAGCTCTAACCTTTTGTTTTGGCTTAATATTATTAACCTCAGCATGTGGTTTAAGTGCACTTGTTCCTGAAACAGGTGCATCAATAGGTTTTGAAACATTCACTACTTTTCTTTTTGTCATAATGAACCCTCCTTAAAACTATTTTGAAAAATAATTACATAGGTATCCTACAAATTAATTTTTCGCCTATACTATAATATAAAATAACTATTGCGTCAACACTTTTTCACCAATTTTATTTGTTTATTTTTTTGTTTTTTTGAGTGGTAGGATGAATGTGTTTTGTGATTTTCTTTTGATATATAAGGGAATAAGTTTTTTATACTTTTGTTATTTTATGACATTTTTTCATGGTTTTCTTGTTTTTCTTGTCTTATTTTTATGTAGTTTTCTATGATTGTTACTGCTCCATCTAGTCCTGTTTTGCTTGTGTCTATTGTTAAATCATAGTTTCTTATATCGTTCCAGTTTTGTCCTGTGTAGTAGTTATAATAATTTGCTCTTGCTTTGTCTTCTTTTGTTATTTCTTTTTCTGCGTTTATTATTGTTTTTTCTTTTCTTCTTGTTATTCTTTCTATTCTTGAACCTAGTGGTGCGTGAATGAATATGCTTATTTTATTTTGATGATCTTTTAGGACGAAATCTGCACATCTTCCTATTATTACACAAGATTCTTTTTTGGCTATATCTTTTATTATTTTGCTTTGTGTTTCAAACCTTTTTGTATTTGTTTCTATTCCAGCAAAGTACATTCTTCCTTTTTCTTTTATTTCATCATCATTTTCTTCTAATTTTTCTTTTGTTTGTTTTGATAGTTCTGTTAAAAGTTCATTATTGTAACATTTTATGTTTAATTTTTCTGCTAGGAGTTCTCCGATATATCTTCCTCCGGAGCCATTTTCTCTATTTATTGTTATTATTAGATTTTCCATATTAACTTTTCCTTTCTTTATGAATTTGTTTCATTATATTTCTTGCTAGAGGTTGTGCTAGTAGTATTTCTATCCATAGGGCAATACAGAAGTTTCTTGGCCAATGTTTTAGGAAGTTTTCTATTAATTCTTGGGAGATTCCTGTATTTATTATTGTTCCTATTAAGGTAAATGTTATAGACATTCCTGTTACACAAAAGAGTATGTTAAATAGTATTTTTGTATTAAATCCATCAGATGGTTCAGTAAATATATCTACTAGTTTTGAGGATATCCTTCCTATTAGAAATGTTTCTATTAACATTGCTAGTATTATAAATATTGGGATGCTTTTTAACATAATTATTAAAGAATCTTTATTTATTCCTTTTTCTGTTACTATGTTTAAAAGAACCATTAAAGTTACTGTCACTATGCTTATTGTAAGACCATATATTAAGCCTTCTTTGTTATTTTTTGGTAATCTTTTTTCCATGTTTTCCTCCTTTTTTGCATAAAAATAATGTGATGATAATGTCCATCACACATTTTTCGGTTCTTTTTAAGAATAGCACAAAAAATTTTTTTCGTAAGTTTTTTTGAAACTTTTTTTATATTAATTTATTAGTTCTCTGTTTATTAGTTTTAGAGTGTTTTTATTGTTTTCTTTTTCTAATATTTGATAGGCTTCCTTGAAATTGCACCATTTGTAGTTAGTATGTTCTTTTGATAGAGTTATTTTTTGGTTTTTGTTTATTTCTACAATGAAGACATATTCTGTGATTATGAAATTATTTTCTTTTGGCCATTGTATTATTTGTTTTATGTTAGAGATATTTTTTATGTTTGTGATACCTAATTCTTCTTTTATTTCTCTAATTAAGCAATTTTTAAGTGTTTCTCCTTCTTCTAGGGTGCCTGTTACTGATTGCCAAAAGCCTCCGTCTTTTTCATTTCTTTTTATTAGTAAGTATTCTATTTTTTGATTAGGTTTTGCATATAGTGCTCCTTGTACTTTTATTGGTAATTCCATGTTATCATTCCTTTTTGAATTTTTTTCATTTTTTTAATAGTTGTTTTTCTTGATTGATAAGTTCTTTATTATATCTTGTAAATAATGGTTTTATGTCTTTTGAGAGGTTTACTTTGGATAACTTTTTATATTTCCAAGTTGGTATGTTTTCATTAAAAAAGTTTTCTACTTTTTTTGTTGTTTCTATTAAATAGGGTTTTAGTAAATTATTTATGTTGAAGATAATGTTACAACAATTATATAAGATTTCTCCACACTTATTTTTATCTTCTTTTATTAATTTCCATGGTGCTTGTTCATCAAAATATTTATTTGCTAATGCGATATAATTAAATATTTTTTCTAAACCATCTTTTATATAACCATTATTTATATCGTTTCCTACGTTTATATATAGTTTTTGTAATTCATTTTTTATTTTTTGGTTCTCTTGGGAACTGCTTATTTTTCCTTCGAATGAGTTGTTAATAAATTGTAATGTTCTATTAATAAGATTCCCCCATTTTCCTAATAATTCTCCATTTACTGAGTTAATGAAGCCTTCCCATGTAAAGTTAAAATCTTTCTTTTCTGGATCATTTATACTAAAAAAATATCTAACGACATCTACTGGGTAGTTGTCTAGTAAATGTTTTATCGTGATATAATTACCTTTGCTTTTTGATAGTTTTTCTCCTTCGATTGTTACGTATTCATCGGATACGATCACGTCAGGTAATTTATAATTTTCTTTAGCTGCTAATAATAGTGAAGGAAATATTACTGTATGAAAGGGAATATTGTCTTTTGCATGAACTAAATATATTTTATTATCATATCCATTTTTCCAAAAATTTTCCCAGTTTAAATTATTGTTTTCAGCATATTTTTTGCTTGCAGTTACATATCCCCAGACATTTTCAAACCAACCATATAATTTTTTATTTTCATATCCTGTTATTGGGATTGAAATACCATACTTTTGAATTCTTGAGATACATCTGTCTGGAACTCCTTCTTTTAGGTATCTTTCTGTAAATTTAACAGCATTTTCTCTCCAATTATTTTTATTATTTTCAAGAAGTATTTTGATATCATTTTGAAAATGGGATAGTTTAAAGTAAAGATTTTTATTTGTTTCTTTGGTTGCTTTATTTCCACAAATTGCACATTTTGTATCTTTTACTTTATCAATGGTTAATAGACTACCACATTTTTCACATTCATCACCTTTTATTTCGTTACCACATTTAGGACATATACCAATTATATATCTATCTGCTAAGAACATGTTGCAATTATTACAATATAGTTGTCGTTCTTCTTTTTCAAATAAATAATTATTTTCATAATATTTCTTAAACTGATCTTGTACAAATTTTTTGTGATATTCATCGTCAGTTCTATTATACAAGTCAAAACTTATTCCTAATTTGTTAAAATCATTTTTAAAGGAAATATGACATTTATCAACGATATCTTTTGGTTCTAAATTTTCTTTTAAGGCTTTTACTTCGATTGGTGTCCCATGACAATCTGTTCCTGATACTAAGATAACTTTGTTTCCTTTTAGTCTGTGATATCTTGCGATGATATCACCTGGCAGGCTACTTGCTGCATGTCCTATGTGAAGCTCTCCATTGGCAAAGGGCCAACTAATTCCAATAATTATATTCATGTGTTTTCCTCCTTTTAAAATATAAAAACCTCTTAGAAGTATTAAACTCCTAAGAGGTGAATATATCACGTTACCACTCTTGTTTATTAATATGTTACCATATTAAACTCATTAACCTACTATCATAGGTTTGTGCTATAACAGGCACGCCTGAATTAGCTTACTAAATGTTTCTGCTAATTGTCTCAAGGTCCATGTTCAAAAACTAAATTATACCCACTTTCACCTAATTATTGGGTTCTCTGCTAATAATTTATATTTTTTACTCTTCCTATCCCTGACTTTCACTTAAGATTTTAACATTTTTATATGAGAAAAGCAATTATAAATTTTCTTTATTTTAGTATTTTTTCTTTTATACCATTTTTAAATATGTAATATGGGGAATTTCCTAGTACTTTTATGTTATTATTATCTATAAAAATGGTATCTTCTTCTGGTATGGCTATAATTTCTTCATTGTTTTTGGAATAATTTAATAAAAATTTGGTATATCTTTCGGTTAATTGTTTGTTTTCTTCTTTACTTAATTTAGTTTTATAATTGGTATAATGAACAAATATTGATTTGTCTTTTAAAATATTAAAACCTGTTGTATCTTTTAACATTACATCATTTTTATCCATTACTTCTATAACATTTATATCTTTACTAAAAATAACTGTTCCTGCTGAACTACCAAAGATAATTCCATCACTATTAATATATTTTTTTAGTTTTTCGAAAGATTTACTGTTTTTTAATCCTTTTAATAATTTAAATGTGTTCCCTCCACCGATAAATATCATTGAATAATTATTGTAATCTTTTTCTGATAATTCTTTAAATGTTTTTACCATTTCAATATTTGGCACATCTATAATAGAAATTTCACTTTTAATCCATTTATAGCATTCATTGTATGGATGTTTTGTTTCGTCCATTGCAAGTGGGACATATAATACTGGTTTGGTATGATTTATTATTTTATTTATTTCTTTATATGTTTCTTGTGTTTTGGTTCCGCTTCCTCCACCATTTAGGAATATTTTCATTTTTGGTTCACTCCTTTTTATTAGTTTATTTTGATATTAGAAACTTTGCACACTCATCGTATATAACAAGGGTCTTTTTAAAATGTTTAAGATTTTCTTTTTCACTATTTAATGATTTTGGATGATTGTCTCCTTTTAATATTAATATTTTGTCAAATGTAGAACCATTGCCTGTTTCTTTATCTGCTAGGGTTGCTTCTTCTACATTAATGAATTCTTTGGTGAAACCATTTGGTTCTGCATATGTTAGACACTCTTTTAAATATATTTTTTTATTATTTTTGGTTTTCATCATGTTTAATATATCTTCACTAGTTAACATGTCATTAATGTATTTTAAAAATGGCCCTGGAAAGCCTCCTAATTCTTCGATATAGTAGCCAACGTCAGATTTAATAACTTGTTTGTTAAGTTTTTTTGCTGCGTATAATGCTGAGTATTTCGAGACTTCTACTACGTCATTTGATTGTATTTCTGGAGTATTAATTTTTTCATGTAATAAATTTATATTATATTTATCAAATATATCTTTGGTTATTTTCCATTTACCTAAGTTGCCTGTAACTAGTGTTATTTCTTGCATATTCTCACCTCTTTATATACTTTATTCTTTTTTTGTTTTTAGATATTCTAAACACAACTTATAAAACTTAATATGTGGTGGTAAGAAAAGGTTATTTTCAATTAGGTTTTCTATTTCTTTTGGTGTTGCCCATTTAATTTCTTCGACTTCTTCTTTTTGTAATGTTAGTTTGTTTATATCAATTTCTGACTTTAAATAGTAAATATCAATAAAATCGTCTATTGTTTTTAGTGTTTTAAATAGTTTTAATTCATTAGGATTTACGGTTAGTCCTAGTTCTTCTTTTATCTCTGTTATTATTCCTTCTAGACTGCTTTCTCCGGCTTTAGGATGTCCACCAGTAGTAGCCCACATATGATTCTTTTTTGGAACTGTTTTTTGAATTAGAAACTGTCCTTTGGTATTTTGAATCCAAACTACTACAGTAATGTAATAATAATCTTTTGGTACGATTTCTCCTTTTTCAATTGTTTTTCCAGTTTTATTTTTGTTTTTATCATATAAATCTCTTTTTTCTGACATAAAATTCTCCTTTGCTTTATTATAGAATACTAGAAATATAAAATCAATTTTATTATATGTTTTATAGTAAAAGAGTAGATTTCTCTACTCTATGTTTAGTTCTTGTTTTAGTTTTTGTTCTAGTTTTTAAATATCTTTTTTAAGTAAATTTTCAATAGGTAGGAACTTAGTAGTATTAGTTAATTCTTTTTCTTTATATTCTTCATTATCCCAATAACATTTTTTAACAAATGGTTTAATACCTTCATTTTTATTGCTAAAAATTATTCTATATTTGTTATTAACTATTTCTATGGATGATTTATTTGATAGCATTAGTGCTATATTAGTGGTATTTTTGATTTGAGTTTTTGTTGATTCATACCTGTCGTTTTCATCGCAATGTGGAGTAATAAACAAATCAAACCATCCTAAACAATTTACTGTTTCAAAAATATTGTTTTCAATATCAACATCGGAATTACATGCTTTAAACCAACAAACTGCTCCGGCTGAGATTCCGGATATTACTTTTCCATTTTTCCATGCATTGTATAGTACTTTATCAAATTTAGTTTGTTTCCATAGCGTTATCATGGATTCAGTATCTCCACCACCTTCATAGATGATATCAGCCCATTCTATTTTTTCTTTAACAATTTTATGATTATTTAATTCATTACTTTTCAAGTCTCTACAATTACAACCTAGATTGTCTCCATAAATTTTCTTCATAGTCTGGAAATAACTTTCCTGTATTTCTAAAGAATCTGATTGTGCATGTACAATAAAGAGAAAGTTTGGATTTAATTTGTTTGTTAATTTTACTATTTCAGCATCAATTTCTTTAGTTTCATATGGTAAATATTGATTTTCTCCAATTTTTCTGCCATTTTCTCCGCCACCTATGGCTACAATTTTTCTACTCATTGCTTCACTCCTTATATTAAAGTATAACAAAGTATGGTAATGCTAACAACATAATTAACTATAAATTTATACAATATGTATGTTTTTCATTATAAAAGAGCAGATTTCTCTACTCTATGTTTAGTTCTTGTTTTAGTTCTTGTTCTAGTTTTTTACATATTTCTATGTCCATTTCTTTGGTGTTTAGTAATGGATTTGGTATGTTTAGTTCTTTGTATTTACTAAATCCTAGGTGGTGGAATGGTAATAGTTCTATTTTTTTGATGTTTTTTATTTTTGTTAGATAGTTTTTTAGGCTTTCTATGTATTCTTTGCTATCTGTTATGTTTGGTACTATTACTTGTCTTATCCATACTGGTATATTTGTTTTGTTTAGTTCTTTGATGAAGTTTTCTTGTTTTTCTATGTTTCCTTGTGTTAATTTTTTGTAACCTTCTTTTGTTGTATGTTTTATGTCTAATATTACTAGATCTATGTATTTTAATAGTTCTTGTATATTTTTATTTGTTTGTCCAGATGTGTCTAATGCTATGTGGATGTTTTCTTTTTTTAGGAGTTTTGCTACTTTTGTTAGGTATTCTAGTTGTGTTAGGGGTTCTCCTCCTGAGAAGGTTACTCCTCCATTACTGTTGTTATAATATGGTTTGTTTCTTTTTAGTTTTTCTACTAGTTCTTTTTCTGTGTAATTGTTTTCTTTTATTTGCCATGTTTCTGGATTATGACAGTATTTACATCTTAATGGGCATCCGTTTAGGAATACTACTGTTCTTATACCTGGACCGTCTAGGAGTCCTAGAGTTTCTATTTTACTTATGCTTCCCATTACATTTTTTCGTGGAATGTTCTTTTTATTACTTCTTGTTGTTGTTCTTTTGTTAATCTATTAAATCTTACAGCGTATCCTGATACTCTTATTGTTAGAAGTGGATATTTTTCTGGGTTGTTCATGGCTTCTATTAGGGTTTCTCTTGTTAGTACATTTACGTTTAGGTGGTGGGCATTTTGAATGAAGTAACCGTCTAGGATTCCTACTAGATTGTTTATTTGTTCTTCTTTTGTTTTTCCTAGGGTTGTTGGTACTATGGAGAATGTGTTTGATATTCCATCTCTACAGCAGTTTTGGTAGTCTAGTTTTGCTACGGAGTTTAGGGATGCTAATGCTCCATTTTTGTCTCTTCCATGCATTGGGTTCGCTCCGGCGGCGAATGGTTCTCCTTTTTTTCTTCCGTCTGGAGTTGATCCTGTTTTCTTTCCATACACTACGTTTGATGTTATGGTAAGTACTGAAAGAGTCGGTGTTGCATTTCTATAGCATTTGTGTTTTGTTAGTTCTTTGTAGAACTTTTCTAAGACTTCTTTTGCTAAGTTGTCTACTCTGTCGTCATCATTTCCGTATTTTGGAAATTCTCCTTCTATTTCGAAGTCTATTGCTATTCCTTCTTTGTTTCTGATTGGTTTTACTTTTGCATATTTGATTGCTGATAGACTGTCTGTTACTACGGAAAGTCCTGCTACTCCGTAGGCCATTAATCTATTTACTTTTGTATCATGAAGGGCCATTTGTCCTTTTTCGTAGGCATATTTATCGTGCATGTAATGGATAATATTCATTGCATCTGAATAGGTTTTTGCTACTTTTTCTAGGACTTTGAAATATGCTTTTTTTACTTCTTTGTATGTTAGGATTTCTTCTTCATTCTTATTTATATTTTCTAATACTTTATCTCCTTTTACTTCGTCTATTCCTCCGTTTAATGAATAAAGAAGTGCTTTTGCTAGGTTACATCTTGCTCCGAAGAATTGCATGTCTTTTCCTTCTCTCATTGCTGATACACAACATGCTATGGCGTAATCATCTCCGTATATTGGTCTCATTACGTCGTCATTTTCATACTGGATTGAATCTGTTTCTATGCTTAGTTTTGCACAATATTTTTTGAAGTTTTCTGGCAAGTTATTACTCCATAGTACTGTCATATTTGGTTCTGGTGCGGGATCTAGGTTTGTTAGGGTATGTAGTATTCTATAACTTGTTTTTGTTACCATGCTTTTGTTTTTTTCTGTTGTTCCTCCGACTGAACATGTTACCCAGGTTGGGTCTCCTGAGAATAGTTCATCATAGTCTGGGGTTCTTAGGTGTCTTACTAGTCTTAGTTTTATGATGAAGTTATCTATTAATTCTTGGATTTGTTTTTCTGTTATTTTTTTATTTTGTAGGTCTCTTTCAAAGTATATATCTAAGAATGCATCTACTCTTCCTAGACTCATGGCTGCACCATTGTTTTCTTTTACTGCGGCTAGGTATCCTAGATAGGTCCATTGTACTGCTTCTTTACTATTTTTTGCTGGTTTTGACAAGTCGAATCCATATGATTTACCCATTTCTTTTATTTCATTTAGGGCATTTATTTGCATGGATACTTCTTCTCTTAATCTGATTAGTTCATCATTCATTTCTCCGGTTAGTTCTTTTAAATCATTTTGTTTTTGCTTGATTAAGAAATCTATTCCGTATAGAGCTACTCTTCTATAGTCTCCGATTATTCTTCCTCGGCCATAAGCATCTGGAAGTCCTGTTAAAAGTCCAACGTGTCTTGCTTTTTTGATATCATCTGTATAAGCATCAAATACTCCTTGGTTATGGGTTTTTCTATATTTATTAAAGTAATAGTCTATTTCTTTGTTTAGTTTATAACCATAAGCATTTAGTTCTTGGTATACCATTCTCATACCACCATAGGGATTTACTATTCTTTTTAGGGGTTTGTCTGTTTGTAAGCCTACTACTACGTTATCGTCTTTTGATATATATCCTGGATAAAATTCATTTATTCCAGATGTTTTATTTGTTTCTATATCTAGTACGTGTTTTTTCAATTCTTTTTTTAAGAGTTTTTCACATTCTTTCCAAATTTTTGTTGTTTTTTCTGTTTTTCCTTCTAAAAATGCTTCATCTCCTTTGTATGATTTGTAGTTTTTTTTGATAAAATCACTTACGTTTATTTCTTTTGTCCATTTTCCTTCTTTAAAATTTTGCCATTCTTGTTTCATATTTTACCTCCTATTATAGTTTAACATTTATGTGTTTTTTTTGGTATAATTTTTATTAAGTTTTCTTTGAAATTTACAAAAAAACAACCTTATTGGTTATTTTCTTTTATTATTATATTTCCTGTCATTTCTTGTGGGATTGGTAGCCCTATTGCGTTTAGTATTGATGGTGCTATATCTGATAGTTCTCCGTCATATACTTTATATTTTTTATCACATACTATGAATGGTACAGGATTTGTTGTGTGATATGTGTGGGGTTTTCCGTTTTTGTCTATCATTTCTTCACAGTTTCCATGGTCTGCGGTTATTAATAGTAATATATCTTTTTGAAATGATAGTTCATATAAATTTCTTAAGCATCTATCTATTTCTTCGACTGCTTTTATTGCTGCGTTATAGTTTCCTGTGTGTCCGACCATATCTCCGTTTGCATAGTTTACTATTACAAAATCGTAGTCATCTATTAGATATTTTATTTTTTCTGTTATTTCTTCGGCACTCATTTCTGGCTTTATATCATATGTTGGTACGTTTTGTCTTGGAACTAGAATTTTACTTGTATATTTTAAGTTTATATCTTTGTCTCCATCTATAAAATGTGTTACGTGAGGATATTTACTTGTTTCTGCGATTCTTAGAACTCTATAACCTTCTTTTGATAAGACTTCTCCTAGAGTGTTTTTTACTATTTCATGAGTGAATGCGGATGGAACATTTAATGTGTTTGATACTGGCATCATTGTGACTAATCTTATATCTTTTAATTCTTTTGTTTTGAAGTGATTAAAGTCTTTATCTATTAATGCTTCTAACAGTTGTGGTAATCTATCTGGTCTAAAGTTTGCTACTATGATACTGTCCCCATCTTCTATTTGGCCATCTTCATTTATTATTGTCGGTGGTATGAATTCATCATATATTCCTTTTCTATAGTTTTCTTCTAAGACTGTTTCGTAATTTGTTATTATAGGTGCTTCTTTATTTACAATTGCATCATAGAATTTTTTTGTTTTATCCCACATCTTTTCTCTATCCATGGAGTAATACCTTCCTGATATTGTTGCTATTTTTCCTATTTGGTTTTCTATTAGATAATCTTCTAATGCTTTTAGATATTTTCCTGCGGTGTTATATGTTACATCTCTTCCATCTAAAAATGGATGTATATATAATTCTTTGATATTTTCTTTTTTTGCCATGTCTATTAGTGCAAATATATGATTTATATGAGAATGGACTCCACCATCTGATAAAAGTCCTAGTATGTGAAGCTTTGCTTTTTTTTCTTTAGCATATCTTATTGTTTTTAATATTTCTTCATTTTTATAAAATGATCCGTCTTCTAAAGCTTTATTTATTTTTTGTAATGGTTGGTTTATTATTCTTCCTGATCCTATTGTTATGTGTCCTACTTCACTGTTTCCCATTTGTCCTTGGGGTAGTCCTACTGCTTCACCACTTGCTTTAAGTTTTGAATGAGGAAACTCTTTTATTAGTTTATTTAGGGCTCTTGTATTTGCATTTTCTATAGCATTTTTTTGACTATTTTCACTTATACCAAATCCATCTAGTATTGTAAGTATTACCTTTTTCATGTCTCACCTCTATAAGTTTTCTACTATACAGAATGCTGCGTAGTATGGTATATACTTTATGTTATTTTTTGTTTTAAAATCTTCACTACTCAATCTTATTCCAAGTGGTAGATTATACTTTCTCATTGAAAGAGTCAGACTTTTTGATTTTGCACTTTCTTCACCATGGATTATTTCTATTGGAAGTATTTTTCCTGTTCTTGTTTGGATTACTATGTCTATAAATGCTTTACCTCCGGAATGGTAATGGTATATATTGAAACCATTTCTTGATAGGGTTTCTATTATATTATTTTCATATAATAATTCTAATAACTTTTCATTTGTTATTAGTCTATTACCACTTACATTTAGTTTTTTGTATAGAATTCCTGAATCATTGTAATATAGTTTAAAACTTTCTTCATCTTTTGCTTTACTTAATGGTTGTGTTAGTTCTTTTACTCTTGTACTTTTTATTATCATGTTGTTTTCTATCATAAATTTTATTGATTTTTCATATTCTTTACTTCTTGCTCCAGGTTTTATATTTCCATATTGGAATTTTTTATTATCTTTTAATAGTTGTATTGATATATTATTATATACTTCTTGACCTCTTTTTATATCTATTAGGTTGTCTAGTTTTAATAATTTATATTTTATTAGTTTTATATTTTTATCATTAATATTTCCTAATAGATTATAATCTTCACTGTTTTTATAATTAGTTATGGCGTTAGGGTATCCTCCGGTTAATACATAATCATTATACAGTTCTGTTGCTAAAGCATGAAATGGCATCGATTTATTGTTTTTGAAGGAATCTTTTATAAAATCTATTAATTGTTCTTTTCCCATGTATTTTAGGAATTCTTGGAATGTTACTAGATTCATTTTTTTATAATTTACCCCTTCTGTTTTGTGCTTTTTTACGAAGGTTTCATCATTTGTTATCATTATTATGTGATATTCTTCGCCTGTAAATAGTTTTTTTATTGCTGTGATTATTTTTTCTGTTATATTATCTAATATTATAAGAGTGTCTTCTTTTAGTATTGTTTCTAATGATATTGCTGATAATGCTCTTATTAACTTTTCTTTTGTTTGATTTTTATCTATTACATACGCTAATTCTAGGTTTTCTTTGCAATCAAAATATACTGTGTTTTTATATTCGTTTTTTCCAAACTCTAATGTTGTATAAGTTTTACCACATCCACTGATTCCTGATAATAATAATGGTCTTTTGTATGAGTCTATTTTCCATTTTGTTAAGTCATTCATAATTTTTCGTTCCATAAAGTGAAGCCTCCTTACTATTTTTATAATTTTAGTATAGTATATTTGTTTTAAATAGTCAAGGTGATGGCAAGTGTTTTTATAAAAAAAAGATAGGGTTTTCTATCAATTGGTTATTAGTTCATAAGGATTTTGTTTTGTTCCTGTACCATTTTTTATTTTTGTGGTATTTTTTAAATATAGTGTTGGTCTTATATGATTTTTATTATATACTCCGGCTGATTCTGTTACTTTTCCTTTTACAGAGTATGTACCACTAGTTATTAATACTATTTCCCATGCTGCATTACTACTCCCGGTGTAATGATTAATTACCCATTCTACTCTGCTATCAGAATTTTCAATGTTTTTAAAAAGCCAATCATTTTGGTAACAACTTGTATCATAATTAAATAAATTTGTAGTATCACAATGACTTGGTGCTGCATATCCATAATCTGAAGCATACATTATTCCTATTTTTTGGTAAATGTTTTTTGGATTGCCTGTTGCTGTTGTTGTTCCCCTTTCTAGTTTATATATTTCATTTGTTGTTGTGTATGTATTTGTACTAGATGCTAAATAATATTTTACTTTTGCTATTAAAGATTTATAATTGTTATTTATTTTTGAATAGTAATCGTTGTTTAAGTATTTTGATAGTGATGAGTTTTCCCAGTTATTAGAGCTTTCATCATATACATATGTTTCCTGTATTAAATCATCTTTTATTATTTTTGTCATCTGTGCTAGGTTACCGTTTTCGTCTTCTACTGTAAATACTCCAATTATTCTCCACAATTCATTATTAAATATTATATAGTTATTTACGTTTATTCCTCTATAGCGATATTCAGTTGTTGCTTGAATTTGTGTGGTTGCTGGTTGGGATAGTTTTTCTGTTTCTCCACTTTTTCCAGAATTTTTTATTATAGTTTCAGTTAAAAATGGAAATTTTATTTCTAGATTTATGGTTTTTGTTCCTTCAATACTATCTGAAAATAAGGCATAAGAATTATTTATTTTATATGATATAAATCCTACACTAAAAAGAAATATTATTATAAATAAAGACAGAATCACCGCATTTAATTCTTTTATATCTTTATTTAATAGGTTGTAAAATGACCCCCCCCCCAGAGAAAACATTTGTTCGTTTCATTCTAATCACTCCTTAGTGTTTTACATATTAATAATACATTAAAAGAACTACTTTTTCAAGTAACATCTTTCTATTTTTAGTTTATCTTATTTTTGTTTTTAATTTTATGTTATTTTTATTATATAATTTGTTATTGTTATATTATTTTTTATTTTATAAAAAAAAGATAGGGTTATTTCCCTATCTTTTACTACACTAATACTTTTCCAAACTCTAATTTAAGTTTGTCTGCGATGGTTACTATAAATTCACTGTTTGTAGGTTTTGCTTTATCAATATCTATACTATGACCGAATATATTTTCCATTAGATCCCAACTACCTCTATTCCAACTTACTTCTATTGCATGCCTTATTGCTCTTTCTACTCTTGAGACTGTTGTATCATATTTGTGTGCTACTTCTGGATATAATTCTTTTGTTATTCCTCCAATTATCTCTGGTCTATCATATACTATCATTATTGATTCTCTTATGTATTGATATCCTTTTATATGAGATGGCACCCCTAATTCATGAAGTATACTTGTTATTGATACTTGTAAGTTGTGTTTGTATAGGTTTACTGATTTGTTACCTTGTTTTATTAGGTTAGTTGTTTCTAAAATTCTTTTTTCTAGTTCTGGTAGATCAAATGGTTTTAAGAGATAGTAATTTACTCCGTACTCTGATGTTTTTCTTATCATGTCTGCACTATTATATGATGTTAGTACTATTACTTTTTTATCTATATTTTCTTGTTTCATTTGTTCTAGTACTGCTATTCCATCTTTTTTGGGCATTACTAAATCTAATATTATTAAGTCATACTCATCTTTTTTATTTTTGATAATTTCTAAACCTTCTTCACCATCTTTTGCGGTATATACTACTTCTATTCCTGCGCGATTACTACTAAAATATTCTTTTATCATTCTAACTAACTCTATGTTATCGTCAACTAGAACTACTTTTATTTTTTCCATAGTCTCTCCTTTCGTACTACCACGCAATTTTATTTTACTACAAAAAAAGAATAAGTTCTATAGCTTTTTTTAGCTTTTTTTGTCGAACTTATTCCATTTTATCAAATATTTGTTTTATATCTTTTATTTTTATACTTTCTCTTCCTATTAGATAACCATCTAAATTTTTTATTTGTTCTAATGATTCTATGTTATTTTTTGAAACATTTCCACCATATAGGACTTTTATATTTTTGTTATACTTTCTTGTTGTTATTTGTTTTATTAGATTTGCTATTTCTTCTATATGTTCTTTTGTTGGTATTTGAGATTTTTCAAATGTATAATTTGGTTCATATCCAATTATTATGTTTTCATTTGTATCTTTTAGATATTCTTTTAGTGTTTTTGTTATTATTTCTCCGGATTTTTTTAGCTCATTTTCATAATAGGTCTCCCCTAGTATTGCTATTGGTGTTATGTTGTATTTCTGAGCTTCTTTTATTTTTTTGTTTATTTCTTTATTTGTTTCATTTAAGTTGTTTTTTCTTTCATTATGTCCGACTAAAGCATATTTTATATCATTTGATTTTAACATTTTTCCTGTTGTTTCTCCGGTTATCTCTAAATATGAAATGTCTTGACTTCCTATTTTAAAATTATATTTTCCTGTGAAATATGGTATATAGATATTACTTGGACAGACTATTACTTCTTGATCGTTTCTTATATAATCGTTTATGTCTATACCATAGTTTTTTGCTTCATTTAATGTTAGATATGTTTTGTGATTAAGTACTACTGTTTTTTTCATTTTTCCATGTTCCTTAATCCTGGTTGGTTATGATCTTCTAGGTATTTTAGAGTTGCTCCGCCTCCTGTTGAGGCAAATGTTACATCTTTTGTTAATCCTAATATGTTAGAACATCCTACTATGTCTCCTCCTCCTAGAATTACTGTTTCTACATTTTTTGTAGCATATTTTAGTATTTCATTTGTTCCATATCTAAACTTTTCATATTCATATGCTCCTAGGGGGCCATTCCAAAATACTGTGTTAGTGTTTTTTAGAATTGATTGGAATAGTTTAACTGTTTCATCTCCTATATCTAATCCTATGAAATCATTAGGAATATTATCTATGTCTTGTAGAATGACATTTGGTTTATCATCTAGGTTATATGTTCCATATAAATCTACTGGTAATATTAATCTATCTCCATAGTGGCTTATTAGTTTTTTACAATATTCTACTTGATCTTCTTCAAATAATGATCTTCCCACTCTATATCCTTTGGCTTCTAGGAATGTAAATGCCATGGCTCCGCCTATTAAGATATAATCTGCTTGTTTTATTAATGATTTTATAATTCCTATTTTATCTTTTATTTTTGCGCCGCCCATTATTACTACGAATGGTCTTTTTGGATTATCTAGTCTGTTTAAGTTTTCTAGTTCTTTCATTACTAGAAATCCTATAGCACTTTCTAAGTAGTTTGACACTCCATAATTTGAGGCATGCATTCTATGAATTGTTCCAAAGGCATCGTTTATGTAGAAATTTCCTAGTTTGGCCCAGAACTTACTTAATTTTTTATCGCATCCTGACTCTCTATTTTTTTGCAAATCTTCATATCTTGTATTTTGAATTAATAGTCCTTTGCCAAACTCTAGTTTTTTTACTGCTTTTTTTAGTTTTGGTCCACTTGTTTCATCTATGAAACTTATTTTATCTGGTAAAAGTTTATTTAGTCTTTCATATACTATTCTCATGTCATTTTTCTTTTTGTCTTCTTCTGTTTTTATTTTTCCTAGATGGGACATTATTACTACTCTTCCTCCTTGATCTAGGATATATTTTATTGTTTTTATACTTTCTTTTATTTTTGTATCGTCTATTATGTTTCCATCTTTTATGCTTACATTTAGATCGCATCTTAGTATTACAGTTCTATTTTTTAAATACAAATCTAATATAGTTCTCATATTATTCCTCCTTTATTATATAATACTTCTATTTTTTAATATTAGCAATATTTGAGGCTCTTTTTAATACTTGTTTACCATATTTGCCGTTTATTTGATCTATTATTTTATCTAGTTTTTCGTCTTTTTCTGGAGTTTTGTTAGTGTCAAATAGTGATGTTTGGTATGATTTTTCTTCGGTTAGGTCATCTAGTCTTATTCCTATTAATCTTATTGGTTCGTTTTTATAAAAACTATTTAATATTTCTTTGGAGTAGCTATATATGTCTTTATAACTTGTTATGCCATTTTTTAGTTTTTTTTGATGAGAATATCTTTTAAATTTATTATCTTTTAATACTACACATATTACTTTTGCATATTTATTTTCTTTTCTTATTCTTTGTGAGAGCATTTCTGATAATATTTGTAAATATTTATATAATTCTTGTTTTGTTGTTTTATCTTCATTTAATGTTAATTCATGACTTATTCCTTTGGGTTTGTATTCTGAGGAATCTACTTCGGAGTTATCTATTCCATTTGCTATTTCTATTAAATGTTTTGCTTGGTTCTTGAAAATTTTTCTTAGAGAATATTCATCTTTTGTTGCTAAGTCTTTTATTGTTTTTATATTTAAATATTTCAGTTTTTCTGCAGTTTGTTTCCCTACTCCAAATAGTTCTTCGATTGGGAGAGGATACATTTTTTGTTTTATTTCTTCTTTGTATAATGTATGTATTTTATTTGGTTTTGAAAAATCAGAGGCCATTTTTGCACATAGTTTATTATTTGCTATTCCTATATTTACTGTGAACCCTAACTCTTCTTTTATTTGATTTTGTATTTTTTTTGCAAATTCTAATTCGTTTCCATATATTTTTTTTATTTTTCCATAATCAAGGTAACATTCATCTATGGAGGCTTTTTCTATGTCTGGTGTATATGATTTTAATAAGTTAAATAGTTCTTCACTTTTTCTTTTGTACATTTCATATGTTGGTTTAAATAGTTTTAAGTTTTGACATTTTCTTTTTGCTTCATATATGGTTTCAGCGGTTTTTACTCCTTTTCTTTTAGCTGGCGTTGATTTTGCTAGGACTATTCCTGATCTTTTTTTAGGATCACCTGCTATTATTGCTTCAATGTTTCTTATATCTGTTTGGTAGCCTTGTTCTAATAAATATAGGGCTGTCCAAGATAAGAATGCATTATTTACGTCTATATGCATTATTACTTTTTCCATAGTATCACCTGTATTTATGATAACAAAAAAAGGAAATATAATCAAACATAAGTTCTATATTTCCATTAGGTCTTTTTCTTTTTCTTTTGTTTTTTCTTCTATTTTTTTATTGTAATCGTTTACTACTTCTTGAAGATTTTCTACTATGTTTCTTTCTTCGTCTTCTGGTAAATCATCTTTTTTTATTATATCTATTATTTCTTTTCTGATATTTCTTATAGATATTCTTCCTTCTTCAGCATATTCTTTTACTTGTTTTACTAGTTCTTTTCTTCTTTCTTCTGTTAATGGAGGTATTGTTATAAATACTGATTCTCCATTATTATTTGGGGTTACTCCTAGATTTGCTTCGAATATTGCTTTTTCTATTTTACCTAGTAGGCTTTTATCGAATGGTTTTACACTTATTTGTCTTGCTTCTGGGACAAAGATTGTTGCTAGTTGTTTAAGTGGTGTTTTTGTTCCATAGTAATCTACAAATACTTCATCTAACATACTTGGATTAGCTCTTCCGGCTCTTACACTTGTAAATTTGTCTTCTAGAGCTATTATGGCTTTGTCCATTTTATCTTTTGCTAAATTTAAATATTCATTCATTATATATCTCTCCTTTAGTTAATTATACTATATTTGTGTTGTTTTTTAAATATGATTTTATCTTTTTCTTTGATTTGATTTATTTATTAATTTTTTTGGTTTTTTTAGATGTTCTTTTACATTCATAAAAAAAGATTATCTTTTGATAACCTTATTTCATTTGATTTGCTACTTCTTCGGCAAAGTTTTCGTTTCTTTTTTCCATTCCTTCGCCTACTTCATATCTTATCATATTTACTAATTTACCACCATTATTTGATAAATATTTTCCTACTGTTTCTTTGTTTTCTGCTTTGATGAAAATTTGATTTTCTAAGCATACTTCTTCGTAGAATTTTTTTACTTTTCCAATCATGATTTGATCTATTCTTTCTGCTGGTTTTCCTTCGTTTAATAGTTGTTCTTTCATGATTTCTTTTTCTTTATTTAGTACTTCTTCTGGAACTTCACTTTCGTTTAAATATTGTGGTCTCATTGCTGCGGCATGCATTGCTACTTCTTTTGCTACTTCTTCATTTGCTCCGTCTACAACTGTAAGTACAACAATTTTTCCTCCCATATGTGAATATGTTCCAAAGTTTTGTGAGTCGGTTTTTTCTAATACTTCGAATCTACGGAAACTAATTTTTTCTCCTATTTTTGAAGTTATAGCTATTACTTTATCACTAATTTTTTCTCCATCTTTTTCTAGGTTTAATGCTTCGTCCATTGTTTTTGCATCACTATCTAAAATAGTTTCAGCAAGTTCGTTTACAAAATCTTGGAAGTTTTCATTTTTTGCAACAAAGTCTGTTTCTGAATTAACTTCTAGGATTATTGCTTTATTTCCTTTTATTAATGCTTTAGCTAAGCCTTCTGCGGCAATTCTTGATTCTTTTTTTGCAGCTTTTGAAATTCCTTTTTCTCTTAACCAAGTAATTGCATCATCCATATTACCATTTGATTCTTGTAATGCTTTTTTACAATCCATCATTCCTGCCCCTGTTTTTTCTCTTAGGGCTTTTACGTCTTGTGCACTGAACATTTAAGTTTCCTCCTTTATTATTTTAATGCAGCTACTAAATCTGCTTTTTTCATTGTGCTATAACCTTTTACACCTTTTTCTTTTGCTATAGCTTTTAGTTCTGTTAAAGTCTTAGAATCAAAATCTTCTTTTTCTTCTTTGGTTTCTTTAACTTCTTTTTTTACTGGAGTTTTCTTTTCTTCAGTTTTTTCTGCTTTAACTTCTTGTTTTACTTCTTTTTTATTTTCTTTTTGTTTTTCTTCTTTTCTTTGTGCTTTTTTAATATCTTCTGGTGAAACACAATCAATTATTTCGTTTCCATTTACTTCTGCTACTGCATTTGTTAGAGCATTAATTACTAATTTTACTGCTCTTACTGCATCATCGTTAGCAGGTATTACATAATCTACCATATCTGGATCACAGTTTGTATCTACTATACCAAATACTGGAATTTTTAGTTTTCTCGCTTCTTTGATAGCTGTTTCTTCTGCTCTTGGATCAACTATGATTAGAGCACTTGGAAGTTTTTTCATGTCTCTTATACCACGTAAGTTTTTGTTTAACTTTTCGTATTCTTTTCTTATTTTTATTACTTCTTTTTTAGGAAGTGCTTCGAATACTCCGTTTTCTTCCATTTTTTCGATTTCTTCTAATCTTTTGATTCTACTTCTAATTGTTCTAAAGTTAGTTAGTGTTCCTCCTAACCATCTTTCGTTTACGAAAAACATGTTTGTTCTTTTGGCATTTTCTTCCATTGCTTCCATTGCTTGTTTTTTTGTTCCTACATATAGAACTGTTCCACCATTTGAAGCAATTTTCTTTAATTCTGCATATGCTTCTTCGATTTGTTTTACTGTTTTTTGTAAATCGATAATATAAATATCATCTCTTGATGTATAGATAAATTCTTTCATTTTAGGATTCCATCTTCTTTTTTGATGTCCGAAGTGAACTCCTGCTTCTAATAAATAACTCATTGACACTACTGTCATATAATTTCCTCCTTTGTTTTTTCTTCTACTAAATTCTAAATAATATCACCTATTGGCACTAGATATTACAATTCTTTAGTATGTTTATTTTAAAGCGTCTATTAATTCAGCTTTTTTCATTGAAGTGTAACCTTCAATACTTTTTTCTTTTGCCATTGCTTTTAGATCTGCAACTGTAAGTTTAGTTAAATCTTGTTTTTCTTCTTTTACTTCTTTCTTTGGTGTTTCTTTTTTAGGAGCAGCTTTTGTTTCTATTTTTTCTCCTTTTGCTATTTTAACTAGGTTGGCAAATGCTTCTTTATCTTGGATTGCAAGTTCTGATAACATTTTTCTGTTTATTTCTACTCCTGCTTTGTTTAATCCATCGATAAATCTTGAATAACTTATATCATTATTTCTACATTCTGCATTGATTCTTGTTATCCATAATTTTCTAAAGTTTCTTTTTGTTTGTTTTCTGTCTCTGTATGCGTATCTTTCTGAGTGCATTACTTGTTCATGAGCTGTTTTATAAAGTCTATGTTTACTACCAAAGTAACCTTCAGCTTTTTTTAGTACTTTTTTACGTCTTGCACGTGTTGCAACACTATTTTTTACTCTTACCATGTTTATTTACTCCTTCCTTATATTACATTTTTAAATCTTTTGTAATCTGATTTACTTAGATTTGTTTTTGCTCCGGCTTTTTTAGATTGTGCTGGAGATTTCTTTCCTGTCATATGATTATTACCTGCATTTAGCTTAGTAATTGAACCACTTTGTCTTTGGTTTAGTACTTTCTTGGTTCCTTTATGAGTTTTTATTTTGTTTTTTCCCATATTATACCTCCTATTTGTTTTCTTTTATTGGTGCTAGTAACATTGTCATGCTTCTGCCTTCTAGTTTAGCTTTTTGTTCTACTACTGCTATTTCTTTGGTTTTTTCTGCAAATCTGTTCATTACATCTTCTCCAAGTTCTGGATGAATTATTTGTCTTCCTTTGAATCTTATACTTAGTTTTATTTTGTGTCCTTTTTGTAAGTATTTTGATGCATTTCTAAGTTTAGTTTCAAAGTCACCAATATCTATTACTGGTGAAAGACGATATTCTTTTAATTCAACATTATTTGCTTGTTGTTTCTTTTTATTTTCTTTTTCTTTTTTTGACTTTTCATATTTGAATTTGTTATAATCCATTATTTTACACACTGCTGGATTACTATTTGCATTGATTAGAACTAAATCTAAACCAGCATAATTTGCAATTGTTTGTGCATCTTTTATCGGTTTTATACCCATTTGTTCTCCGTTTGGTCCTATTACTAGAACGTGTGGAATTCTTATTTGTTCATTACATAACAAATCATTACTTTTTTTAGCTATACTAAACACCTCCATAAAATATAAAAAGAGTACGAAATGTACTCTAATCCACCAAAATATCAATATATAATTAGTTATATTTCTTGGCTCTTGACCTATAGCTATGTGCTATCAGGTGGATCTAGACATCTCTTTCCTTTTTTACAACATAGATTATACACAAATTATATTGATATGTCAATGTTTTATTACTATTTTATTACTATTTATCTAGTTTTTTGCGTTGTTTTTTGAATTGTTGTCTGTTTTCTTCTAACCATGTGTTATAAGCGTTTTCTGCTTGTGCTATAAATATTTTATCTTTTTGGATTTTTTCATTTGTTTCTTTGTAACAAGTACTTCCTTCTTTTGCTGCTTTTAGTATGAATTCTTTGCTATTTTGTAATCTGTCACTTGCTATTCTTATTGCAAGTGGGGAACTTTTTACTCCTTCTAACATTATTTCGTCCATATCTTTGAATCTTTCATTCATGTTTAGTAAATATAATCCAGATGTTTTAGCTAACATCATTGCTATTTCTTCATCATTTTTGATTTTTTCGCTTGCATAGGCTATATTTCCTAGACTTTTTTCTAAGGCTTTTAGTGTTAGTTCTTTGTCATCTCTTATTTGATAGCAAGCTTTTTCTAGAGCTAGTGGATTTGTTTCCAATTCTTGTAAAAATTGTTGTTTTTTCTTTTCAGATAGTTTTTTAGTTTGTAAATCAGTTATTTCTTTTACTTTTTTTCTCATATTTTATTTCCTTTCTTTTGTTTTTATTTTACTTTTTTTAACAATTATTGTCAATTTCAATAAAAAAAGACCTTTATTGGTCTTCAGAATTTGTATCAGTATTATTTTGAGTATTATCTTGATTTGTTTCTTCTTTATTTATATTTGAGTTTGTTTCATTTGTTTGATTTTTTGCTACTGTTAGGATAATAACGTCATCTTCTTTTAAAATTTTTCCTTCTTTTGGCATTTGAGATATTACTGTATAGTTTTGATATTCTTCTGTATCTTTATACTTTATTTCGTACTTTATGTTGTTTGAATCTAAGATACTCATTACTTCATTTATATTTTTACCTGTGTAGTCTTCTGTTTTATATTTTTTGACATATTTTCCTACATATACTTTTATTGTTGTGTTTTTTCTTACTTTGTTTCCTGGTTTTTTATTTTGTTTTAATACTATATTTTCTTCATTTTGATTTTCTGTCTCTTGTTCTACTTTCTTAACTTTTAAGTCTTTTTTTGCTAACGTTAGTTCAGCTTGTTGATATGTCATATTTACTAGATCTGGGACTTTTATTTGTTCCATTTTATAGTATTTGTATCCTGCAAAGGCTATGATTCCTGCTAGCCCTGCTATCATTATAAACATGATAAACATTAGTATTTTTTGTCCAAATGTCATTCCTTTTTCTGATTTTTGATATTTATTTTTTCTAGGTTTTTCTTTTTTGGTTTTATTTTTTGTTTTATTTTTAGTTTTGTTTTTTGTCTTTGTTTTGCTTTTATTATGTTGCCTTTTTGTTTTGTCTTTTTTATCTTCATTTGTTTTTTGATCTTCTTGTTCTTCAAATGGTTTTCCGCATTCTTTACAAAAAATAGCGTCTTCATCATTTAACCTACCACAATATTTACAATACATAATATCACCTTCTTGTATATATTATATAACAAAACACTTTTTTTACAATTTTTTTAGGGCTTTTTTCATATATTTTTCACTTGTTTACATTTCTTTTTTTATGGTTTTTAGTTCTTCTTCTATTGCTTTTAATAGTTTTTCTAACATTTCTATGGTTTCTTCTTTTTGGGATTTTTCTCTAACATTATTTATATTTTGATTTTCTAGACCTCTTTCTTCTCTTAGCTGTCTATAAAAGGCATTTGTACATAGAAGTTGCGCTACTAACATTAGCCAATTACCTAAGGCATTTTGTTCTCTTGCTGTTGCATCATCTAATAATATGTATCCTACTGCTACGGCACTTAATGAAAATATTTTAGGAGGGATATTTGGAATCATACTATTACTCCTTAATTAAATGCTATTTCTACATTCAAATCTTGGTCTTGTATTATTATATATAAAAATATAACACCACTTATTGCTACTAACAGTGAGCCTATAAATGATAAGTATGTCAGTTCTTTTATTTTACTTGGAGTACTTTCAGTGATGTCTTTTAGATCTTTATATGAATCATTTAAGAAGTACAAATAGCAAAATACTAAAATACTAAATATTATTAACATTATTGTTCTATATCTTTCTTTACTATTTTTATCATTTGTTAATAAATATTTTCTTTCTAAAGCGTTTGAATACCAACTTGCTAATATTATTCCTATATATATTACCCAAATAAAGTCTTCTGTTTTTAGAGTTTTTAATCTTTCGTTTAGTTTTTCATTACTCATAATTAATTATATGAGATACTTTTTTGTATATTAAAAGACCCTTTTTGGATCTTTAATAGTTTTTTAAATCTCTTTGGATTTTTCTATTTATGTCTCTTTCTTTTATTGTTTCTCTTTTGTCATAATTTTTTTTACCTTTGCAGAGTCCTAATAAAAGTTTAGCTTTTCCTTTATTATTAAAATATATTTTTAATGGTATTAGTGTGTAGCCTTCTTTTGTTATCTTGGATTCTAGTTTTTTTATTTCTTTCTTGTGTAATAGGAGTCTTCTTGGCCTTGTTTCACTTTGAAGAAATACTTGAGAACTATGACTATATTTTTTTATAAACATATTTATTACAAATACTTCGTTTGATTTTATTCTTGCATAACTATCTTTTATACTGCAAGAACCTTCTCTTATGGATTTTACTTCACTGCCTAGTAATTCTATTCCACATTCTAATTCTTCTTCTATGAAATAGTTATATTTGGCTTTTCTATTTATTATTTCCATTTTCTTTTTGTCCTTTTTTTGTTTCTATTTCAAAATCTATCTCTCTTAGCATTTTGGATGCTTTTACTACTTTTACTTTTATTTTATCTCCAAGTCTATAGATTTTTCCTGTTTTTTCTCCGACTATTATTTCTTGTTCTTCATCAAAGTTGTAGAAATCATCCATTGTGTTGTATCCTACTCTTCCTTCTATTAGATTTGGTAACTGAACATACATTCCTGTGGCAGCGAATCCTGATATAATTCCATCATATGTTTCGTTTATGTGTTTTTCCATGTATTCAGCAGTTTTCATTTTGTTTGATTCTCTTTCGCATTTATCAGAGTTTTGTTCTTGAACACTTGAATGTTTTGCTATGGCAGCCATTTTTTGTTTATGTTCTTCTGAGTATAATTTTCCTGTTTGGTTATGAAATATTTGTTTTAGTACTCTGTGAACTGTTGTATCTGGATATCTTCTTATTGGAGAAGTAAAATGTGTATATCCTTCTCTTTTGTCACTATCTATTCCTATACTGAAATGTCCTATATTATATGATTCATAAGTTGCTTTTGCTAGACTTCTTAATATCATATTGCAATATGTTTCATATTTTTCTTTTGTTTCTAGTTCTTCTAATAAACTAGATATGTATTTTGAACTTAATAGTTTCCCTTTTGTTGTAAATGTTTCTCCATAGTTTCTTATTATGTCTGTTACTTTTTTTAGTTTTTCTTCATTTGGTTTATCGTGGTCTCTATATATAAAAGGAATTCCCATATTGTATACATGTGTTGCTACTGTTTCGTTTGCTGATAACATGAACATTTCTATTAGTTTTTCTCCCTTTCCTGATTCTTTTTTCTTTATTTCTATTGGAATATCATTTTCATCTGTTACTACTTTTATCTCTGGAATTTCAAATTCTTGATAGCCTCTTTCTTTTCTATTTTTTAATAATATTAGAGATAAATTATACATTTCTTTTAAGGTTTCTTGGAACTTTTCATATCCTTCTGGGACTTCTTCATCGTTTAATATTTTATTAACATTGTTATATGTCATTTGTTTTCTTGAATGTATTACGCTTTCAAATAGGTCATAATCTACTACTTTACCTTTACTGTTTATTTCCATTTCTGCGGACATTGCTAGTCTATCTGTTTCGGGATTTAAAGAACATATTCCATTTGATAGTTCTACTGGATACATTGGGTTTACTACTGAATTCATATAAACACTTGTTGCTCTTTGATACGCTTCTTTGTCTATTTCTGAGTTTTCTTTTACGTAATTTGTGACATCAGCTATATGTACTCCTAATAAATAGTTACCGTTTTCTAATTTTTCAAGACTTATGGCATCATCTATATCTTTTGTATCATCGCCATCTATTGTGAATATTTCTTTATCTCTTAGATCTCTTCTTCCTTGTTTATCTTTTTCTAAGACTTCACTAGGTATTTCTTTTATTTCATTTTTTACTTTTTCTGTCCATTCATAATTAAAATTATTTTCATATAATATTACTTCTTCATCTATTCTTGGTTTATTTTTATGGCCAAATATTCTATCTATTGTGGCAATTGGTTGTTTGTTATTTCTTGATTTTTCTATTTTTATACCTATAATTATACCATCTACTAGATTTTCTTCTGTTTTAAGCTCATAAGTTGTTTGATTTTCTTTGTTTTTTACTATGGCATATTTTTTATTTTTTTCTATTTTTACTTCTGCTATGGTTCCTTTTCTTGCTATTACTTCTTTTATTGTTGCTTTTTTTTGATTAAAGTCTGTTATTCTTATTTTTACTTTATCTCCAGTTAAACAATTAAATTGATCTTCGGATACTTCATATGTATCTTGAAATGTTTTTGCTAGAATTGTTCCTTTTCTTGTTATTAATATCTCTGCTTCTTTGAAGGGATTTAATGTATATTTATCCTTTCCTGTTTGATAAATTTGTTTTTTATCTTTTAAATCATCGAACACTTCTTCAAAATCTTCAAATGGTAAATTAGTATAGGCTAGTTTTTTATATACTTCTTCTTTTGTTAAGCCATTGTTTCTTGATACTTTTAGTATTTCTAGTATTCTTTCTTCCATTATTATCACCTATACTTATAATACCACAATATAAAAAAAAAAGATATTCTAGATATCCTTTTTTTACATAAACGAAATTATTAGACATATTATTACAAAACTTAAGCCTAATATTAGTGTTAGCCTGCTTATTACTAACTCTGAGCCACGTTCTTTTCTATTTTTAAATAAATCACTTGTTGCTCCGGACATAATGTTGCCCATATCTCCGGATTTACTACTTTGAAGTAATACTAGTGTTATTAGTATTGCGCATATTACTAGTAAAATGATTTGTACTATTTCCATATTAGTAACCCTCCTTGTTAATTGCTAAATGTATTTTATCATAATATTTTAGTAAAATCAAATAGTTATCAACAGAAATTGTTAATTTATGGTTATTTTTTTATATAAATTAAAAAAAGACGACTTAGTCGCCTTTGGGTTATTATTCGATAACTTCTGAAACTACACCTGCTCCAACTGTTCTACCACCTTCACGAATTGAGAATTGAGTTCCCTTTTCGATAGCGATTGGATGGATTAATTCTACAGTCATGTTAACATTGTCTCCAGGCATAACCATTTCAACACCTGCTGGTAATTCGATTACACCAGTAACATCTGTTGTTCTGAAGTAGAATTGTGGTCTGTAGTTTGCGAAGAATGGAGTATGTCTTCCACCTTCTTCTTTAGATAGAACATATACTTCTGCAGTAAATTTCTTATGAGGAGTAACTGAACCTGGTTTAGCAAGAACTTGTCCACGTTCAACTTCTTCTCTAGAGATTCCACGTAATAGAACTCCAGCATTGTCTCCTGCTTCTGCATAGTCTAATGTTTTTTTGAACATTTCAATTCCTGTAACAACTGTTTTCTTAGTTGGTTTAATACCAACGATTTCAACTTCGTCGTTAAGTTTTAATTGTCCACGTTCAACACGTCCAGTAACAACTGTTCCACGTCCAGTGATTGTGAATACATCTTCGATACTCATTAAGAATGGTTTATCAGTATCACGTTCTGGAGTTGGAATCCATTCGTCTACTGCGTTCATTAATTCTTTAATTTTTTCAACGTATTCAGGGTCACCTTCAAGAGCTTTAAGTGCTGAACCACAGATAATTGGAGTTTCGTCTCCTTCATATCCATATTCATTAAGTAGATCTCTAACTTCCATTTCTACTAGTTCAAGTAATTCTGGATCGTCTACCATATCACATTTATTTAAGAATACTACCATTCTTGGTACTCCTACTTGACGTGATAATAGGATATGTTCTCTTGTTTGTGCCATTGGACCATCTGTAGCTGCAATAACTAAGATAGCTCCATCCATTTGAGCTGCACCAGTAATCATGTTTTTAACATAATCGGCATGTCCTGGACAGTCTACGTGAGCATAATGACGTTTTTCAGTTTCATACTCAACGTGTGCAGTATTGATAGTGATTCCACGTTCTCTTTCTTCTGGAGCCTTATCAATATCTGAGAAATCTACTGCTGCTCCTAATACTTTAGTGATTGCTGCAGTAAGAGTAGTTTTACCATGGTCTACGTGACCAATTGTACCAATGTTAACATGTGGTTTACTACGATTGAATTTTTCTTTTGCCATTTTTTTATTTCCTCCTTTTTTTATTTCATTTATAATTGTATCTAACAATTGAATTTTTTTCAACTGTTTCTACCATTTTTTTAATTAATTACCGCTTTTTTTGATTATTTCTTCGGCAATTGACTTAGGTACTTCTTCATAATGATCTGGTACCATTTGGAATGTTCCTCTACCTTGAGTATTTGATCTTATGCTTGTTGCATATCCAAACATTTCTGATAGTGGAACCATTGCTGAAAACTTGATTGAGTTTCCACGTGATTCTTGTGATAAAGGTTTACCACGTCTTGATGTAATATCTCCCATTACGTTACCAAAATATTCTTCTGGTACAACGATATCTACTTTCATTATTGGTTCAAGTATTACTGGTTTACATTTATTTTTCGCTTCTTTTAATGCAAGTGATGCAGCAATTTTGAATGCCATTTCTGATGAATCGACATCATGATAAGAACCATCATAAAGTGTTGCTTTTACATCTATCATTGGGAATCCTGCAAGTACACCTGTTTTTAATGCATCTTGTAGACCTTTATCTACTATTGGGATGTATTCTCTTGGTACTACACCACCAACGATTTGATCAACAAATTCATAACCTTTGTCATGATTTGGTTCAAATTTAATCCAAACATGTCCATATTGTCCACGTCCACCAGATTGTTTAATATACTTACCTTCACATTCTCCTGTTTGAGTTAATGTTTCACGATAAGCAACTTGTGGTTTACCAACGTTTGCTTCAACATGGAATTCTCTTTTCATACGGTCTACTAGAACGTCTAAGTGAAGTTCTCCGATACCGGCAATTATTGTTTGACCTGTTTCTGTATCTGTATGAACTCTAAATGTTGGATCTTCTTCTGCTAATTTTTGAAGAGCTAGAGCCATTTTATCTTGATCTGCTTTTGATTTTGGTTCAATTGCAAGTTCTATAACTGGATCTGGTACTTCGATTGACTCAAGAATAATTGATTTCTTTTCATCACATAAAGTATCTCCTGTTGTTGTATTTTTAAGTCCTACGGCTGCAGCTATATCTCCAGTAAATACTTCTTGTATTTCTGTTCTATCATTAGCATGCATTTGTAAGATACGTCCTATTCTTTCTTTTGTATCTTTTGTACTGTTTAGTACATATGATCCACTTGATAGCTTTCCTGAGTAAACTCTAAAGAATGTTAGACGTCCAACGAATGGATCTGTCATAACTTTAAATGCTAATGCACTGAATGGTTCATTGTCAGATGGATGTCTTTCGTCTTCTTCTCCTTTAGCATTTGTTCCTTTTATTGCAGGTATATCAAGTGGTGATGGTAAATAATCTATTACAGCATCTAGTAATAGTTTTACACCTTTGTTTCCTAATGCTGTACCACACATGAATGGGAAGAATTCTGCTTTTAGAACACCTGTTCTAATTGCTTTTTTAATCATTTCTTCAGAGATTTCTTCTCCTTCAAGGTATTTTTCCATTAATTCGTCATCATATTCTGCAATTGTTTCAAGCATTATTGTTCTATATTCATCTACTTTATCTTTCATATCTGCTGGAATTTCGATTTCTTCTGGTGTTTCATCCGCCCCACCATCATAATGATATGCTTTCATTGTGATTAAATCTATAATTCCATTAAATTCGTTTTCTGCACCAATTGGAAGTTCAATTGCTGCTGTGTTAGCGCCAAGTCTGTCTTTAACGCTTTGTAAGCTCATGTAGAAATCTGCTCCTAGTTTATCCATCTTATTTGAGAAGATAATTCTAGGTACATGATATTCATTTGCTTGTCTCCATACAGTTTCACTTTGTGGTTCTACACCAGCGTTTGAATCAAGTAATAGAACTGCTCCATCTAGTACTCTTAAACTACGTTGTACTTCTACTGTGAAGTCTACGTGTCCTGGAGTATCTATGATGTTATATCTATATCCTTTCCAAAATGCTGTTGTTGCAGCACTTGTGATTGTTATACCACGTTCTTTTTCTTGTTCCATCCAGTCCATTTGAGATGCTCCATCATGGGTTTCTCCAATTTTGTGGATTTTTTTTGTATGGAATAAAATACGTTCTGTTGCTGTTGTTTTTCCGGCATCGATATGAGCCATGATCCCAAAGTTTCTTGTTTTCTCCAAACTAGTTTGTCTTGCCATATTTTATTTCCTTTCCTACCATTTATAATGAGCGAATGCTTTATTAGCTTCGGCCATTCTATGAGTATCTTCACGTTTTTTTACTGATGCTCCAGTACCATTTGAAGCGTCAATTATTTCATTTGCTAGGTTTTCGGCCATTCCATGACCTCCACGTAATCTAGCATAATTTATTAACCATCTAAGTCCTAAAGTTTGTGATCTTTCAGCAGATACTTCAATTGGAACTTGATAGTTAGAACCACCAACACGACGAGATTTAACTTCTAGTGCTGGTTTTATATTTTCAAGAGCTTTATTAAATACTTCCATAGGTTCTTTTCCTGTTTTTTCTTTTATCATGTCGAATGCGCTATAAAGTATCTTTTCTGATTTACCTCTTTTTCCATCTATCATCATAGAGTTTACTAATTTAGTAACTACTTTTGACTTATATATAGGATCTGGTAAAACATCTCTTTTAACTGCTTGTTTCTTACGCACTTTGTTTTCCTCCTTTATATTTTGTTTTTATTTTATTTTCCTTTTTTAGTTCCGTATTTTGAACGAGCTTTTTTACGATCTTTAACTCCTTGTGTATCCATTGTTCCACGAACAATATGATAACGTACACCGATTAAATCTTTAACACGTCCACCACGAATTAGTACAACACTATGTTCTTGTAAATTGTGTCCTTCTCCAGGAATGTAAGCATCTACTTCTTTTCCGTTTGAAAGTCTAACACGAGCATATTTTCTTAATGCTGAGTTTGGCTTCTTTGGTGTTTTTGTTCCTACACGTACACATACTCCACGTTTTTGTGGTGAAGCTGTATTTGTAGCTTTCTTTTGTAATGTGTTCATTCTAATTCCAAGTACTGGTGATTTAGACTTTCTTGTTTTGTTTTTTCTGTTTTTTCTTACTAATTGGTTTATTGTTGGCATAACTTCTCCTTTCTACACACATACCCAGGTGTATCATTTTTCTTAATTTTTATTAGGTTTACCTAGTAAACCCAATGCAAATTCAACGTTGTTAATATATCATTTTGTTTTGTTTTTGTCAATAATTTTTGAGTTTTTTTATATTTCTTTTTTGTATAAATTTTCTTTATATTCTTTTCCTTCTAGTTTGAATATTGCACTTGATATTTTTTGAAATCCTAGTTTTTTGTAAAAATCATTTGCTGTGTTTTTTTCTAGTGTGCTCACTAAAACATATTTATATTTTTCTTTTAAGATATTTAATGCATAATTTATTAACTTAGTTCCTATTTTTATATTTTGATAACTTTCTTCTATATATAAAGCATATATTTCTCCATATTCATTTGAATATCCTTTTTTATTTTTACCAATTTTTATAAATCCTACTATATTATTATTTGTTTCATATACAAAATATTCATTTATATTACTTATGCATTTTTGCACACTTTTTTCTTTTTTTGTATCTAGTTCATTTAGAAATTTTGCCGGAAATATTTTATTATATGTTTTCTTCCAAGATTTAATATTAATTTCTATTATTTTATTGGCATCTGGTTTTTGGGCTTTTCTTATCATTTTTTATATCCTTTCAAGTATTTATTATATTCTACATATATCTATAATCTCTTTATTAGTTTTAAATGTTAATTTGAAAATTTCTGGTGTTTTGAAGGAATCGTTGATAATGGTCTTACCTTTATGTTTTAAATGTCTTTTTTTACCTTCTAGTGTTGCATTTATTAACTCACACCAATTCATTAATAAGAAAGTTATTGCTGTTGCATGTGATACTATAACTGCAGATTCATTATCTTTGATATTTTCTAAAACTTTTTTTATTCCTTTTAACATTCTATTTCTAACTTCTTTTTGGGATTCTCCATTAGAGGTTTTTGTGTCTTCGTTTTTTAGTTGTTGTAACCAAAATTGTTCTGTTATATTCTCTGTTTCTCCTAAATTTCTTTCATTAAACTCTGAAAATATATTTATTGGTATGTTATTATTGCTTGATATGTATTTTGCAGTGTTTATTGCTCTGGAATATTCTGAGGAACATAAATAATTTATATTATTAGAAAAATACTTATCCGCTATTTTTTTAGCGGTTTGTTCTCCTTCACTGCTTAAAGGTATTAATATGTTTTTTGTGTATTCATCTAATAAACTATTTTGATAATATATGTTTTTATATGGAACCGAGTGCCTAATTAAATAAATTGTTTTCATATTAGCACCTCTTTTTAATAATAAATTTAGTTATTAACTTTTATATGTTTATTATATTACTTGTGACTATAACTTATCAACAGTTTTTGTTAAAATAGAAAATTATATATTAAAAGAATAAGCATGTTTATTTATTTGCTTATTCTTTTTCATATCCTATAATTGTGTTTTTAGTGCTTCTAGTTTTTCTTGTTCTTCTTTTAATTTTTGTTTGTCCATGTTTACTACTTTTTCTGGGGCTTTGTTTATATAGTTTTCGTTTGATAGTAATTTTTTTCTTTTGGTTATAGAGGCTTCTAGTTTTTCTATTTCGGTTATTAACAATTCTTTGTTAATTTCTTTTCCTTTTTGATAGTAATTTATTTCTATATTTTGTGATTTATAGGAATATTTTTCGCCTTCTTTTGGCGTGAATAGATTGTCTTCTTTTATTTTTAACATGTTTTTGTAGATATGTTCTACTTCTTTTGTGGTCGTAATGTCTATTGTTGCTTCTTTTGTTATGTTGTTTGTTACTTTTAGATTTCTTATGTTTGTTATGTCTTCTAGAACTTTGTCTACTAGTTGTTCTTCTTTATAAATGCCATCTTCTTCATAATTTGGATAATTGCTTATCATAATACTGCTTGCTTCTTTTATTGGTAGTTTTTGATATATTTCTTCGGTTACGTATGGCATGAATGGATGTAACATTTTTAGGGTTTTTGTTAGAACTTCTAGAAGTACTGTTTTTGTTGTGTTATTTTCTAAATTTGATTTGGATAGTTCTATATAGTTATCACAGAAATCTTCCCATATGAAATTATATAGTTCTGAGCCAGCATTATTGAATTCATATTTTTCCATGTTTGATCTTACATTTTTTATTGTTTTGTTTAGTTTTGTTAGAATCCATTTGTCTTCTGGTTTTAGGTTTTCTTTTGTTTGTTTTATATCTTCTATGTTCATTAATACGAATCTTGAAGCATTCCAAAGTTTGTTTATGAAGTTCCATGTTGATTTTACTTTGTCTTCGTCATATCTTAGGTCCATGCCTGGGGCTGTTGTTGTTGTTATGAAGAATCTTAATGAGTCGGCGCCATATTTTTCTATTACGTCCATTGGATCTACGCCATTACCTAGTGATTTTGACATTTTTCTTCCTTGTTTATCTCTTATTAATCCATGTATTAGGCAATCTTTAAATGGTCTTGTATTTGTGAAATGTAGTCCTTGGAAAGCCATTCTATTTACCCAGAAAGGAATTATATCATATCCTGTTACTAAGCAATTATTTGGATAATATCTTTTTAGGTCTTCTGTTTCTTCTGGCCAACCTAGTGTTGAGAATGGCCAAAGTGCTGATGAGAACCATGTATCTAGTACGTCTTCATCTTGCTTCCATCCTTCTCCTTCTGGTTTTGTCTTTCCTACGTATATTTCATCATTTCTATACCATGCTGGTATTCTATGACCCCACCAAAGTTGTCTTGATATACACCAGTCATAGGTTATTTCCATCCAGTGATTCATTGTCTTTTCATATCGTTCTGGAACGAAATTTACTTTTGTGTCTTTGTTTTTTTGGTTTTCTAAAACTCTGTCTGCTAGTGGTCTCATTTTTACAAACCATTGTTTTGATAGATATGGTTCTACCATTACTCCTGTTCTTTCTGAATGTCCAACATTATGAGTTATTTCTTCTATTTTTATTAATAAGTTTTCTTTTTCTAGGTCATTTACTATTTTTTCTCTGGCTGTAAATCTATCTAATCCTTTATATTTTCCAGCATTTTGGTTCATTGTTCCATCTTCATTTAAGACATTTATTCTTTCTAGGTTATGTCTTTCTCCAACTTCGAAATCATTAGGATCATGAGCTGGGGTTATCTTTACTACTCCTGTTCCAAATTCTGGATCTGCATGAGGGTCTGCTACTACGGGAATTGGTTTATTTAATAGTGGTAATATTACATTTTTTCCTATGTATTTTTTGTATCTTTCATCATTTTCATTTACTGCTACTGCGGTGTCTCCTAATAGGGTTTCTGGTCTTGTTGTTGCTACTTCTAGGTATTCATCTTTATTTTCTAAATAATATTTTATGTGATAAAAGGCTCCTTTTACTTCTTTGTATATTACTTCTTCATTTGATAGAGCTGTTTTTGCTTCAGGATCCCAGTTTATTATTTTTTCTCCTCTATAGATTAATCCTTCATTATATAGTCTTATAAATACTTCTTCTACTGCATTTGATAGGCCTTCATCTAGGGTAAATCTTTCTTTTGTGTAATCTAGAGATAGTCCTAGTTTTGCCCATTGATTTCTTATATTTTCGGCATATTCATCTTTCCAGGCCCATGCTTGTTTTAGAAAACCTTCTCTTCCTAGTTCATATTTGTTTATGCCTTCACTTTTTAATTTTGCTACTACTTTTGCTTCTGTTGCTATGGCTGCATGATCCATACCTGGTAGCCATAGTGCATCATAACCGTCCATTCTTTTATATCTAATTATTATATCTTGAATTGTTGTGTCCCAGGCGTGTCCTAAGTGTAGTTTTCCTGTTATGTTTGGCGGAGGAAGTACTATACAGTATGGTTTCTTTGTTTTATCTCCACTTTCAAAATATTTGCTTTCTAACCATTTTTTATATTTTCCTTCTTCTACTTGTTTATGATTATACTTTTTTTCTAACATGTTATCATCTCCTTAAGATATTTGTTTATGTGTTCAAAATATTCTTTATATTTCTCTTTGTCTTTTAAATTATTATAAAAATTATCTATTATTTTATGTTCTAGTATGTAGTCTGCTGAAAACTTATAGTTTAAATCAAATACTAGTGCTAGGTAAGATAAAACTTTTTCACTTTCTGTTTTCTTTCCCATTAATGAACTTGTTTTTATTGTTTTTTCTTTATAGAACTCTTGTTTTATACTCTCTCGTATATCTTCTTTAGCTTTTGTTAAATCTAATGCTTTTGGTGTTAGTAATTCTTCGGATGCAGCATATAATATATCTATTTTGTCTGCATCTCTTATTATTTTAGCATGTTGCATTTCTTCTTTTGTAAGATTTTCTTCTATTTGATATTTATTATGATTTTTTATACTTTTTTCTATAATGTGATAATACTTTTCTTCTATTGGAATTTGTTTTATTATATTTTGTTTAAATAGGATTTCTACTCCATAATCTGCATGATCAAATTGTTTTGAATCATTAAAGCTGTTATATCTTTTATCTTGTTCAAATCTTCCTATATCATGATATAGTCCTATCATTTTAGCTAGTTTTTTATCTATTTCTGAAAGATTTAGTTTATTTGCTAAAAACTCTGAATTTTTCATGACTCGATATGAATGATTATATTTATGTTTTATATCTGGGTCATTCATGTCATAGTTTTTTATATACGTTTCTAATGCTTGATTCATGTTTTCCTCCTTTTTATTATAAAAAAACGACTACATATCCAAAGGACGATGTAATCGTGGTACCACCTTAATTTGTAACTTTTGTTACCTTGTTTGTATATAACGCATACTTACGAATTATTTTACTTTTGTTCAAATAATCAACTTCCAAGCTACATTCAGTTATTTTGTATATTAGTTTTCACCTTCCACTAACTCTCTTTAATACTTGATAACTTACTCCTCTTGTTCTTTGTTTTTATATTTTGCTTCCTATTGTTACTATTTCTCCGGCCACTAAGAATATGACCATTAATATGACAAAGGCTAGTATTAGAAAAGCCATTAAGCCCCAGCCATGGTTGTTTAATTTCATGTTACACCTCTTTTATATCTTTTATGCAAGATACTGCTGCTAGGGCTCCGTCTGATGTTGCTGTTACTATTTGGAATGCTTCTTTTTTTACAACGTCTCCGGCAGCATATATTCCTTTAATGGGCGTTCTTTTGTTGCTATCTACATTAATATAACCCTTTTCATCTAAAATTTCAAGATTTTTTAAGAAATTTGTTGCGGGTTCATATCCTATAAATATAAAGCATGCTTTTGTTTTTAGTTCTTTATTTTGATCTTTTGTTTTTAATATTACTGATTCTAATACTCCGTCTTTTTCTTTAAAGCTTTCTACTGTGCTATTATATATTACTTTTATATTTTCTTTATTATTTACTCTATCTATTAGGATGTTATCTCCTTTTAGGGTATCTCCTCTATTTATTACTGTTACTGTTTTGCATATATCTGATAGATATAATGATTCTTCTAAGGCACTGTTTCCTGCGCCTATTATTGAGACATCTTGGTTTTTATATAGATTGCCATCACATAGGGAACAGAAACTTATTCCTTTACCTTCTAACTTATTTGAGTTTGTGTTTGTTAGTTTTTTTGGTTTTCTTCCTATAGCTAAGATTATACTTTTTGTTTCTAATTGTTCTCCATTTTTTAATGTTAGTATTTTTTTATTATCTTTTATTTCTATGTTGGTTACTTCTGAAAATATTTGTTTTATGTTTAGATTATTTATTTGTTCATAGAATTTTGTTGCTAAATCTGGACCACTTATTTTGGTATAGCCTGGATAGTTTTCTATTTCTGATGATTTATTTAATTGTCCTCCTGGGGCTTCTTTTTCTATTATTGCACAGTTTAAATTTGCTCTTTTTAAGTAGATTGCTGCGGTTATTCCTGCCGGGCCTGCTCCTATTATTAATACATCATAATCTTTTTTCATTATTTTCAGTCCTTTCTTTTAATCTATTTATTCTTGTATCTTTTGATTTTCTTAGTACTAAGTATAAGCCTATTAAGAATAATAGAACTGATATTAGTTGTGCTACTTTTATACTACCTAACATTAAAGAGTCTGTTCTTAGGCTTTCTATAAAGAATCTTATAAATGAATACCACATAAAATATATTCCTGTTAGTTTACCTGGTTTTAGATTTAGTTTCTTTTTTAAAACTATTAGTACTATAAAACCTAATAGGTTCCAAATTGATTCATAATAGAATGTTGGATGGTAGTATTTTCCGTCTATGTTCATGCCATTTATTATGAAATTTGGTATGTTTAAGTTTTCTAGAGTTTGTCTTGCTACTTCTGGGCCGTGAGCTTCACTGTTGAAGAAATTGCCCCATCTTCCTATGGCTTGAGCTAATATTAGTGATGGCACGGCTAAATCCAATAGTTTTAAAAAGTTTTTCTTGTGCTTTTTTGAGTAATATATAAACCATATTGCGCCGGCTATTATTGCACCGTGGATTGCTAGGCCACCATTCCATATTTCTATTATTTGAACTGGATCTTGTAAGTAATAGTCTAGGTTAAATATTACGTAATATATTCTTGCTCCTAGTATTCCAAAGATTGCTCCATAAAATATTAAATTTGATAAGTAAGTTTCTTCATATCCTTGTTTTTTTGCTGATTTTATGAATATATATGATCCTATTAGAATTGCTATTAATATTATTAATGAGTACCAATATATTGATATTGGTCCTAATTCTATTAGTACTGGATTCATAAAATCAAACCTCCTTATTTATGGCTATTTTCTTCTAAAATTTTTTTTAGATACTTTCCTGTATATGATTCTTTTATTGTTGCTACTTGTTCTGGGGTTCCTTTAGCTATTATTTCTCCGCCTTTGTCTCCACCTTCTGGTCCTAGATCTATTATATAATCTGCAACTTTTATCATATCTAAATTATGTTCTATAACTATAACACTGTCTTTATTATCCACTATTTTTTTTATTATTGCAAGTAACTTTTTGATATCGTGTGAATGTAGGCCTGTTGTTGGTTCGTCCATTATGAATAATGTTTTTCCTGTTGGTTTCTTTTGTAGTTCTTTTGCTAGCTTTACACGTGATGCTTCTCCTCCTGATAATGTTGGAGCTGGTTGTCCTAGTTTTATATATCCTAAGCCTACTTCTTCTAATACTTTTAATTTTCTTTTTATTTTTGGTACATTTTCGAAGAATTCTAGTGCTTCATTTACTCTCATATCTAAGACTTCATATATATTTTTGTCTTTAAATTTTATTTTTAAACTTTCTGTGTTATATCTTGCTCCATGACATATTTCACATGGCACATATACATCTGGTAGGAAATGCATTTCTATTTTCTTTACTCCATCACCACGACATGCTTCACATCTTCCACCTTTTACATTAAATGAAAATCTACCTTTGTCGTATCCTAACATTTTTGCTTCTTTTGTTGTGGCAAATATTTCTCTTATGTCATCGAATACTCCAGTATATGTGGCTGGATTTGATCTCGGAGTCCTTCCTATTGGATTTTGTGATATATGCACTACTTTATCTATATTCTCTAAACCTTTTACTTGTTTATATGTTCCTGGCTTTTCTTTTGAATCATATACGTGATTATATAGTATTTTTGTTAATATTTGATTTATTAATGTACTTTTTCCTGAGCCTGATACTCCTGTTACACATGTGAATGTTCCAAGTGGAAACTTGACATTTATGTTCTTTAGGTTATTTTCTTTGGCTCCTTTTATTTCTATAAACTTTCCTGTTCCTTTTCTTCTTGTTTTTGGTATTTCGATACATTCTTTTCCACTTAAATATCTTCCTGTAAGACTATTTTCGTCATTTGCTACTTCCTTTGGTGTGCCTTTTGACACTATTTGTCCACCTTGTTCTCCGGCAAGAGGTCCTACATCTACTAAATAATCACACTTTTTCATGGTATCTGTATCATGTTCTACTACTATTAGTGTATTTCCTAAATCTCTCATGCTTAGCATTGTATCTATTAACCTATCATTATCTCTTTGATGTAATCCTATGCTTGGTTCGTCTAAAACATATAGTACTCCTGTTAGTCTGGTTCCTACTTGTGTTGCCAGCCTTATTCTTTGTGCTTCTCCTCCTGATAATGTTCCGGCATTTCTACTTAGTGTTAGATAATCTAATCCTACATTTATAAGAAAACTTAATCTGTCTTTTATCTCTGTTACTATCATTCTTGATATTTCTTGCTTTTCTTCGGATAACTTAAGATCACTTATGAAATCATACATTTTTTTGATACTTAGATTAGTTACTTCATAAATATTTTTGTTATTTATTAATACTGATAATACTTCTTTTTTTAATCTTGCTCCTTTACAAGTTGGACATTCTAGCTCTACCATATATTTTTCTAACCATTCTCTTATCCATGTACTATTTGTTTCCATATATCTTCTTTCTAGGTTGGTTATTATTCCTTCAAATATTCCATAACTGTCTGATAGGTGTCCATTTTTACTCCTATAGTGAAAGTGGATTAAGTCATTGGTTCCATATAGTATCATATCTAGTTCTTTTTTGGTAAAATCTTTTATTTTTT
Source organism: uncultured Bacilli bacterium (assembly GCA_934101575.1). Taxonomy (GTDB): domain Bacteria; phylum Bacillota_I; class Bacilli_A; order RF39; family UBA660; genus UMGS1449. The sequence continues at coordinate 65,007 of CAKORJ010000002.1, forward strand.
TATCTAAATCTATGTTGTAATGATCACAAAAGTTTTGTAGTTTTAAGAAGTTGATATTTTCTATATCGTCGCCAAATGGCACTATTCCTCCCTCTTTTATTGTTTTGTTTTTATCAGGCATTACTAAGTCTTTATCCATGGCTAGTTTTACTCCTAGTCCTTTGCAATCTGGACATGCTCCATATGGGGCATTGAAACTAAATGTTCTTGGTTCTAGCTCGGGTAGTGAAAAGTTGCAATGTGGGCATGAAAAATTTTCTGAAAACACTTGTTTTTCCTTACCCTTTATTTCTACAAAAACTTTTCCTTTAGATAGTTTTGTTCCTGTTTCTAAAGATTCATATAATCTTGATTTTATCCCTTCTTTTATTACTAATCTATCTATTATTACTTCTATGTTGTGTTTTTTATTTTTTTCTAATTCTATGTCTTCACTTAAATCATATTCATTACCATCTATATTTACTCTTACGTATCCCGATTTTCTTAGTTCTTCTAGCAAGTCTTTATGTGTTCCTTTTTTTCCTTCTGCTACGGGAGATGATATTATTATTTTTGTTTTTTCTTCTAATTCTAGTACTTTGTTTGTCATTTCTTCTATGCTTTGACTTTTTATGGGAATATGATGTTCTGGACAATATGGGGTTCCTGCTTTTGAAAATAATAATCTTAGATGATCATATATTTCTGTTACTGTTCCTACTGTTGAACGGGGATTCTTATTTGTTGTTTTTTGATCTATTGATATAGCTGGAGATAATCCTTCTATTGAATCAACATTGGGTTTTTCTGCTCCTCCTAAGAATTGTCTTGCATAGGCTGAGAGGCTTTCTAAGTATCTTCTTTCTCCTTCTTTGTAAATTGTATCAAAGGCTAATGATGATTTTCCTGATCCTGATACTCCAGTCATTACTATAAATTTGTTTTTTGGTAATGTTAAGGATATATTTTTTAAGTTGTTTTCTCTGGCTCCTTTTATAATTATTTCTTCCATAATAACACTCCTTTTTTATATTTTGATATTATATCATATTTTTCATTCTTTTTTCTTGGTAAATTTTGTATATATTCTTATAATACATTACGAACGAATGTTTGTAAATAGTTACTTTGTTTTATTAAGAAAAAAATTATCACATGAGCGATAATTATACAAAGTGTCTTTTTCTTTTTCTTACTTTATTTTTGGTGCTTTCTATTTTTTCTAAATCTTCTTGATGGTTTATTTTTTCTTCTAATATCTTAGCCTCTTTTGTAAATGTTGGGGCTAATCCTAATAGTGTTCCTCCAGTTAGCATTCCTAGCGCTGGGACTATATTTGCTATTGTCTCTTCTATACTAGAATCTAATGATATATTGTTTTCTTTTATTAATACTATCATTGATCCTGCTAATGCTGTTGTTCCTACTATATTAAAGAAATGTTTTGTTACTTTTAAATCTTTTATTTGTTCTTTTAATCCTTCTGTTTTATATTTCATGTATATCCCCCTTTTTTGCTTACTAATTATATAATTTTTTGATTTTTATGTCAATAAAAAAATAGCTTGGCTATTTTATATTCTTTTTCCTATTATGTCTTTGTATAATACTTTTGATTCCATTTTTTGTTTTGATGCAAATACTATATCTTTATCTATTTGAACTTTATTCTTTTGAAACAATAGTATTATTGTGGAACCTCCAAAAGAAAAGTATCCTTTTTCATCATATCTTTTTAGTTTTTTTACTTGATGATTATGAATTTTCCCCACATTTAGTGCTCCTACTTCTATTTGATAAACAATTCCAAAGTTTTCTGTTTTTATTTTAGATACTTCTCTTTGATTTTCTGTAAATACTTTGTAGTTATCGTAACTTATAGGATTTACTGTGTGTAATCTTCCAGCTATTTTTTTTGTTTTTAGTATTTTTTGATTATCAAAGGCATGATATCTATGATAGTCATCAACACATAATCTAAATACTAGACATAAGCCTCCCTCTAGTTTTTTATCTTTTTCTTGAATTAAGTTTTCTACTGAATAGAGTGAGTTTTTAACTTTTATTGTTAAATTTTGATCTATTTTATATACTGTTAGTTTTGAAGTGCATGGTGATATTAACAATTCTTTGTTAATATCTTTATCTGGTTTAGAGTTTTTAACTTTTCTTGTGAAAAAGTCATTAAATGATGTATATTGTCTGTCTTCAAAATTATTCATGTCTATATTGTTTTTCTTTATAAATCTTTTTATATATATTTTTGATATTTTACTATTTGTTATTTTATCTGATATTTTCGAGAATGATGGTTTTGTTATTTGTTTTAATATTTTTCTTCCTATAGTTGTTTTATATAAAAATATTAAAGATTTTGAATCTTTAATATCCATTATTTCTCTGGTATTTCTATTATAATATTTCATCTTGCTAATAAATATAGTACTACTGAGAGTAGGACTCCTCCTGCTACGAAGAAATATATTATTCCTGATGTTGGTTTTTTTAGTTTAAAGTTTAAAACATATAGTATTGCTATAAAGAACATTGTTAATGTATATATTATTGCAAATTCTGGAGATGATATAAAATGTTTAGTTATATATACTAGTGGAAAGATTATGGCACTTGCCGTTACTGGAAGTCCACTATAGTATTTTACTGGACCATCTTTTCCTTTTTCATCTGCTACTACATTAAAATATCCTAATCTTATTACTCCTCCTAGGGTAAACATCGCAAATATTATTATATTATACCAATTTGTATATCCTAATCCATAGAATATAGTTATTGGTAAAAAGATAAATGCTACCATATCTGCTAGGGAATCTATTTGGATACCAAAACTTTTTTCATTATTTGATCTTTTACATTTTCTTGCTACTTTTCCATCAAAAGCATCAAATATACCTGATAACATTAAGCATATCAGTGCATATGTTATTTTGTGGTTAAATGCTAGAAACATTCCTAGTGTGGCACTTATTACACTTAAGTATGTTATAAATACTGATTTACTATAATAACCTATTATTAATTTTTCTGTTTCTTCTTTTTTTACTTTTTTAAACATTTTTTCACTCCTATAATATTATGTTGTTTTGTCTATCAAATTTTACATCTAAGTATTTTTTACTAGATAGAAAGTCACACATATGGACAAAGAATTCATATTTATTTCTTGGTTTTGGTAGTGTTACTTCGCTATAAGCATTTGTATTCCACTCTCCCATATGAGATGATATCATTTTTTTTAATAAGTCTATTTCTTCTTTTGTAAATGTTGTTTTATCTTTATTTTCTTCTATAAAGTTTGCTGCTAAGATTGGATGATCAAATCTTGTATAGTTTTCTTTAGGATTTCCTAGTTTTTGTGTATCATGGAACATGATTGCTATTAATATTAATTCTTTTTCTTTTTCGGAAAATCCTTTACTCATGTATTCTAAATCTAGGATGTCTTTAGCTATTTTTATTGCTACTTTTGTATGTCTTACTAGCCCTTGTTCTCCTTGGGAAAACGAAGGATGATATTTACCTGTTGATGAAGCTGGTACTTCAAAGAAATAATCTGGTACTAGTTCTAATAATTTCTTTATATTTTCTTTATAATTTTCATTTTTTATATAGTTTAATTCTACTTGAAACATATCTATTTTATTCATACTACACCTCTGGATATAATTTTAACATATTTGTTATTATTTTTAAACATTTAATTAAAAAAACACTTAACGTGTTTTTGATTGTAGTCTTTTAAAGTAAAAGATTTTTTGGTTTGATAAATTTCTTCTTGAAATATTGCTTTTTTGTTATATCTATTTTCATCATTAATGTTTATTACGCATATGAACGACCTTTATAATAACTTATTGTCATGCTTTGGTGTTTTTGTTTATATTTTTTTATTACTTCCGACATTGTTTTCTAATTTCAATCTAGTTTATTTATTAGATCTTGCACTTTGTCTGTGTATTCAAATCTATAATGACTTGTTACTTTCATGTCTGTTACTTCTAGTCTGTCTTCTTCTTTTGTTTTTTGTGACTCATCTCTATTTTGAATTAGGTATGGTACTCCATTTACGTTGTATTTATCTGATATCATTGCTATATGATCTGTGCCATCAAATACTACTATGTCTCCAGGCATGAATTTTCCTGTATCATATATATCTGTTTCTAAACTTGTTGCATAGCGACTAAAGAAGGTGTTTTGTGGTCCTACTCTTCTAAAATCTATATTAGGATCTACTATTTCTATGTCATAAGTATTTTTCTTTTTAGTTAGTTCTATGTCTTTGTCTATCATCTTTTTTAAGTCATATCCAGCATTTTTTAAAGCATACCAGATTAAGTCTGTACATACTCCTTCTTTTTCCACTTCTGGGTATCCTCCGGCATAATATTTACTTATATAATGAGGATTTAGTTTGGCGTATTGTTTTTCTCCTTCAAAGATATCTGTGTAATCATCTATGTTATCTTTGTCATAATCTTGTTTACTCTTTTCTCTTACAAAACCAAAATCTGATAAATGATAATATTCTTTTTTACTTTCTACTGGTGTTAAATCTTCTTTGTATACTACATAGTACTGTCCGGCGGATACTGCTAGGATTATTAGTGTCGTTATTAATATTAATATACTTATGCTTGTTATTTTCTTTTTAAACTCTTTTTTTATTCTTCTTTTTGCCATATTATTTCTCCTATTTTACTTTTAGTTCTATTAATATGTCCCTTAGTTCCATTGCCCTTTCAAAATCCAAATTCTTTGCTGCTTGTTTCATTTCTTCTTCTATTTTTTCTATACTTTCTATATTCATTATATCACTTTTTTTAGTTTTTTGTATTGTTTCTATTTCTTTTATGTCATCATTAGTAATTACTTCTTTGATTTCTTTTGTTATTGTTTTAGGAATTATATTATGTTTTTTATTGTACTCTTCTTGGATTGTTCTTCTTCTTTTGGTTTCATCTATGGCTATTTTCATACTATCTGTTATTTTATCAGCATACATTATTACATGTCCATTTGCATTTCTTGCACATCTTCCTATTGTTTGAATTAAACTTCTTTCACTTCTTAGGAATCCTTCTTTGTCCGCGTCTAAGATTGCTATTAGACTTACTTCTGGTATATCTAATCCTTCTCTTAATAGGTTTATTCCTACTATACAGTCATATTTACCTTCTCTTAACTCTCTTATTATTTTTAATCTTTCTAGTGTTTTTATTTCTGAGTGAAGATATGCCACTTTTATGTCTAGTTCTTTTAAATATTTGGTTAGTTCTTCACTCATTCTTATTGTTAATGTTGTTATCAGTACTCTTTCATTCTTTTCTGAACGAGATTTTATTTCTCCGACTAGGTCATCAATTTGACCTTTTGTTGGTCTTATTTCTATTGTTGGATCTAATAGACCTGTTGGTCTTATTATTTGGTCTACTTTGTTTTCTTGTTTTTCTAATTCATAATCTCCAGGTGTTGCCGATACATATATTACTTGATTTATTTTCTTTTCAAATTCTTCAAATTTTAATGGTCTATTATCTAAAGCACTTGGTAATCTAAATCCATAGTCTACTAGGTTTTGTTTTCTTGCTCTATCTCCATTATACATGGCTCTTACTTGTGGTAGTGTTACATGAGATTCATCTATTACTAAAAGATAATCTTTTTTAAAAAAGTCCATGAGTGTGGTGGGTGTTTCTCCTTCTTTTCTTCCACTTAAGTGTCTTGAATAGTTTTCTACTCCACTACAAAAGCCTGTTTCTGTTAACATTTCTATATCATAGTTTGTTCTTTGTTCTAGGCGTTCTGCTTCTAAAAGTTTGTTGTTTTCTCTTAGTTCTTTTAATCTATCTTCTAGCTCGTCTTTTATTCTTTTTATAGCTTCTTTTAATTTGTCTTCACTTGTTACAAAGTGACTGGCTGGAAATATTGTTATATTTTTTATTGTTTTTTGAACTTTTCCTGTTAGTGTGTCTATTTCGGATATTTTATCTATTTCATCTCCAAAAAACTCTACACGTATTCCATTTTTATTTTCATAAGTTGGGATTATTTCTATTACGTCTCCTCTTACTCTAAATGTACCTCTTTTAAAGTCTAAATCATTTCTATCATAGTGCATTTCTATTAGTTGTTTCATTACTTTATTTCGTTCTTTTTCTTCGCCAACTGTTAGTGTTATGGTATTTTTTTTGTATTCTTCGACTTCACCTATTCCGTATATACATGATACTGATGCTACTACTATTACGTCGTCTCTTGATAAAAGAGCACTTGTTGCAGCATGTCTTAACTGATCTATTTCATCATTTATTGATGAATCTTTTTCTATATAGGTATCTGTTCCAGGAATATATGCTTCCGGTTGGTAATAATCATAATATGAAACAAAGTATTCTACTCTATTTTCTGGAAAAAGTTCTTTAAGTTCTGAATATAGTTGTCCTGCTAGGGTTTTATTATGGGCTAAAACTAAAGTTTGTTTTCCTGTTTCTTTTATTACGTTTGCTATTGTGAAGGTTTTTCCTGTTCCTGTTGCACCTAGTAAAACTTGATGTTTTTTATTTTCATTTAATCCCTTTACTAAGGCTTTTATGGCTCTTGGTTGATCTCCACTTGGCTTATATTTTGAATGTAGTTTGAACATAATTTTTTCTCCTTTCTATATTATTCTTTTTCTTTTATACTCTACATATTCAGTTATAGAACTTTTTTGTGATGGTTTTAATTCTTGTATTAATTGCTTTAGGAAATCTAAATTATTTGATGACTTTTTTACCCAGGTTGATAAGGCTTTTAATTCTTCTTTTGTTGTATCTTTACTTTTTAACATTTCGTAATATAAGAATTTAGATATTGTAAAGTTTAAAGCTTTTTGATTTGGTACAACTGGTTTATGATTATGTATGGTGTATTTATCCATGTCACATATATTTAAAAAATCTGTTGTATATATATAACTTCCTCGGTTAATGTCTTCTACTGAAACTTGTTTTTCTGTTAAATGCTTAAAATCTTCTTTTAAGATTTCTGATGAAGTTATTAATTCTTCACATGTGAAATCTCCTGGTTTTTTATCTGTATTTTTTGTTATGTCTTCTAAATATTTCATTACATATCCTATATATATTCCGTCTTTATCTAGCATTATATCTATAGGTTTTGTTATTTTTTGAAGATTTAATTTATCATGAAAATATATGGCTTTTTCAAATGTCATTAGGTTTTGTTGTTTTCTTCTAGCTATGTCATATTTTAATATTTTTAATACAGTGTCTCCATTTTTTAAAACTATTCCATCGTGTCCTGCGCCTATTTTTTCCATACTTTTTATACCTTTTATTACTTTTAAGTTATCTCTTAATACTATTTCATCTGGTAGTGTTTGTTTTTGTTTCATAGTCATCTCCCTTTTGTTGCTATATTATATCACTAGTCTTTATAGTTGTAAATTTATTTGTATGTCAGTTATTAACACTTTATTGTTAATTATTTACACGATGGTGAATAAGTGGTGTATCTTTAGTTATAGGGGCAAAGCTATAACCTTTTTGTATTCCATACTTTATAATTTTTTCTACTGCATCTACACTATATTTGTGAATATCATGTTGTAATACTACATTTGTTTTTCCTTGATTTAGTGTTTTTATTACATTTTTTGCAACTTTATTTGGATTTTGTGTTTCACCAGCATCACCACTGTAGACATTCCAATCAAAATATATATAACCTCTTTGTTCTACTTCTTTTGTTATTTTTGTCATGATACCTTTTTTATAGTTTTTGCTTATTGTATTAGAGCTTCCTCCTGGAAATCTTATTATGTTGGCTTTATATCCTGTTATTTTGTAGACTTCATTTTCTATTTTGTATAAATCATTAAAGTAAGTTTTTTCATTTTTATATATTGAATAATTGTGGGACCAAGTATGTAAGCCGACAGTATGTCCTTCTTTGTATTCGCGTTTTAAAATATCTGGATAGTTTTTTACATTTTTTGTTACAAAGAAAGTTGCTTTTATATTATATTTTTTTAGGATATTTAGTAGTTTTTCTGTATACTTTCCTGGGCCATCATCAAATGTTAAATATATAATTTTTCCATTTGGGGTAATTATTTGGTTTTGGTCTACTACTTTTATAATTCTTTCTACTTTAGTAGTATTGTTTTGCTTATCTGTCACTTCATATGTTATTTTGTATGTTCCTTTTTTATTTGTATTAACATTTCCTGTTGTAATGATTTTATCTGTTATATCTCCGTCACATACATCTTGGGCGGTGGCTCCTTGCTCTTTATATGGCTTGTTTACTACTACTAATTCTTCTTGTTTTCCTATTAATTTTATTATAGGCTTTCTGTTATCAGCTATTTGTGCTTGTTTTGTTATTTTACTTGTGTTTCCTGAAGAGTCTTTAGATGTATATGTATACATATTACCATTTTTGGTTATTTCAATGTTTTTAGTTATATCACCATCATAATTATCTATTGCTTTTATTGTTGTATTTAATGGATTACCATTTGGACAGACTACTAACTTTGAAGTCTTGATAATTATTTCTGGTTTTGTACTATCTTTTACTTCTACTTGCTTTTTGTATGTTTTGGTTTTATTTTTATGCGTTGCAGTATATGTAATTTCATATTTTCCTATTTTGTTTTGATTAACTGTTCCTTGTTCCTTTACTTTTACTTTTTTGCATAAAAAAATTGAACCATAGCATACTTCGGGGGTTGTTTTCTTATATTTTGTTTTGACTTCAACTACCTCATTATTTAAATTGCTTATTCTAAAATCTTTTTTTACTAACAGTTTATATCCCAGTATAATAAGTACTGATAATGCTGCCAAAAGTGCTATTAGTATTAATATTTTTTGTGTTTTTGATTTTATTAATATATTATCCATTTTTGCACCTCTACTTCCTATTATTATTTTAACACAAATAGTTTTATATATAAAAAAAAGTTATTAGACTTGCTAATAACTATTCTTCTATAATTCCATAGTCTCCGTGTTTTCTTTTGTACACTACTGATATTTTATCTGTTTCTGTGTTTTTAAACATGTAGAAATCATGATTTAATAATTCCATTTGAAGAACTGCTTCTTCTTCATCCATTGGTTTTAATTCTATTGTTTTTCTTTTTACTATTTTATTTTTATTTTCTTCTTCTGGTTCAAAATCTAATATGAATTCAGATTTATTTTTAACACGCTTATTAGCTAATCTTGTTTTATTTTTTATTATTTGCCTTTCTAATTTGTCTATTCCTGTATCTATTATTGCATAGAAATCATGTCCTTCTTCTTCTACTCTTAAAGTGCAACTTCTAAGAGGAATTGTTACTTCTATTATTTGTTTAGGTCCATAAACTTTAAAAAGTAATGTTCCTGTTACTTCATCACTATCTTCTATGTACTTGTTTAATTTTTGCAATTTTTCTTCGGCATAACTTTTCATTGATTCAGTTATATTTGTTTTTTCACCACGAATATTTATTTTCATAATATCATCCTCCTAAGATAATTTTAACACATTTTAGGCAAAAATAAAACCACAAATTGTTATGTATTGTGGCATTGTTTTTTATAGTTTTTGTTGTCCGTCTCTTTTTATTATTTTTCTATTGTATCCTGATTCTAGTATGTTTTCTATTTCTAATATTGTAGTCGTTTCTCTTACATTCATTATTTTTCACTCTTTCACTTTTATTTTTTGGTTATAAAATAGATATGGGCCCTTATATCTATTTTAGTTTTTTGTTACTTTTTTAGATTTGTGGCTTTTTGTGCTAGTTTTTTGGCTATTGTTGCTTCGTTTTTGAATTGGCACATCCATAGAAAGCTTCCTCCCAACTTTGTCACCTCTTTTCTTTAAATAGATTTCTTTTACTAAAATAATTATTGCCATAATTATGAAGTAATCGCTAAATAACAGTACTTTAATTACATAGTTTATACTAGAATAATCAATTAGTTTTACTTTATATGTATATGTTAAACCTTGAATAAGAGCATTTATTATCAAACTACCTATCATATATAAAATATATTTTTTGTTATGCGAAGAATATAGATATCCAAATATTATTAAGTATAGTACTATATAAATATTAAGTGCAATTGTTCCAAATAAATTTGCTATTATTATATCAAACACGAGATATATAATTGCATATTTGAAAATTTTATTACTTTCTTTAAGTCTAAATACTAACAAGACTGTTGCATAAAAGTTTAGCAGTATTGATATCCAATTTACTAAATACTCAGAAACTTTTGTCATTTGTATTTTTGTTAAATTCTCCTCTGTTATTTGATAATGAGGCAACCCTAAACTTGTTAGTGCTGTGTTTATGATAATTAAACCTATTGTTATTATAAATAACCAAATTACTACTTTGCCTATTTTATCATTGTTCCTTAACCAATTTATGAAATCTTTCATATCTTACCTCTCCTTTATTATAATATATTTATTTTTCTGTGTAACGCAATTGATGTGCAAATGGAATTTTTTACCATTTTTTTATTTTTATATTCTATCACTACTTTTGATTTTTTCAATATATTTTGTTAATTTTTTGTAATTTGCGTTGGAAAATATATATACATGTGTTATAATTAGCGCATGGGGACGATAGGGTTCGACAGAAGTGTAATGATTTAAATTGCAAGTAGATGGCAATCTTTAAATGCAAAATTAAATATATCTGGAAACAGACAACAATTACAATTCGCTTAATTATTTAGTAGCGAGCTCTAACTTATTCTTTGCTTACGGGAATATTTTAGGGTAATACTTTGTAAGCTATATCTTTGTAATTCCTATGTGCAATGATGAATTTTTATAGGATAGTTATCTATTTGGAGGTTGGTTACTTTGTAGATAATGAATTTTTATAACTAACTAAACTTGTAGACGTTTAAATTAATTTGCTTTTGGACAGGAGTTCAATTCTCCTCGTCTCCACCAAGCCGATTTAGTTTAGTGGTAAAACAGATGCATGGTAAGCATCAGAGATCAGTTCAATTCTGTTAATCGGCACCATATTTTTGCAAAGAAAAAGGTTCAAATGAACCTTTTTTTATAATAGGAGTTTTAGAAAAGCTTCTTTATGGAAATTATTCAAACTTCTTACTGAATAATATCTTTGTGGTTTACCATATTTTAAGAAATCCATGTTATATGATATGTATGTTAAGCTTTGTTTCTTCCAATATATTCTTAAAATTATTTCTGTTTCATAACCATTTAAACCTTTTTCTCTACACATTTCTAATAATCTTTCTCTTTCTGATGGTAGTGTCATTAAGTTTTTTAATCTTCTTGACATGATTCTTCATCCCTTACTACTATGTAATTCATATATATTGCTAGTCCACTTCCTAATATTACGCATAGTAGAACACTTATATATATGCTTGGAATCAGTGATGTTATTATAAAAAATATTGTCCATGTAAATGTAGTACATGCTATTGTTGAATTCAAATGAAATGTATCGCCTAGAAATGTTCTTACAAAGAAAAAGCCAATTAAGAAAAATGATAACTCTGCAAATGCATGATTGAAGTATGCTATTAAAAATACTCCGGCTGTTTGTATTAATTGAAGTGGTATTGTTATTCCATAGAATATTATATTTTCTATTACTTTTTCTAATTTGGCTGCTCTTTTCTGTGCATAATATTCTATAGATTCTGTGTTATTAAACCATATACCATTTTTCTTTTTTCTCTTTTTATTCTCTTGTTCTTTTTGTTTTTCCATAAAATGGCCTCCATTAATTGAATAAATTTTTAATATTTTGATATGTTATTTGGTACTCTGGAAATCCTAAACTTTTTAGTGCTGCATTTATTATTATAAGCATTACTAAAATAATAAATATCCATGCTATTACTTTTGCTAATTTGTTATTGATTCCTAACCATTTTGTAATTTCTTCCATATTTCACTACCTCACTTTTGATTATACTATATTTCTTAGAAAAATTAACGCATATAAAACGCAATTTCCAGTTTTTGGTAATTTTGCTATTTATTTTATCATTTTTTTGTTTTTTTGCAAGCATAAAAAAAGAAATTATTTCTTTTTAATCTCTTTTTTGTCTGCGATTATACTTGTTTTTGTGATTATTACTATTATTAATAATAATATTACTATATATATAACCATTCCTAGTTTTTTGTCATTTAGGGCATATATAATTGAGGCAAATGCAAATAGTATATTCATTGCATATATTGCTAGTACTGTGTTTCTATGAGATAGTCCTAAATTTAATAACTGATGGTGTAAATGTGCTTTATCAGGCATATATATTGGTTGTTTTTTTATTGTTCTTCTTATTATTGCAAATAGTGTATCTAATATTGGAATTCCTAATAATAAAATTGGTATAAAGAACGAGGTCATCGATACTGTTTTAAATCCTAATAATGATATTGTCGCTATCATGAATCCTTGGAACATTGAACCAGAGTCTCCAGAAAATATTTTTGCTGGATAAAAGTTATGACATAAGAATCCTAAGGATGCTCCTAACATTATAAATGCTAATGATACATCTAATCCTCCAAAACTTGCTTTCATAAATGCTATTATCCCTATTGTGAAGTAGAATATACTACATGTTCCTGTTGAAAGGCCGTCTAATCCATCAATTAAATTTATTATATTTATGCATCCTATTATGAATAGTATCGTTAATGGATATGCAAATAAACCAAAGTTAATATGCAAGCCTCCTATTGTTATTTTATCTAATACTATTCCTCCGTAAAAGAGTACTACTGCTGCTGCTATTACTTGTCCTAAAAGCTTTGTTTTTGCCCCCAGTGGGCTTATATCATCGATTACTCCAACTATTATTATAATAAATGCTCCTATTAATATGGCATTCATCTGAATACTTTGTACTCCGAATAACATGTATCCAAATAAAAATGTTAAGAAAATACCTAGGCCTCCTAATCGGGGCATTGGTTTTGTGTGTACTTTTCTTTTGTTAGGCATATCCATTGCTCCTATATGTTTTGCTATTTTTTTTATATAAAACGTTACTAGAAAGCAGAATATAAAACATGTTAATATTATTATTAGTATGTGTGTATAGTTGCTTAAATCTAACATAAAATCACCTGTAATTATTATATCATTTATTTTAAAAAAAATATAGATAAACATTTAGTTATCTATATAGTAGAGTTTATCTAACATTATTCCTGTTCCTTCTGCTACGCATGATAGTGGATCTTCTGCTTTAAACACTGGTACTTTTAGCTCTTCTTGGAATAATTCTGGTAGTCCTTTTAAGAGGGCTCCTCCTCCTGTTATAATTATTCCTTTTTCTATTATGTCAGCGGATAATTCTGGCGGTGTTTGTTCTAAGACAACTTTTATCATTGCTACTATTTTTTTTATGCTATCTTTTAATGCTTCTTCTATTTCATCACTTGCTACTGTTATTGTTTTGGGAAGACCTCCTATTAGATCTCTTCCTTTTACTTTCATTTTTTCTTTTGTTTTTTCTTGTTTTACTGTACCTATAGTTATTTTTATATTTTCAGCTGTTTTTTCTCCTATTAATAGTTTATATTTTTCTTTTATATAATCTATTATATTTTGATCAAATGTATTTCCTGCTGTTTTTAGTGAAGCACTAGTAACTATATTTCCTAATGATAGCACTGCTATATCTGTTGTTCCTCCGCCTATATCTACGACCATATTTCCTTCTGGTTTTCCTATGTCAAGTCCCGCTCCTACTGCGGCAACTTTTGGCTCTTCTTCTACAAATACTTTTTTTGCTCCTGTTTTTTCTGCAACTTCTTTTATTGCATTTTTTTCTACTTCTGTTATATTTGATGGACAACAAATTAGTATTCTTGGTTTTGTTAATTTTGAACCTATTTTTATCTTTTTTAAAAAGCAATCTAGAAGTGATTCTACCATATCAAAATTGGCTATTACTCCATCTTTCATAGGTCTAATTGCTTTTAGCCTACCTGGAGTTTTTCCTAGCATACTATTAGCCTCATCTCCTACTGCTATTACATTTTTTGTTTCTTCATCTATTACTATTACACTAGGTTCATTTAGTACTATTCCTTCACCTTTTACATATATTAAAATATTTACTGTTCCTAAATCTATTCCTATATCTTTACTAAACATACTAATTTCCTTGGTTTTCAAAGAAGTTTTCTGGGTTTACTAATATATTATCTTTATATAATTCAAAATGTAAATGTGTTCCTAGGTCACTATTTATGTTATTTGTTCCACTTGTTGCTATAATTTGTCCTTTTTTTACTTCATCTTTTTCTTTTACTTGTGGATGTTTAACGCTTTGATATACACTTACAATATTATTATTATGTTCTATTTTTATTGTTGTTCCTGTTATGTCATCTGTTGTTATTGATATTACTTTTCCATCTCCTATTGCATTTATTTCAAAGTCTTTATCATTTGTGTAGTCTACTCCTGTGTTTTGCATATAGGTATTTTTATAATATATTATTGCATCTTCTTGACTTTTTTCTTCTTCTTTGTAGTCATAGTAGTTTTTTCCTACTTTTACATTTTCATCTTGGTATGGTTTTACTATGTCAAGTGTGGTGTTACCTGTTGTTTGCTCTTCTTTTGAAACTGGCATTATGTTGTCGGTTAGTATTTCATAGGAAACATATTCTAAGTTTTCTTGTTTTTTTGATTCTGTTACTGTTAGTGATGTTGTTACTGCATAACTTATTAAACATATTAGTGCTACTATAGATATTACTATTCCATGTAAAAGATAATATTTTGAACTTCTTTTTATCATAAAAAATCACCTCATTATAAGTTTTTACAAATAATGAGGTTTTATACATTTTTTAAATTATTTTTGAGAATGTTGCACAGTCATATATAAAGTTTGTTACTAAATAAATTAATGATATTGCTATAAAGAAGTAAAATAATCTTGCTTCAAATACTTTGTTTTTTTTGAATATTTGGTTTATGTTTAATGAATTTAATGCTAGTATCACAAATGGGGTTACTAATGAATATAACATGAATTTAATTGGCATTTTCGTACTCTTTTATTTGATTGATTCTTCTTATATATTTTTCTTCTTTATTTGGTGTTGCTTTTATATATGTTTGTATCATTTTTAGAGCTTCTTCTAAAGGAGTTTCTCCGGAAAATGCTATTATGTTGGCATTATTGTGTTCTTTTGCTAGTTTGGCTTCTTTTTCATTATTTATTTTAGCACACATTATTCCTTTTACTTTATTTGCTGCGATAGAAATTCCTATTCCTGTTCCACATATTGCTATTCCAAAGTCTGCTTCTTTATTTTTTATTGTTTCTCCTAACTTTATTCCGTACTTGGGAAAGTCTGTTGATTCTTCACTGTTTGTTCCTAGATCTATTATTTGATATGTGTTTTGTAAGTTTTTTATTATTTTTTGTTTTAATTTATAACCTCTATGGTCTGTGGCTATAGCTATTTTCATGATATCACCTCATTTTTATTATACGTTATTTTTTAATAAAAAAAAAGAACATTAGTTCTTTAATCCATATTTTTGTTTGAATTTTTCAACATTTCCTGTTAATGTAGCTGTTCCTTGTTTTCCTGTATAGAATGGGTGACACTTTGAACATATTTCAACGTGTATTTCATCATTTTTAGATGTAGACATTGCTTTGAAACTTTCTCCACATAAACATTTGAATGTTACTTCTTTTTGTTCTCTATGAATACCTTTTTTCATATGTTTCTCCTTTCGCCATGACTAGATGTCATAGTAATAATAATTCTTTAGTAGTATAACAGATTTTAACTATTTTGACAAGTATTTTCTTCTATTTTTATGTCTGCGCCTACATTGGTTAGTTTTTCTATGATTCCTTCATATCCTCTTAAGATGTGTTCTACTTTATCTATTGTTGTTGTTCCATCTGCTATTAATCCTGCTATTACTAAGGAGGCTCCAGCTCTTAGATCTGTTGCTATTACTTCTTGTCCTTTTAATGGAGTTTTACCTTGAATTGTTGCTATTCTTTCGTTTGTTGTTATTTTTGCTCCCATTTTATTTAAATACTCTACGTGCATAAATCTATTTTCATAAATTGTTTCTTCTATTTCGGATCTTCCTTTACATTGAGTTAATAATACTGAGAATGGTTGTTGTAAGTCTGTTGCAAAACCTGGATAATAGTAAGTTCTTATATTAACTGGTTTTAGACGTTTTGACTTTTTACATATTATTGTATCATCTTCTATTTCTATACTTGCTCCGGCTTCTTTTAATTTTGATGTTAAAGCTTCTATATGTTCTGGGATAATATTACTTATTTTTAATGGATTTCCTAATAGTGCACCCATTATTGTATAGGTTCCTGCTTCTATTCTGTCTGGTATTATTTCTGCAAAACCTTTTGTTAGTTTTTTAACACCTTTTATTTTTATTACACTGGTTCCTGCTCCTACTATTTTTGCTCCCATATTGTTTAGGAATGTTGCTATGTTAACTATTTCTGGTTCTCTTGCGGCGTTTTCTATTATTGTTGTTCCTTCAGCTTTAGTTGCTGCTAACATTATATTTATTGTGGCTCCAACTGAGGCTACGTCTAAATACATTTGTGCTCCTTTTAATTTGCTTGCTTTTATTATGTATTTATCACCATCTTCTTTTACTGTTGCACCTAGTTTTCTGAATCCTTCTAAGTGTAAGTTGATTGGTCTTGAACCTATTTTGCAACCTCCTGGAAAGCACATTTCTACATGCTTATATTTTGCAAGTAATGCTCCCATAAAGTAATATGATGCTCTAAGTTTACTTGAAATATCTTCTCCTATTGGTTTGTTTTTCATCTTTTTTGGGTTTATTATCATTGTTTCTGTTGCACGTTTTGTATCTATATTTAAAAAGTTTAAAATTTCTTCTAATGAATCTATATCTGATATCTCTGGTACATTACAAATTGTCGCTTCTTCATCTGTTAGAATTGCTGCTGGAATTATTGCTACTGCTGCATTTTTAGCTCCACTTATTCTAATTGTACCTTTAAGTTCTTTTTGTCCATTTATTATTATTTTTTTCATACTTTGATACCTCAAATCTTTTCTATAGTAATATATGTCTATTTTTTTATGTTGTTCCAATAATTACTACTTATATAATATCATTGTTTTCTTTGTTTTTCAACGAAAAATGAGGTTTTTTGTTACTTTTAAAACATTTCTATAACTTCTTTTAACTCTTTTAGAGTTTTATATCCTTTACCATTTCCTTTTAAGCTGAATCTTATTGGTATTCCTCCTTCTGCTTTCCAGGTTTTTAGGTTTCCTGAATAGTCATCTATTAGTATTGCGTCTTTTGTGTGAATCATCTTTGTTTTAGGGATTTCTTTTGGACAGGGAATTATTGTTATATCTTCAAAATATTTTCTTAAGTAGTTTATTTTTAATGTTGCTTCTCTTATAGAATTTACATGTGTTAAGATTGCTAAATTAAATTTATTGCTATATATTATTTTATATATATCTTCTATAGCATTCCCTATTATATGTTGATCATTTATTATGCTTTCCCATGGATAATTCATGAAAAATGCTTTTTCTTCTTCTCGGTTATTGAATTTATATTTTTTGTGCTCTTCAAAAATTGGTGTCATAGTATCTAATATAACTCCATCGAAATCTATATATAAATTTTTTCTTTCCATATTGACATCTCCTTTTTATATTTTATTAGTTTTATTAAGAAAAAAGCAAGGCTTTTTATAACCTTGCTAGCTTATTTCTATTTCTTCGTATACTCCAGTATATTCATAACCTTGTTTTATAAGTGCTTCATCGTGTTTACTGTAAGACCATGCTGTATAAGTTTTTGTTTCGTCTTTTTCTTCTTTTACTAAAGTACGAGTTTTATAATGATAATAGTATACTGTTTTTGTTTCTTTTACTGTTTCTGTTACTAATTTCTTATCATATCTTACAAATTCATTTACTGTTGCGTATACTGGTATATCTGTTTTTACGACTTTGTTACATACCACTCTCAATGATGATTCAGATGTAGATACTTTTGAAGTTGTGGATGTATTTCTTACATATTTATTCCATGTATACTTATGGCTTGTGTTACATATATCTCCACAGCTTGAGAAATCAAAGTTTGCAAACTCATATTTTACGTTGTTAGTACTTGCTGGTATTGAACTTGTTGTTACTCTACCAACATATGACCATCCTGATGTTACTTGGTATGCTGTGTTTGTTGTTTTATCTATAAAGTAATCATATCCTGCACAGGCATATCTTGAATATGTTCCCATTAGTACTTTTTTACTTTGATATATTGGTTTATCTTTATCTACAACTTGTTTTGTTTTTTTATGAGTTGTTGTTTCTGTTTTTGATCCATTCTTTTCATACCAACTGAATTCATGTTTTCCCCAATTTATATTGTTATTATTTGGATTGTATTCTATATCATCTGACCAATCTGTCCAGTTACTGTATTCTTTATCTTGATGGATATGTACTGTCTTTTTGTATAAGTATTTATATTTTTTTTCTGGAGCAGGTGGTGTTTGATTACATGCTTTTTCGTATGCTGATTTGCTTACTTTATTTCCTTTGTCATCATAGTATTTTCCGTCTACTACAGCACAGTAGTATTTTGGAGGTGTTGACTTACATGCTTTTTCATATGCTTTTTTGCTTACCACTTTACCTTTATTATCATAATACTTACCATTTACTTTTGCACAATAATATTTCGATGGTTTTGGCGTTGGTGTTATTATCTTTTTAAAATTGTTTGTTACTTTTTTAATTATGCTTGTTGATGCTTGTTGTTTCTTTTCTCTTGCTTGGACTACTTCTTTCTTTTCACATACATCATTTAAACAATAATCATAGCATCCTAGGTAAACTATTATGTAGTCTTCTTCATCGCCACATGATAAGTTAACTTTCATTTTGTATTCTTTATCCATTTTTGTGACTTCTACATAAGATTTTTCAGAGTCACACATATCACCATTTTTATCTTTTATTGCTAACAATAACTTCATTTCTAACATTTCACCAAGTGTTAGTTTTTTTGTTTCTCCTTCTTTCTTAGGAAGTCTTTCTGTTGTATAGTAAGATATTGCTACTTCTTTCATGGTGTTTATATTTTCACTAAATATTCTTTCATATAGTGGATTTAAACTATCTGTTATTGTATCTTTTAATCCTTGTTTTGTTGGAAATAACCATAATAATATAAATATTAATAAGGCTATTAATAAAAATCCTATTAGGAATCTTTTTATATGATAACTTAATGGTTCTTTGTTGTTATTGCTATTCATGTTTCCATTATTATTCATCATTGGATTATATCCAAAGTTGTTGTTCCCATTGTTAAAATTATTATTATAACCATTACCAAAGTTGTTATTATATCCATTATTGAAATTGTTGTTATAACCATTTTCATTGTAGTTGTTATTATAATTATTATTATTATAACCATTATTGTTAAATCCATTGTTTTGATCGTAATTCATTATAATAAACCCCCTTTACTACTAAGCCCTTACTCTTATTTTTGTAACATATGAAGTTCCATCTTTTAATTCAATTTCTAGTTGTTGTGTTTCATATGAATCTATTTTTTCTACTTTTTGTCTTGTTGGTTCTGTACTTTGTGTTGGTTGTGTATTTTGTGTTGGTTGTGTATTTTGTGTTGGTTGTGTTGATGGCTCTTTGTCATATCTTATTTCTGTTTTTGTTTCTTCTTTTATTACTTCATCAGGTTCTTCGGAAGCTTTTTTTTGTAATTGTCCATTTGCATAACCATCATTGTATCCTTCTGTATTTTTTCTTTTTGCTACTCCTTTGAAGCCATCTTGTTGACCTAGTGCATAGTCAGCTTCGTAACTATCTGATTTATTTTCTAGGTTTTCTTTATCTTTTTCGCCTTGTTTATTCTTATCTGATACAGCAGCTTGTCCTGCTCTTTCTTCAGCTTTTCTTATTGTATCTTCTCCAAATTGTTTTACTGCTTCTGCTCTTGAAACTTCTTTTGTTTCTGTGCTTGTTACGTATTTGTATGTTCCATTAGAGCCTGCAATTATGAATCCACCTGTTACTTGCATTATTCCATCATGAACTCTTTTTCCTTTTTCTGTTGTTGTCATATCAAACGCATCTCTTGATTTTAAAGAAGTTTTTATGTTCTTTTCATCCATTATTTCCCATGTTTGTTCTACTAATTTTCTTTGTTTTTTTGATATAACGTATTCTCTTGCTCCTTTATCTAGTTTGTTGAATCCATCATTGTTTGTTTTAACTATATTTATAAGTTCATCTGCTTCAGCACTTGCAAATCCGTTTTCTGAGATTACTATATTTGAAACTTCACCAAGGTATGCTGCGTTTACTCCAGAAGCTGTATATGTTAGTCCTGTTTTCATTAATTCATCAAAGTGAGAATCAATTTCTGATGTTGACTTATTACCTTTTATTGCAGATATTGCAAAGTCTTCTTCACTCTTCATTTCTTTTTTTGTATCTTTATCATGAATTAAGGTATTTTCTCCTGTTGGTTCTTCTGAAACATATAAACCTGTAGTTGAAACTGTTCCGAATTCTAGGTAATCACATAATCTCATTTCATTTGAATCCATTGATGTAAAGCTATAGTCATTGGCATTTGAAATATCTTGCACTGCTGCTACTTCTCTTGCTTTTACAAAAAGAACATTTCCGTTACCATCTGGATATTTTGCTAATTTTTTATTGTAGCTTTCTTGATATTTATCTGTTTCTTGCAATTGTTTAACTATTTGTTCACCATCTTTTGTTTCTAATAGTTTTTTATACATTGCTTTTAATGCTTGATTATCTTCTTTTTCTATGCTTTTTTCTATTTTGTTTTGAGCAGTTGCTTCATCTTGTTTTGCTGTGTGATATGCTACACCGATTCCTGATATAGCTATTACTGCAGCGGTTGCGAAACTAGCTATTCTTTTCTTATTAGCTTTTAGTTTTGCTGCTATTCCTTTTGGAGCTTCTTCTTGTCTTTTAACTTTCTTTCTATACTCAGGCTCAGTCATTTGTGTATGTATACTATTAAAGTAATTTTCCTTAAATAATTCTGGATTTTGTTGGTCTTTTGCCATTTGTTTCCAAGTATTTAAGAACTCTCTTTTATAATCATTGATGTTATTTATTTCTCCACTAATTTTGTATACTTTACCGTTTACTTCCCAACCTTTTACTATCTTTCCGTTTTCTGATTTTATAATTGTTACTGATTGTTTTTTATTATTTTTTCTCATAAAAGATTTCCCCCTTCTTTTTGGAATTGGCATTATTGTACCACTTTTGTCTGTTTTTGTCAAATATTTTAGCTTATATTTCAAAAAAAAAGAAATGTTATTTTATATATTTATTAAACATTTCTTTTACATATAAACTATATTCTATATTTTTATTATTATTCTCATCTGAATCTAGAGAACATATTGGAGGGAAAAGTACACACCACCAATTATCTCCTTGACCTTGTCCTATGGTTACTAGTAGTGACTCATAATTACCTTTTGGATATATTACTCCTTTATATTTTTTTTCTGGAAAATAGTGATTTCCATAATCTATTGTAAAATCTTGATTTTGTTTTTCTTGATTTAGTACATTTTTTATTGTATTTTTATAATTATTTATATTTTCTTTTATTAGTTTTCTTGAAGTTGTTATTGTTTTTGAATCACTTAGATCTTCTTCTAGTTCTATCTCTAAGTTTGTTTTTACTTGTTTTTTGATGTATTGATCTTTTATACTGTTACTATTTGGTATTATTCTTATTCTTATTGATTTATCTGGTATGATATAATAATCTTCTTTATAATTATTTATTACTCCTATTAATACTAAAATCATTAATATTAAAAGAATAAATCTTTTCATTTTTATCACCTATATAGATAATGAGACTTATTCTTTTATTTTATTCATTATTTTTTTATATATGCTGTGGCAGTGGTGTTGTCTTTTCCTCCTATTATTGAAGGTATATATGCTCTTGGGTTGGCGTTTATACTCTTTACTGATTTTATTTTTTCTCTTTCTGGTAAATTGTTAATTGTTTTAGTTAAATCGCTGTAATTATTTAAAGCATTTGATACTATGTTGTGAGTTAATAACTCTTTTTCTGAATTTTTCATTATTGTTTCTATTTCTTGTTTTGAGAGGCAATCTGATACTCCATCTGAAACTGCCATTATTCTGTCATAGCTTTTATTTTGTATTATGTACATATTGGGGGCTTTTATTAAGCCCATTTCATTTATTGAATTTGTTATGATATTACCTTGGGAACTATATCTTGTTAATTCTTCGTTTGGAATATATTTTTTTTCTAATAGTTCTTGGGCTATTGAATCATCTTTTGTTTCTTGTTTTAAATTACCATCTTTCATACTGTAGACTCTTGAATCTCCTATATTACTTATTAGTGTTTCTGATTTTCCTATTATTACTGCGGATAGTGTTGATCCTGCACCCTTCGATAGTTTTATATCGCTTAGTATGTTTGGTAATAATTTATTTAATTCTATTTCTACTTCTTGCATATTTGTATCTAGGTTTTTATTTAGATTTTCGAACCATTCTATTAATTTTGTTACTACATGTCTACTTGCTTTTTCTCCGTCTTCGTTTCCGCCTATTCCATCCGCTACTGCTAGGAGTTTAAAGTTTTTGTTTTGAGGGTGTTCTATTATTAATACTGAGTCCTCTTGATTTGTTCTGTTTTTTCCTATATCTTGTGTGGCGTATAGCTCTCCATTTAGACTATATTCTGAGTGTTTCATTTTTATTTGAGTTCCTGTTAATATTGCTTCTTTGCAAATTTGCTCTGCACCATGGTATACTTTTGTATAACTTGATTTTATTTCACGTTTTTCTAATTCTTTTTTTAATCTTTCTTTTATTTTGTTTACTCGGTAATCTTTAAGATCTATTTCTATATGATTATTATTAAAATAATATTCTTTGAACTGTTCTGGACTCTCTTGATCTTGTGCCATGAGTTTCCATGTTGTTAGAAACTCTTTTTTATATGTTTCTAAGTTGTCTGTTTGAGGGATAATATATTCTTTTCCATTTAATAACCAACCTTGTATTACTTTTTCTGTTTTTAAAATTGTTATATTATATTTTTCTTTCATATTATCATCTTCCTAATTATAAGAAAATTTTACTATAGCTTATTTTGTTTGTCAATTTAAAAAGACTACTCTGATAATATATAAATATATCTATCATAATTGTTGTAGTCTTTTTCTATTATTACTTTATCATTTGGAAGATACTTTTTTACTATTTGTTTTATTTTTTTTCCTTGGTTTTCTCCTATTTCAAAAGATATTATATGTTTTTTATTTATTATTTTTGTTATGTCTTTTAGAATTTTTCTATAGTAGTCTAAGCCATCTTTTCCTCCATATAGGGCTTTTTTTGGTTCGTTTTCTTTTACTTGTTTTTCTATTTTTTTACTATTTTCTTCTATATATGGAGGATTACTTATTATACAATCAAATTTTTTATTTATTCCTTTGTATAGATCTGTTTTTATAAATATTATGTCAGTATTATATGTTTTTTGATTTTTTTTTGCTACTTTTAGGGCTTTTTTTGATATGTCTGTTGCTACTATGGTGTAATTTTTATTTAAATGTTTTAGTGTTATTGGTATTATTCCTGTTCCTGTTCCTATTTCTAAGATATTTATATTTTCTTGTTTTAAGTGTTTTTTTATTAATTCATTTGTTTTATTTACTAGGACTTCTGTTTCTGGTCTTGGTATTAATGTGTTTTTGTTTACATAATACTCTTTGTTATAAAAATAGGCTTTATGTGTTATATATTGTATTGGTTTTCCTTTGTTTAGTTGTTTTATTATTTTTTTATAATTTTTGTATTCTTGTTTTGTTAATTCTTTATCTTTATTTAGAAGTATTTCTGGCTTTGATAAATTTAAAACTTGCTCTAGGGCAAGTCTTGTGTTTTCGTCTGTTAATAGGTCTTTAATCTTCATTTGCTTCTAACTTTCTTTTTTGGTCTTCACTTATTAAAGCCTCTATTATCTCTTCTAAATCTCCTTCTATTATACGATCTAATTTATTTAGTGTTAAACCTATTCTATGATCTGTTACTCTGTTTTGTGGGTAATTATAGGTTCTTATTTTTTCTGAACGGTCTCCTGTTCCTATTTTGCTTCTTCTTGCTTCTCCTGATTCTTCTTCTTGTTTTCTTTTTTGTTCTTCATATATTTTTGATTTTAGGATTTGTAGGGCTTTTTCTTTGTTTTGTAACTGACTTCTTTCATTTTGACATGTTACTACTATTCCTGTTGGAATATGTGTCATTCTTACTGCGGAATCTGTTGTATTTACTGATTGTCCTCCGGCTCCTCCTGATCTATATACATCAACTTTTATGTCTTCTGGTTTTACTTCTATTTCTACGTTTTCTTCTTCTGGCATTACTATTACTGTTGCTGTTGAGGTATGAATTCTTCCTCCTGATTCTGTTTGCGGAATTCTTTGTACTCTATGAGCTCCACTTTCATACTTTAGTTTTGAGTAAACACTTTCACCTTTTATTATACATTCTATTTGTGAAAATCCTCCGCTTGCTGATTCTTCAGCGTTTATTATTTCTACTTTCCAGTTTTGTTTTTCAGCATATCTTTGATACATTCTAAATAAATCCCCGGCAAAGATGTTTGCTTCGTCTCCACCTGCTGCTCCTCTTAATTCCATTATTATATTTTTGTCATCGTTTTCGTCTTTTGGAAGTAATAGAACTTCTAATTTACTAGTTAGTTCTTCTTTTTCTACTTCTAAAGCTTGTAACTCTTCTTTTGCCATTTCTTTTAGTTCTGGATCTTTTAATAGTTCTGTATCTTCTTTTATATTTTTTTCGATTTCTTTATATCTTTTATAAAGTGTTACTGTTTCTTCTAAACTACTTTGTTTTTTTGATAGTTCTGTTAGTGTTTTGACATTGTTTAAAACTTCTGGAGTTGTTAACTCTTTTGTTATTTCGTTATATTTTGCTTCAATACTTTCTAATCTTTCTATCATTAATTATCACCTTAGTTTTCTTCTAGTTCTGCTTCGTTTACTATTACTAGATTTTTATATTCTTCTGTTACATCTGATATGTCATCATCTGTTTCGTCTCTATAGTTTTCTTCTGGTTCTACTTCTGGTTCTTCATCTTCATAATCATCTATATCATCATCGTAGTCTTCTAAATCTTCTTCTACTGTGATATTTTCTGTTTTGTGATTTTGTTTTAAATCCCATTTTCCATCTTCTAATAGTAGGAATCTTTTATCATTTGTAAGTGCTGTATAGAATTCTCCTATTTTACTTTCTAAGACACTATTTGGTAATTCTAACATTTCTACTATTTTTTTAAATATATCTAGCGTTGACTGTTTTGGATTTTCTTTTAATAAAACATTTGCAATGTCATTGTATGACATTAATTCTAATTCTTCTTTTGTTAACTTTTTTGCCATATTTACACCCTTTCTTAAATCATTATATGTTAATTTATATTATTGTTTCTTTGTTATTTTGATGTTGGTCCCCTATCGATATTTAATGATAACTTGTTTAGTATAATTAGTCAACGAAATTGTTGTGAAAAATAGGGGAATTACATCATTTTTTACTATTTATAGTCTATTTCTAAGTTAAATCTTTTATTTTCATTTATGTAGTCTATTTTTATACTTGATTTTTCTTTTTTTATTTCATTTATTTTTATTGGTGATGTTGCTGTTTTATTATGGTCTTTTAGATAATATCTTATGTTTTTATTTTTAAAGTCTATTTTTATGATTAGTTCATTATTTTCTCTTGTTAGAGCTAGTTCTTTTGTATTTATTGTTACTTTTGTTTTTTTATCGTTGTTATCGATGCAACTTATTATATGTTCTCTTTTTATTCCTTGTGTTTTTATTTTATAATCATTTACTTTTATTGATATATCTATTTTACTCATAAAATCACCATTTCTTGGTCATTATAGCATAGTTTTATAATATTTCACATATTTTTTTATATTTTTTTCATACTAAACTTAGAAAAGGAGTTTTTTTATGAAAGTTAAGATTTGGAAAATTACTACAAAATGTTTGATTTTGATGATTTTTTTGTTTGTATTTTTTAATATTATTGGGTTTTTATATGCTTTTATTACTCCGAAACTTGATATTAGAAGTGCTAATGCTTTTTCTGTTTATGATAATAAATCTAAACTTGTTTTTCAGGGAAATGGAAATGATTCTTGGGTTGCTTTAAAAGATATGAATAAGAATATTATTAATGCTACTATAAGTACTGAAGACAAGAATTTTTATGAACATTTTGGTTTTGATTATCCTAGAATTGCTAAGGCTTTGATGGTTAATATTTCTTCTGGTGGTATAGAGCAGGGTGCTTCGACTATTACTCAACAGTATGCTAAGAATTTATTTCTTGATTTTGAACAGTCTTGGAATAGAAAATGGAAAGAGATGTGGCTTACTTATGAACTAGAGGCTCATTATTCTAAGGATGAGATTTTAGAAGGGTATCTTAATACAATTAATTATGGGCATGGTATGTATGGGATTAGTAATGCTTCTAAATATTATTTTAATAAGGATGTAAAGGATTTATCTTTGGGAGAAGCTGCTATACTTGCTGGTATTCCTAATAGTCCTTCTAATTATTCTCCTATTGATAATTATGAACTTTCTAAGAAACGACAAAAAGTGGTTCTTACTAGAATGTATAATAATGGATATATAAGTGAGAAGGATATGAATAATGCTTTTGATAGCAAACTTGCTTTTAAAAATGCTTCTTTTGGAAAAGATTTGACTTCTCTTATATATTATAATGATGCTGTTATGAATGAACTTAATAGTTTAAAAAGTATTCCTAAGAGTTATTTAGATACTGGCAATATTAAGATTTATACTAATTTGGATTTAGATGCTCAAAAGGCTTTGGAGGAGGGCATTTCTAAAAATGCAGTGGATGATAAGACTGAGGTTTCTAAAATAATGTTAAATCCTAAGAATGGAGGTGTTATTGCTTTAATTGGTGGTATTAATTATGGAAAGAGTCAGTTTAATAGAGTTCTTAATTCTTATAGACAACCTGGCTCTACTGTGAAACCTTTTTTATATTATAGGGCTATTGAGAATGGATTTACTCCTAGTTCTACTTTTTTTAGTAAAGAAACTAAGTTTTATTTTGATAATAAGAAATCTTACAGTCCTAAAAACTATGGTAATATTTATGCTAATGGTGAGATATCTTTGGCTGCAGCTATTGCTTATTCTGATAATATTTATGCTGTTAAGACGCATTTGTTTTTAGGGGAGGATGAGCTTTATAATACTCTTAGAAGTGCTGGAATTAGTTCTAGTATGGAAAAATCTCCTTCTCTTGCTCTTGGCACATATGAGGTTAATATTACTGAGCTTGCGGGAGCATACTCTGCACTTGCTAATGGTGGAAAGAAGGTTAAACCTCATCTTATATCTAGAGTTTTAGATAATAAAGGAAATGTATTGTACTCATATAAAGAAAAAAAGGAAAATCCTATTTTTAATAGTGATGCTACTTTTATTATTAGTGAACTTTTAACTAGTACTTATGATTCTAATTTAGTTAGTTATACTTATCCTACTTGTTATAGTATGATTCCGAGTATTACACATAAATATGCTATAAAAACAGGGAGTACTGATACTGATTCTTGGGTTGTTGGTTATACTCCGGAGGTTGTTTTTGCTTCATGGGCTGGATATGATGATAGTTCTAATATATCAGAAAAGGTGATCTCTGGTAATAAAAGTTCTTGGATTACTAGTATGGAAAAGTATTTTGATATAAAAGATGCTAGTTGGTATAAAACTCCTAATGATGTTGTTGGTGTACTTGTTAATCCTGTTACTGGTAATGTTGTTTCAAATGAAAGTGAGAATAAAAAGGTTTTATATTATTTAAAGGGGACTGAACCTGTAATTAAGGAGGGTGTTTATGATAAGAAGAAATAAAAATAAAGATGATAATATTAATAGGGAGTACTTATATTATTTAATGAATGATGTTGGACTTTTGAATGATTATGATCTTTATGAAATTGGTATTTCTTTTGATGAATATGATAATCCCGATGAGGGAATACTTGATTTGATTGAGAATTATAGAGATAGAAAAAAGTAGAGATTTTTGTTTCTCTACTTTTTGTTTTTATTAGGGTTTGGCAACTGTTTTTTCTGTGCCATCTTGCAGGGTTAGTTTGTAATTTACTGTTTCACAGCCAAATTCTCCTCTTTTTTTACATGATACTCTTAAATCATTTACTTTATAGTTTTTAAATGCATATCCTGAATCTTCTGAAGCATTATGTAAAATATGAACTTTTCCATTTTTGTATATTATATATACATTATATTGAGCATCTGTTGTTGTGAAATCATTAAATGATAAAACTTTATCTACTTCACTTTCTTTTATGTTTAATTTTTTTACTTTTATATTATCTTCTTTATTTGTTTTTGTTGGATTTTCACTTGTAAATATATTTCTTATTACATATGATTGATTTTCTGTTTCTGATTCAAATGCAGCATACATTTCTCCTTTATAAGCGTATATCATATCTTCGTATCCCATGGAATACACATGAATGTCTTTTGCTGTTCCATTAAAGTTTACTACTGAATAATTTTTTTCTTCAATATTTGATTGTTCTTTTGAATCTTTTTCTAATTTATTTATTTTTGTAGTATTTTCTTTGTTTTTTCTTTGTTCTATTTCTAGATTGTCTTTGGTTTGTTCTAGGGTGTTTTTTGTATTTTTATCGATTACTAATTTATCATATGTTAGGTATCCTCCTAGGCCTAGTAATAGGATTATTAAAATTATTATTGTTATTGTTTTTCCTGTACTTTTATTCTTTTTTTCTTCCATACTAATTTTCTCCTTAGTTATTGTTGGTTAATTCTGTGCTTTCCCAATAATATTTTTGATTTGTTATGTTAAAGATGTGTTTGTATGTGTTAAAGTTATTGGTATTATTATTAAAATATTTTTTTTGTTTTGAGATTTTTTTACTTATTTGATCTGGTATATAACTTTCACTTTGTACTAAATTTTCTTTATAATTTGTTTTATATAAATTTATTCCGCTTTCATCTGTGTATAGAAATCCTACTTTTTCATTTATGATTAATTTATTGTTTTCTATTTTGTAGTCTTCTATATTACTTAGTTTTTCTATATTTATTCCACCACTTGAACATAACCAACAGAAATAGTTATCTGCATAATATATTATTCCACATTGTGGAGCTTCAACTAATTGAGAATTTTGTTTTAATGTATTATTATCTAATTCTATATTGTATTTTTCTTTTATGTAATTATTTACTTCATCAAATGATAGATAACCTTGAGCTTCAGTAGCATTACTATTGTTAGATTTATAATATTTACCTTTGCTATTTTGCATAAATTTTGGCATGCCTGTGGTATAATCATTTGGTTTTAAATTGTTAAATGCATATTGTATTAATAAAGTAGTATCTATTGTGTCAATTGTTGTTTTTTCTGTGGTATATGCTGTTTGAACTTTGTTTTTACTATTTTTGCTTGTGTCATATGGTATTGTTTTTAGTAAGTTTTCTATTTCTCCTTGAGTTATTTTAGTTTCTTCTTGAGTTGGTGCGGTAGGTTGAGTTTTTGGAGTTTCTACTTGCTTTGGTTCTTCTTTTGTTAAAAATTTATCGTAGCATATATATCCTACTGCTCCTAGTAATAGGATTATTAAAATTATTATTGTTATTGTTTTTCCTGTACTTTTATTCTTTTTTACCTCCATATCTATCTTCCTTTCTAGTTTTATTTTAAATAGTGTATTTACTAATGTCAATTTATTTTCTTGGATGTTAGCATATTTTTTGGTTTGCTTTACACTTAAAAAGTAGAGTTAATCTGTTATTATCTCTACTTCATCATTTTGTTTTATATTATGAGCATTTGCATCATCTGTATCTATGTGCATTTCATAATATGATTTTTCTCTTTCTACTATATGAACATTTGATATTATTCCACCTTTTTCTCCCTTTATTTTTACATCATAAAGGTCTTTTGTTAAATGTTTTTCTTTTCTTTGTTCTGGTGTTATGTGGATGTGTCTATCTGCTATTATGGCTGCTTTTCTTGTTATTTCTCCTGTTGGTCCTATTATAGTTATTTCTTCAGCATCTTCTAAATCTCCGGATTCTCTTACTGGGGGATTCAACTTTAAGAAATAAGCATCTGTTCTAGATATTTCTACTTGTGTGTAAGGTCTTTGTGGCCCAATTATTCGAACGTTTTCTAAGATTCTTTCTCCATTTTTTAGTGTTACTTTTTGTAGTGCTGCAAATTGTCCTGGTTGATTTATTTTTACTTTTTCTTCTAGCGGCTCATCAAATAATAAATTATAATCTTCATTTGTTAAGTGGACATGTCTTACTGAGACTCCTACTGTTATTTTCATTTTTATCACCTTTTTTATTATATAATTTTTTTTGTTTTTTTTCTAGTATATTTTTTATTTTAGTTAATATATTTTATTGGAGGGTGATTTTATGAATAATGGCTATTTTAATCCTAATAATTTTTCTAATGATTATAGTGCTTCTAGTGGAAATGATTTGCCTATGGAGCAATCATATGTTGAAAATATTTTAAGATTGAATAAAGGAAAAATTGCTAGTTTTTATATGACTTTTCCTGATGCTAATGAGTGGAGAGATAGGATATTTACCGGGGTTGTAGAACAAGCTGCTAGGGATCATGTTGTTATTAGTGATCCTAAGACTGGAAAATGGTATTTACTTTTAACTATTTATTTGGACTTTATTGTTTTTGATGAAGAAATTAACTATAAAGTAATTTAAGAATTTTATTTTAAAGTTCTTTTTTTTATGGTATACTTATTTAAGTAAAGTTGGTGATTATATGATATATATATTAGGAGCAGTTTTTTTATTACTTGTAATTATTTTAGGATATCTGTTTTTTAAATATACTAAACTTAGGGAAATTAATGACTCTATAAATATTGCTTCGGATAGTATTAATTCTGTTTTAGATAAGAAGCTTGAACTTGTTAATGATCTTCTTAGCAAGATTAAGAATGATAAGATTAAGTCTAAATTTGAGTATAGTGATGATTATTCTATCTATGAAAAGGAAAATGCTTTGTTTAATGTCAGTTTTGATATAAATAAATATGTGAAAGAGGGAAAGGACAAGAAATTGCTCTCTGAGGTTAAGGAACTTAATTCTTTAGAAGAGAGCCTTGATGGTCTTAAAGATTATTATAATGCTAATGTTCTTAATTATAATGAGATTTTTTTAAAAAGATATTTTAATAGGTTGTTTAGATTACTTAAGTTTAAGGATTATAAGTCTTTTAAGATTAGAAAACTTGAAGAATATGAAATATTTAAAAATTAGTCTAGTTTGAAGTTAACTGGACTAATTTTTTTTGATATTAAAAAGTTGTTTGTTTTTGAGAATGGTTTACTTCCAAAGAAGCCATTTCTTGCTGAGAATGGAGAAGGGTGGGTGGATTCTACTACATAGTGAATTGGGTTTGTTATATATACTTTTTTGCTTCTTGCATATGAGCCCCATAATATAAATACTACTGGTGTATCTTTTTCGTTTATTTTTTTTATTACTTCGTCTGTAAATTGTTCCCATCCTAATGATTTATGTGATAATGGTTTATCTTTTTCTACTGTTAATAATGAGTTTAATAATAATACTCCTTCTTTTGCCCATTTTACTAGTGATCCTGACTTTGGTTCCTTATAACCGAGATCTGTTTCTAATTCTTTAAATATGTTTCTTAGTGAAGGTGGTTTTCTTATTCCATCTCTTACTGAAAATGATAGACCTTCGGCTTCTCCTGTTCCATGATATGGATCTTGGCCTAATATTACTACTTTTATTTTGTCATAGTCTGTTAATCTTAAGGCTCTAAATACATCGTGTTTTGGTGGAAATATTGTTTTTGTTTTATATTCTATTTGTAATGTTTTTAATAGTTTTATAAAGTATTCTTTTTTATATTCTTCTTCTAAGATTTTATCCCATTTTTCTGTTATCATTTTATTACCTCCATTTGGATTATAACATTTTTTTAATAAAAAAAATAGGATTATTCCTATTTATGATATGTTTCATTGTTTAATATTTTGAAACTTCTATATATTTGTTCTAATAGAAGAACTCTAAATAATTGATGAGGAAATGTTAGGGAAGAGAATGATATTTTTTTTGATATTTGATCTTTTAATTCTTGTTTAAATCCGTTTGAAGAACCTATTAGGAAGGTTATATTACTATTGTGTACTAATTCATTATTTATATATTCTGAGAAGCTTTCTGAGGTATGTTGTTTTCCTTTTGGATCTAATAGCACTAAGTTATCTTTTTCTGTTATATGTTTTTTTATTTGATTATATTCTTTTTGTAATGCTATTTCTTTA
The DNA here is from genome assembly GCA_934101575.1 of uncultured Bacilli bacterium. GTDB lineage: Bacteria > Bacillota_I > Bacilli_A > RF39 > UBA660 > UMGS1449. The sequence goes on from CAKORJ010000002.1 coordinate 97,660, forward strand.
TCCATATCTTTTTCATCTTTTAGTTCTATTATTTCTAGTTTTGTATACTTTGTTAATCTTTTTTTATATTCATTAATGGCTTCTTGGAGATATGTTTCTTTTATTTTTCCCATACATATTATTTTTATCATATTTTACCTCATAATATTATTTCTTTTTTTTCTATTTGACTACATATTATAACTCTATCTGGTTTGTTTTGTAGCTTGTTTATTGTATTGTTTACTTTTTCTTTTACTATTTCTGGATTGTTGTTTTCTTCACTTAAATGGGCTAGACATATATATTTGGTTTTATCTCCAATTAATGTTTTTAAGTATCTACAGGTATCTTCATTTGATATATGTCCTCGGTCGCTTCTTATTCTTTGTTTTAAATAAAATGGGTAACTTCCACTTATTAGCATTTCTTCTTCATAATTGCTTTCTATTATATAGATTGTTTTGTTTTTATATTTTTTTAGTAATTTTTCTTTTATGTATCCTGTATCTGTTATGTATATTAGTTCATTATCTTTTTCTTTTAAATATACTCCTAGACATGGAACGTCATGTGATAATTCAAATAAGTTTATTATGAGTTCATCTTCTTCATATGTTTTTTCATGTGTTATTAAGTTTGTGTCTTCTATTTTTTCTTCGAGATTGTTTTCTAATGTGTATATGATTGGTTTTTGTTTTTTTAGTATTGATTTTATTCCTTTTATGTGGTCTATATGAGTGTGTGTTATTATTAGGATGTCTATTTTTGGCATATTTCTTTCTAATCTTTTTTCTAGATTTGATAAAGGTAATCCAACATCTATTAGTATGTTTTTGTTTTCTGTTTCTATTAGTGTTGAATTACCTTTTGAACCACTTGCTAGTATTGTTATTTTCATTTTAGTATAGTGATAATGGGTCGTATAGTATGCCGTTTTTTGATAATTGGAAGTGTAGGTGACATCCAAATGAATATCCTGTATTACCCATGGCTGCTATTTTTTGTCCTTTTTTTACTGTTTGTCCAGCGGATACATATACACTATTTAGATGGGCATATGTTGTTACTATTCCTTTGCCGTGATTTATTTCTATTCTATTACCTAAACCAGAGTACCATCCTGCTGCTAAGACTGTTCCTGAGTTGGCAGCATATATTGGTGTTCCACATCCTAGTCCTGCGATGTCTATTCCGTCATGACTTCTTGCCTGAGTTTCTCCTATTGAACTTCTAAGTACATAACCAAAGTGTTCTGTTATAGTATAGTTGCTAACTGTTGGCCAGGCCCAATCAACACTGCTTCCGGTTTTTACTATTTTGCTTATTGGTTCTGTTATTACTTCGCTTGATACTATTAGGGCTTCGGCTATTTTTCCATTTTGTTTTTTGATTTTTCTAGTTACTTTACTTTCACCTTTTTTACCTTTTTGCATAACTTCATAATGTCCTGGCATTAAGTTTTCATCTGTTTTTTCGATTGTTTTATATCTTATTGATTCTTTTTTTACAGAATGAGTTTCTTCTACTATTGTTATTATCGGATTGATATAACTTATTACTACTTCTTGTCCTTTGTATAATAAGGCATTTTCATCTGATATATCTTGATTTGCTATTAAGAATTCTTCTGTAGACATTTTATTTTTGTCTGCAATTGATTTAACACTATCTCCATCTTTTACTTTATATGTTTTGTTTTTTTCATTTGTTCCGAATAATAGGTATCCTGCTAGTTCTTGTTCTGTTTGATAAATTTTTTGATTTGCAGGTATTCTACCTTTTTTTATTGATATTTGTTCTTTGATGTAGACATTTTCTATCATTTCTCCTATTGATGTGGTGTCTTTTTTTACATCATTTAGATAGTCTTCATATTCTTGTTCATCTACGAATGATTTTACTACATCATTTACTGCTTCTTTTAAGATTTTATCATCTATTACATATAAGTATTCTTTTATTTTTTGAGTACTTGTTGTGCCTTTTTTGTCTTTTTCTCCTTCTTTTAAATCGGTTATTGTTATAGTATAGCCATTTATTGTAAAGTCTTCTTCGTCGGCTATTTTGTTATATATTGTTTCTACTTTTTCTGTTTTTTCATTATATGTTGTCTCTTTTGTTATTTTTAGTCCTTGTGGTATATATACATTATCTACATGATATTTTTCTTTTAGGGCTTCTTGTTTTTTATTAACATAATCTTCTAGTGCTTTTTTGTTTTCTATTATTCCTAAAGATCTTCCATTTAGATATACTCTATATACGTCTTTTGCTTCATAATATACATATGATGTGCTTTGTAATATCACTGTTATTATACTTATTGCAAAGGCTAATACTGTTAAGAATATATAGACTGCTTTATTCACTTTTAGTCACCTCTTTTTTTCCATCATTTTTATAGTTCATAAATGATAGGGTATTCTTTTTGAATAAGACTTCTGCTGTTCCTATTTTACCACTTCTGTTTTTTCTTACTATTATTTCTGTTTTACTCATGTTATCATCTATTTTTGAGCTTTCGTTATAATAGTCATCTCTATAGATAAACGCTACTATATCTGCATCTTGTTCTATTGAACCAGATTCTCTTAGGTCGCTTAATACAGGTCTTTTATTTTCTCTTAGTTCTGGTGTTCTTGATAATTGGGCTAGGGTTACTACTGGAATTTGAAGTTCTAGTGCTAATGTTTTTAATGCTCTTGAAATTTCTGATACTTCTTGTTGTCTATTTCCTGCATATTTTCCCATACTTCCTATTAATGTTAAGTAGTCGATTAGAATTATTCCGAGATTTTCGTCTTGACTTGCTATCCTTCTTGATTTGGCTTTGATATCTCCAATTGTTACTCCTGGTGAGTCATCTATATATATATTTGTTTCAGATAATTGACTTATTGCTTCATTTACTCTTTGCCAATCTTTGCTATCTAATGAACCATTTTGCAACTTTTTAGCATCCACTTGCCCTAGTGATGATATCATACGTGATATTAGTTGTTCTGCACGCATTTCTAGTGTAAATATTATTACTGATTTTTTTGATTTTAGCGCAACATTTGTTGCTATATTTAATGCTAATGCTGTTTTTCCCATGGCAGGACGTGCTGCTAAAATTACTAGTTCATTTTTATGAAATCCATCTGTTAGGTTGTCTAAGTCATAAAATCCAGATGGAATTCCACTAATTTTTCCTTTATTATTTGCTAACTTTTCTAGATTTTCTTGGAACTCTGCTAGGACTTCAGGCATTTGTTTTATATCGCTTGATTTTCTGTTTTTTACTACATTTAATATTTTACTTTCTGCTTTGTCTAATGTTTCATTTATTGAAAATTCATTTGTATAACCAAGTGTAGCTATTTCTGTTGCTTCATCTATTAGATTTCTTAATATACTTTTGTCTTCTACTATTTTTATATAATGATCTATATTTGCTGCAGTAGGGGTGTTATCTAGTATTTCTGAGAGGTATTCGACTCCTCCTACTTCATTTAAAGTGTTCTCATCCTTTAATTCAGTGGTTAATGTTGTTATGTCTACTGCTACTTTTTTATTTTGTAAATTCTTTAAAGCATTAAATATTTTTGCATGTTTATCTAAGAAAAAACTTTCTTTTGTTAATGTTTCTACCGCTTTTTCTAAGGCATATTTTGATAGTAACATTGAACCTAGCACTGATTGTTCTGCTTCTATATTGTTTGGTATTTCTCTTTTCAAGCTATGACACCTACTTTTTTACTTCTATTTTTATTTTTGCTATTATATCCTTATATAAATGTATTTCTACTTCATGGAATCCTAATGATGATATGGGATTATTTAATATTATTTGTTTTTTATCTATTTTATACTTTTCATCTAATTTATCTTTTATTTGTTTTGCTGATATGCTTCCAAACACTTTATCATTTGTTCCTGTTTTTACTGTAAAGGTTATTTTTTCTTTTTCTAGATTTTGTTTTAAAACTTTTGCTTCTTTTGTTAAATTTTCATCTAGAGTTTTTGCTTCTTGATTTTCTCTTTCTAGGATCTTTAAACTTTCTTTTGTTTCTTTTATTGCATATCCATTTTTTATTAAGAAGTTTTTGGCATATCCATCTTTTACTTCTTTTATTTCTCCTTTTTTACCTTGATTTTTTAGATCTTTTATAAAAATTACTTTCATAATATGACCTCCTTATTTTATTTTTTCTTTTATTTGTTCTTCAATTTTCTTTATACTTGTATTTTCTATTATTGCTGCCGCTTCTATTTTGTTGCCTCCTCCGCCAAATTGTTCCATTAGTTTTCCGGCATTTATTTTTTTAATTGATCTTGTGCTTATTCCTACTTTGCTTTTTTCTAAATATCCTATAGCAAATGATGTTTTTATTCCTTTGAATTCTAATAAAAGATCTGCTGTTTTGGCTAGTTCTTGTCTTGTATATATTTTCCCTTTTTGTCCTGTTGCTATGGCTATTTCACCTTCTATTTTAGTATTTCCTACCATTTTTGATCTATTAACATATTCTTCTAAGTCTTGTTTTAAATATCTTTGAGCTTCATTTATATCCGCACCTTTTGTTGAAAGATAATAGCAATAGAAGAAGGCTTTTCTTGTCATTTTATACATGAAATTGTTTGTATCTAGAGCTATTCCTCCAAGCATTATTGTTGCATATTGTTTTGGAACTTTTATTCTAAATTTATTAAGTAAACTTGCTACTATTTCACAGGTTGATGTTGATTTTTCTTCTATATATAGATTTTTTGATTTTAGTGTTTCTTGACTTTTGGTATGATGATCTATGACTGTTACTGTTTTAAATTGATTTAATAAATCACTACAATCTATTAATTTTGGTTTGTTTGTATCTAATATATAAAGAATGGATTTTTTTGTTATCAGTTCTTTTGCTTCTTTTGTTGTTATTATGTTTAGTTTTGTTTTTATAGAATCCATTGCTTCTTTTGTTGCTGGTTCTATATTTTTATCATTTATGATTATATATGTTTTGTTTTTATATTTTTTTGATATTAGTGAAAAACCCGCCATAGAAGCAAAGGCATCTAAATCTATCTCTTTGTGCGCTACTAAAAATACTTCTTTAGAGTGGAACATTTCTTTGGAGATTTGTTTTTTTAATTCTTTTAGACTCATAATATGCCTCCTTGTTTCTTTAAATATTATATCAAAAAAATAGTGATATGTCATTTTTTTTAGTAAAGAAAAAAATAAACAAAAATTGTTTATTTTACGAATGGTAATAAACCAATAATACGTGCTTTTTTTATTTCTCCGGCTATATATCTTTGATGCTTAGCACATGCTCCTGTTACACGTCTTGGAAGGATTTTCCCTCTTTCATTTGTATATTTTTTTAAGATATCAACATCTTTATAATTGATTTCTTTTCCTTCACACATATAACATCTTTTTTTTCTTTTTTTATAGAATTCTGCCATGTTTTTTCCTCCTTATAGATTAAAATGGCAAGTCATTTTCTTCAATTTTTATTTCTGCTCCAAAATCTTTGAATGGATCATCTGGTATATCATTTAAATTGTTTTCTTTTTTTGGTTCATCAAGATTATATGGATTGACACTATTATTTTCTTGTTTTTGTTCTCTTGATGCTTTAGTATCTAAAAATTGAACATTGTCTGCTACTACTTCTGTTACATATCTTTTTTGACCGTTTTGATCGTCATAACTTCTTGTTTGTATACGTCCATCTATAGCAACTTGACTGCCTTGATTTATATAATTTTTGCAATTTTCTGCTTGTTTTCTCCAAACTACTATATTGATAAAATCAGTTTCTCTTTCTCCATTTTGTCCTGTAAAATTTCTATTTACTGCTAATGAGAAAGTTGCAACTGGGATGTTTGAAGATGTATACCTTAATTCTGGATCTCTTACTAATCTACCAATTAAAAATACTTTATTCATTTTTTTACCTCTTAATCTTCAATTTTTGTTACTAAAGCACGGATAACAGTTTCGCTAATATTAACTATACGATTAAATTCGCTTATTGCTTCTCTTGGTGCTTCTACTGTTAAAAGATAATAGTAACCAGTCTTATGTTTTTTGATTTCATATGCTAAATCTCTTTGTCCCATTTCTTTTTCTTCAAGTATGTTAGCTTTGTTATCTGTTAGTACTTTTTTCATGTTTTCAAATGCTTTTTTAATTGCTGCTTCTTCTAGAGTTGGTTTTACTATAAACATTATTTCGTACTTTTTCATACTTTTACACCTCCTTTTGGTCTTATGGCTTCTTATGAAGCAAGGAGTAACTTAATACTCGTTTTGTATTATAACAACAAATTTTATGTTTGTCTAGTTTTTATTTAATTTTCGTTCCCATATTTTTCTTATATATTTAAGCGATAGGGTAAATCCTATTACTGGAACTATTGATGTTAAGAATATACTATTGTAATTTTTCACTAGATAGGAATATATTAAAACTATTATGTATGTTAAAATACATATAAATACTTTTCTAGTGGTACTTGTTTCTCATTTTTTATCTAATTCTACTTTTTTATTTCTTTTATTAATTTTTAATATTTCATTTGTTAAGTTTTTTAAATCTTGGTTTGATTCCATGTTACACTCCTTTTTTATTCATTTTTTTGAATTTGAAAAATTTATATGCTTTTAGTATTAATGTTAGTATTAGATATAATGATGATATTATTAATAATGTTATTTGATAATCTGCTAGGGAATATGATAGGGGACTTAGTATTATAATTATTATATATATTTTATCTAGTATATCTATATTGGTTTTTTGATGTTTTATTCGATCTTTTAATTTAAGCAAAAGACATGCTAGTATGTATATTATTGTTATACTAAATAGGATTTGTTCATCTTCTATGCTGCTATTATTAAATAGATCATTTATAAAGAGTAGTGATATGTTTAGTATTGCATTACTAACTAATAGTTTTTTAAATTGATTTTTTTTACTTTTTGTTACAACGTAATATGCTAGGGATACTATTACTGATACTTCAAAAATTAATAATATTTTTTGCATGGTATTGTTGTGTAAGTTCATTTCTTGTACTAATAGAACTGTACCAGTTTTACTTTTCTCGTATGAATCTAAAATTGTTTTTTCGTGCAAGAAACTAGGATCTTTTATTGTAGATTCTGTGTAGTTGAACCCTCCTTCTAAATGTTTTGAATATTCTTTGGTTATTTCTACATTATTACTGTTTAATAGGGTAATTGTTTTATATTCATTGTATAATGATTCTAAACAAAAATAAGTTGTAAATATTAATGAAAATACTATTATTAAACACTTTAAATATCTTAAGATTATTTTTATTTTATCGTTCATTTTCATTTTCCTTTCTGAGAGTATTTTATCATATTTTTTAACAAAGAAAAAGAACTGAATAACTCGGTTCTTAATTTTTTGATTCTGTTTCACAAACTCCATCTGATGACTTGTAGTGAAATGTTGAATTTGATCCGGTTGTTAATGCTGTTATTTTGGCATGGCCACTTTTGATGTTTCCTTTGTCTATTGAGTCATTGGCATAGCTTGGCATTTTTACCAATTTATTTCTTATATTAGTCCAGCTGTAACCTTCACCATCTATCATTGTTGTATTTTTGAAAATGTAATCATTGTTGTAATATGAACATGTTTTATCTGTTGTTCCGATATAATTTGTTGGATTAGTTCCTGTTTCTTTACAGCTGGTATTATTTTTATTTTTTAGTGATATGCTTCCTGTATGCCCTGATATGTAAGAAGAGCCTCCTGCTCCGGAAGAGTGGCATAATCCGCTATCTTCTCTTGCCATTGCAAATGCTAGGCCTCCGCCGGCTCCACCGTAGTAGCCTCCACCGCCACCTCCGCCAGCTTCTGCTGATGAACCATTTCCTGCTATTCCTAAGGTTCCATCTGTTCCTACATTTCCACTTTTTTCATCACATTTTGCACTTGATGTGCATGGATTTGTTTTGCCTCCTTGTTTTTGAGTTCCTGCTCCTACAAATCCGTATTTTGTACCAGCTTTAGTTGTACTTGTTCCTGGATAAGCATTTGTTTCTTGGGTTGTCCATATGTCAGTACTGTAGTTTAGGATGGCTTTTTGATATCCTTCGTAGCCAATTAGACCTCCGCCAGCGCCTCCTGTTCCTTCAATTTTTTGTTCATAGTTTTTCATTTTTCCTTCGAAATATTGTGTTCCACCACCACCAGCTGCTACCATTATTCTGCTTTTTAGTGAATTTAGATCGTTCCATTCTCCTGCTGTTAACCTTATGTCTGTTGCTCCTCCTCCAGATGAGGAATTGTGATATCCTTTTGTACGTGGATATTCTTTTACGCCTGCTGCTTTACTTCCTGCATTATATGCTTCACTGTTAAAGGTTCCTGCTGTTGTAGCATTTTGTCCAGTATGAATATATAACTTTGTTCCTTTTTTTAGCTCTATTTCACCACTTGTATATGAACCTTTCCCTATACTGTTTTTCATTTCTAGTGGATAGTAATTACCTGCTGCTCCCCATAGTTCTATTTTATATTTTCCATCTACAGGAACATTAAATTCTTGTGCTTTATCTACGTATTCATAGTTATATTTTATATCTGTTTTTACATTTAGAGTTAATTCTAAATTATTTAGTGGTATTATTTTATTGTTTTGTTTGAATGATAATCTATAAACTTCTTCATTATTTTTCATTTTTTCTGAAGTTAAGATTTTGGTTTCTTTATTTTCTGATAATGTTTGTGTTGATTTTTGTTTAAATTTATTATTTTCTTTTTTCTCAAGTATAACTGTTACATTTTTGTTTGTTTTTAGAACAGAATTTATTAATACTTCTTTTTCTTGATTTAGTTTTGACGTTACTGTAAAAGTTATATAGTTTTTAGCATATGTGTAATCAACGTTTGAATCTTTTTGTTGATTATTTTTATTTTCTTCCGATTCTTTACAAGATGGTGGGGCGCTTTGCGGCTCAGGATTACAGTATTCTTTTTCTTCTTCGGTTGATATATAGTTATTGGTTCCACACTTCATACAAACATTATAATGAGGTCCGTTTTCTGTTTTTCTTACTATTATGTAGCTTTCTCCTGTACAACTGTTTCCTTGTGCATCTTTAAATTCTTTTGTTATGTAGTTTTTTGTTGTTAATTCTGATAATGTTACTACATCTGTTTTTTTATAATTATTTTTGTTTGGAATCCTTTGTTTATTTTCTGAATAAAAGTTTTTCCCTGATACTAATAGTTGTTGTTTTAACTCTTTGTTGTATTTTTCTCTAGATGTATTCATATACTTTGTTATTCCAGCGACTGTTATTACTGACAAAATCGCTATTATTATTATGACTATTAATACTTCAATAATTGTAAATCCATTAGTTTTCTGTTTCATTTTTTTACTTCCTTTCTATTTTATATAGTTAGTTTATCATAATTTTCTATTTTTGAATAGTAAAATTTATAATAAAAAGTTAATGATTTTTACCATTAACTTCGATCTATTTTTTTTCTGGTTTTATATATCTTTTTATTTGTACTGTTAATTATTATTTTTTTATATAAAAAAAGAACATAGTTCTTATAGATTAAATCTGAAATGACATATATCTCCATCTTGCATTATATAGTCTTTTCCTTCTAATCTTAGTTTTCCTAGTTCTTTTACTTTTTGTTCTGTTCCAGCGGATATTAAGTCTTCATAGGCTATTACTTCGGCTTTTATGAATCCTTTTTCAAAATCTGTATGGATTATTCCTGCACATTCTTTGGCATTCATTCCGTTTTTGTATGTCCATGCTCTTACTTCTTGTGGGCCGGCGGTGAAGTAGGTTTTTAATCCTAATAAAGAATATGTGGTTTCTACTAACTTATCTAATCCGCTTTTTTCTATACCTAATTCTTTTAGCATTTCATTTTTATCTTCTTCGTCTAATTCTGCTAGTTCTGATTCTATTTTTGCTGATACTTTTATTACTTTGGAATTTTCTTTAGCAGCATATTCTTCTAATTCTTTTACATAATTATTGTCTTCATTTATTTCTTCTTCACTTACATTTGCTAGATATATATGTGGTTTTAAAGTTAAAAGATTGAATGATTTCAGTGAGAATAGTTCATCTTCTTCGTATTTAATTAATCTTAATGGAATATTTTTTTCTAGGGCTTCTTTTGATTTTTCTAATGCTGTTAATTCTATCAAGGTTTCTTTGTCTTTTGTTGTTTGTGCTTTTTTCTTTATTTTATCTATTCTATTTGATATTATTTCTAGGTCTGCTAGGGCTAATTCTAAGTTAATTATTTCTAAATCTCTTATTGGATTTATATTTCCTTCGACGTGTGTTATTTCTTTATTTTCAAAACATCTAACTACTTCACATATTGCATCTACTTCTCTTATATGTGATAAGAATTTATTTCCTAATCCTTCTCCTTCGGATGCTCCTTTTACTATTCCAGCAATATCTACAAATTCGAAACTTGCTGGTTTTATTTCTTTTGGATTGTACATTTCTGCTAGTTTTTGTAATCTTTGATCTGGTACATTTACTATACCTATATTTGGATCTATTGTGGCAAATGGATAGTTTGCTATTAATATATCTTTTTTTGTTATTGCATTAAACAATGTTGATTTACCTACGTTTGGCAGACCAACTATTCCAGCTTTTAAGCTCATGTTAATTCCTCCTTGTTATAATACTGGATATACTCCAGGTCCTAACGGTAATCCTATTAAATACCATAGTAAGATAATTGCTATCCACGCTACTGATAAAGCTATTAAATATGGTGTCATGATTTTTATACCATCTCTTATACCATAAACCTTTTTTTCTTCTTTATTATATATATTTAAATAACCCAAGTATACTACAAAATATGCTAGTAGGGGAGTTACTCCATTTGTCATAGATTCTGCTGCTCTAAATATAAATTGCGAATATTGGGGTGACATATTAAGTTGCATCATGGCTGGGACTAATATTGGTGATATTATCATCCATTTTGTGATTGTACTTGGTACAAATAGGTTTGAAATAGCTATTACTAGTATTGCTACTATTATTAATAGCACTCCTGACAATGGTACTGCTTTTAGTATACTTGATAACCATACTACTATTATTGTTCCTATATTTGTTTCTTTAAATATTGCTATGAATTGCGCTGCAAAGAAAACCATTACTAATAGAATTCCTAAGTCTCCTAATCTATTTGTTAGTTTTTGGAATAATTCTTTATCATTTTTTACTGATTTTGCTCCTATTGCATATGCTATTCCTGTTACTATCATAAATAGAGCTAGCATATATGTAAATCCTGCTTCTAAATAAGAGTTTTCTCCAAATAATTGATAAGCATATGATTTTTCTGTACTATCTAGTAATGCTCCAGAGAATGGTAGTCCTGGAACTATCATATATATGAATATTACTGTTACTATAATGGCTGCAAATAGGGCATATCTTAATCCTTTTTTCTCTTGTTCTTCGGATTTTATTTTCTTTTGTTCTTCATATTGCAAATCCAAATATTCTATTTCTTTTGTTTGATCTAAATCATCTTTTTTCTTGCGAATGTATCTTCCTAGTTTTTTTACTATATATTTTTCTGTTATAATTGTTCCTATTATTGATATTATAATACATGAGAATATCATTATGTATAGATTTGATGTCATTCTTACATAGAATGTTTCATCTATTAGATTGGCTGCACTCATTGTATATGGTATTAAGGACATGTCTGTGGATCCAACGAAGAAACTTACACTGTATCCAAATGCTACTCCGGCAAATGCTGTTGCTATACCAACTAGTGGATTTCTACCATTAAATAAGAATAGTAGGGCACCTAATGGTATTAGTACCGCATATCCTACTTCATTTACTATACTTGAAAAAACTGCTAGTAGAAATAGAATAAATGTTATTATTTTTGGATTTATTTTGGCTAGTTTTCTTTTCATAAAAACTTGTATTAATCCTGTTTCTTCTGCTACTGCTATTCCCATTAATGTTATTATTAAAGTACTGACTGTTGTAAAGCTTATAAAGTTTGTTGATGCATTACTTATGATTGATTTTATACCATCATATGATAACATGTTTTTTACTGTTACTATGGTTTGTTCTAATTCATTTGTTTCCAAATTTACACTGTCATATGATGCTGAAATATTAAATAGTGATAATATAGCACTTAATATTATTGTTGCAACTATTAATATTACAAAACTTGTTATTGGATGAAGTTTTAGTTTTTTGTTTTTTTTCTTTCTTGCCATATTTCTACTCCTCAATTATTTTTTTTATTTTTTTATTAAATTCTATTCTTGGAATCATTACTGATCTTCCACAATTTATACATTTTAATTTTATATCTGCACCTAATCTTGTTATTTCCCATAAATTTGTTCCACATGGGTGTTGTTTTTTCATTATTACTTTTGTTCCTAATACATAGTTTTTATCCATTTTTTACCTCTATTATATTATACGGTACGGATATGTTTTCTTTATCAAACTCTTCTTTTATTATTCTATTAATTTTTCTTTTTGTACTGAATTGTGTGTCTTGTTTTACTGGAATGAATATTCTATAGCTGATACATGAGTCCTTAAATTCGTTTAATCCCCAGTTTTCTATATTTCCTTTTAATGTTTCTACTTCTTTTTCTGTTCTTTTTATAATTTTATCTATTACTTTATCTGTTTTTTTATTATCTATTTCATATGGAATAGGGATGTCTATTATTACATTTGGGTTTGTTTTAGAATAGTTTATTACTTCTATAATACTTCTATTTGATATTATTTTTATTGTATTCTCATAGCTTTTAATTTTTGTACTTTTTAATCCTAAATCTATTACTGTTCCTGTAAAACCGTTTATTTCTACTAAATCTCCTATATCGAATTGATCTTCAAATATTATTGATAATCCTGCAAGGATGTCTTGCATTACATCTTTTAGTGCTAAACTTAATATTACTGAAACTACTCCTAGTCCTGCGACTATAGAGGTTACATTTACTCCTAGTATATTAAGGATGGTTGCACCAACTAGTACTATGACTACGTATTTTACTATGTTTTGTATTAGTTTTTGCATTGTTTTTTGTCTTTTTTTCTTTAATCTTTTAGTATTTCTTATTATAATTCCTTTTATTATTTGATAAACTATCCATCCTAATAATATATATATTATTATTAAGTGTACATCTTTATCTATTATAAATTTTAAAAAATCTTTTATCAATTATCATCACCTACTTATTAAAGTTTATGATTTCTAGTATTCTATTTAAATCATTTTCATTTTCATAGTTTATTTCTAATTTTTTTTGTTTTATTTTTACTTTGGTTCCTAAATAGCTTTCTAGTTCTCTTTCCAATAATTCATATTCTTTGTTTCTTGGCTTTGTATGTTGTTCTTCTTTTTTTGTTTCTTTTTTTGTTTCTTCTTCTATTTCTCTTACATTTAAGTTTTGATTTACTATTTTATCTGCTAATTCTACTATTTTTTCTTTGCTTTCTAGTTTGGATAAAGTTCTTGCATGACTTTGAGTTATTTTGCCTTGTCTTACTAGTTCTTTGACTGGTTCTGGTAAGGTTAGTAAACCTAAAATGTTTGTTATATAACTTCTACTTTTTCCAACTCTTTTTGCTACTTGTTCTTGTGTTAAACTAAGATTTTTCATTAGTGACTCATAAGCCATTGCTTCTTCTATGGAATTTAGGTTTTCTCTTTGAAGGTTTTCTAATACTGCTATTTCCATCATTTGTTCATCAGTGAAGTTTCTAACAATGCATGGTATTGTTTCTTTTCCTGCTAATTTTGAAGCTCTATATCTTCTTTCCCCGGCTACTATTTCGTAGTCTTTTATGCTTTTTTTAACTATTATTGGTTGAATTACTCCATGCTCTTTTATTGATTCTGCTAATTCTCTTAATGCTTCTTCGTTAAATGTTTTTCTTGGTTGATAAGGATTTACTCTTAGTTTTGATATTGGAAGTTCTTTTATTTCTTCTTCATCTGCTGTTTCCATTATTTTTTCTTCCATTTTGTCATAGTTTATGTCTTCAATATTAAATAATTCTTCTAGTCCTCGTCCTAATGCTCTTCTTTTAGTTTGTTCCATTTCCTTTAATCACCTCTTTGGCTAAATTTAAATAGGCTTCGGATCCTCTGGATTTTGGATCGTATGCCACTATTGGTTTTCCATGTGATGGTGCTTCTGTTAATCTGATTAATCTTGGTATTATTGTGTTATATACTTTATCTTTAAAGTAGCTTCTTATTTCTTCTACTACTTCTAGACCTAAATTTGTTCTAGCATCTAACATTGTTAGTAATACTCCTTCTATTGTTAGATTTGGGTTTAGATTAGCTTGAGTATACATTATTGCTTTTAATAATTGTGTGATTCCTTCTAGTGCAAAGAATTCACATTGTACTGGAATTATCACTGAATCTGATGCAGTTAGGGCATTTGTTGTTATTATTCCTAGTGCTGGAGGGCAATCTATTATTATATAATCATAGCTATCTTTTATTTTATTTATATGTTCTTTTAATCTTTCTGATTTTGTTACTGTTTCTAATGTATCCGTTTGCTCTAACTCTATGTCGATACCTGCTAAATTGATGTTTGCTGGTAATACATATAAGTTTTTATATTTTGTTTTTACTATTGCATCTTGTATTGTTGAAGTTCCGTTAAAAACATTATAAATGCTGTTTTCAATATCGCCTTTATTTAAACCTATTCCTGTTGTTGCATTACATTGAGGATCTAGGTCAATTAATAGTATTTTTTTACCTAGGAGTGCTAATGATGCGGACAGATTTATACTTGTTGTTGTTTTTCCTACGCCACCTTTTTGATTTATTAATGATATTACTTTTCCCATTTTGTTACCACCTATTCCTTTTTGCTATTACTATTTTATCAAATTTTTTTGTTTTTTTAAAGAGGATTTTATTATTTTATTTTTTGTATATTAAAAAGCCTTGTTAGGCTTTTATAGTTGCATTATTTCGATTTTGAAAAACTTGAGAAATATTTTTCTCTTGCCTCTGGTGTCCTTATTGATGATGATTCTTGAAATTGTATTTCACTTGGACGGACTAAGTAATTTTGGTTAGAAACTTTGTTGTAGTTTTCACTGTAATCATCTTGGCTACTAATATCATATGTTTCTTCTTCTGGATATCCTGTGTATGGATCGTAATTTTCTGCTTCATTTCCAAATCTTGAAAATTTATTATAAGTATATGGTATGTTAAAATCATTTAGAATTTCTTTTATTATTGTATAATTTGTTTTTCTGGAATCTTGATATGAACTGAAATGAGATATAATTTCATCTATTAAACTATGATCAGTTCTATTTATTCCAAAGGCTAGAATTAGCTTTATAATATCAATTAATGCCTTTTTGTTTTTATAATATCCAAAGGCTAGTGCATTTTCTATTACATCTTGGAATTCTTCTTCTATTGTTTCATCACTTATGCTTTTCGCTTCTTTTACTACTTCTTTTTTTTGATTTTCACTTTTTTCTAGTCCTATTTGTTGGTTTTCATTATATTGTAATATAGCTGTATTTTTATAGTTTTCTTTTATAGCTTTATCATATGTATAGATTTTTTTAGGTTCTTCTTCAGATTTAGATGAACTTTGGTCGTCTTTGACTTTATTTTTGATTGTAATATCTGGCTTTTGTTTTATTTGTGTTACTTTTGAAACTTGTAATTTTGGTTTTTCTTGTTCTTTTGTTGTTTTTCTATTGGTAGTTTCTATGTTATATTGTAAGTAACTTTTTAGTATTTTGTTTTGTTCATGTTCATCTTCATTTTGGATTATTCTATTTAACTCTAATAGTTCTTCTTGTTTAAGACTTTGATGGTTCTCTATTTTTTCTATAATTGTTTGATAGATTTTTATTTGTTGTGTTAAAATATCATTTTTTTGAATTATTTGGTTATGTAATACTAGAAATTTTTGAATTTTTAGTGCAAATTGTTTTATGAAATTTTCTTGTTGTTTTGTTAAATTAAATAGGGAATTATTTGTTGTTTTTTTACATTCAACTAATGTTTTTAGGGCATTTAGTTGTTCTTTATAGTTTTCAAATTCTTGAGTTTCTTGGTTTTTGCTTATTATTTCTATATATTTACCCAGTTCATACTTATCTATACTTTCTGGATTTTTTTGTAAGTCTTGAGATAGTTTTTCTAATTCCTTTAACAATTTGTTCGTTATGTTTTTATTTATTGGTATTAACTGTTCTTCTAGTTGTTGTTTTTCTTTTTCAAAAATTTCTTTTATCATAATTTATCCTTCTATCTATATTAGTTTTTCTTATCTATTTCTATTACAATTTGATATTTATCTGGACTATCATATTCATCTGCTTTTACTTTGAATCCAAATTTTTCTGTATTTTGAATTGCTTGTCTAAAGTTATTTATTGCAAATCTTAAATCATATATGTTGTTGAATTCTTGAGGGCTATTTTCTTTTTGAGTTTCACTGTTTATTATTGGTGATTCTGGTTTAATTTCTGATTGTTTATTTATTTCTTGTCCAGGAATTTGAGTATTAACATTTGGGGTAGTAGATTGTTCATCGCCATTTATTCTTAACTTATCAAATATATTTTCTTTGTGTTCTTCTGGTTGTTTAATTGGTTCTGGTTGCGGAGCAGGAGTGTTAACAACTTGATTTATTGGTTGTTCTGGTACTTCTTGTACTGGCACTGCTTGAACATTTTGACTTTCTGATGGTTGCATTGTTTGTATAGGCTCTGGAATTGCAAAGTTTTGGGGTTGTTCTATTACAGACTCTGGTTGTGCCACAACATTTCCATTTTGGTTATAATTAATTGGTTCATTTACTTGGCTAGGTACTTCTACTGGTTGAGGTTGTACTACTGGATTACTTGGAATATCCATATTTACACTTCCTTCGTTAGTATTTTGTACTGCTGGTTGTTCTGGTAATTTTCCAGTCATTCTCATTATTTCTTCATCTAAACCTTTTACTGTTAGTTTTTCGTTTATTATTTTATTTAATAATTCTCTTTGTTTTTCATTATCTAGTCCCAATAGACTTCTTGCATGTCTTTCTGATATTTGTGAGTTTAGAAGGGCAGTTTGAACTTCTTCATCTAGTGTTAACAGTCTTAATTTGTTTGCTATTGTTGATTGTGACTTGCCTAGGTTTTGTGCTAATTCATCTTGGGTAATATTATCTAATTTTAAGATTGTTTGATAAGTTTTCGCTTCTTCTATTGGGGTAAGATTACTTCTTTGAAGATTTTCTAAAAGAGCTATTTTTGCCGCTTCTTTATCATCTATGTCTCTTACTAGTGCTGGTATTGTCTGTTTTCCAGCTAGTTGTGATGCTCTATATCTTCTTTCTCCGGCTATTATTTCATATTTATCTCCAACTTTTCTTACTATTATTGGTTGGATTACCCCGTGCTCTTTTATTGATTGTGACAACTCTTTTAATGCTTCATCATCAAACATCTCTCTTGGTTGAAATCTATTTGGAATTATATCTTGTAATGCTATATCAAAAATTTCTTTTTCTAAGTTCATATTTATCCCTCTATTCTTTTTTATACTTTGTCTATGTTATCATTTTACAATAAAAAAAGAAATTTTACAATGGGTTTTTCTTGATTTTTGCAAAATTTCTTGGGTATTCTTTTGGTGAGTTTTTGATTTTTTCTATTTTAATTATTGTTCTATTACTTTGTTCTTTTGGTAATTTAAATTCTTGTTTTTCTATTAATTTCATATTTAATGTTTTTATAGCGTTTTGTGATTCTTTTAATTCTTCGTCTAAATTACCTTTTAGAAAAATATAATAGCCGTGGGGTTTTGCTAAATTACATGCTAGTTCTACAAGAATATTAGTTTTTGATACTGCTCTAGAAGTTACTATATCAAATGTTTCTTTTTGGTAATCTTCTATTCTTTCATGCACTGTTTTTATATTTTTTAGATCTAGTTGTTCTATTACTCTATTTAAGAAATCTATTCTTTTTTGTGACGAATCTAAAAGTGTTATATCTAAATTTGGGTATATTATTTTTAAGACTATTCCTGGAAATCCAGCACCTGTTCCTATGTCTATTAATTTTTGATTTTCTAGTTTTATTACTTTTGCTATTGTTAATGAGTCATAAAAATGTTTTAAATAAACCTCTTGTTTTTCTGTTATTCTTGTTAAGTTTGTTGTTTTATTTGTTTCTATTAACATATTATAATATTCTTCTAGCTTAGTCATTTGGTTTTCTGTTATATCGATATTTAGTTTTTTTAATTCTTGTTTAAACTCTTCTTTATTCATTTTTACCTCTTTTTAAATATATCATTAAAACTGATATATCACTTGGATTTACTCCACTTATTCTCATTGCTTGACCTATGGAATTTGGTTTTATTTTGTTTAGTTTTTCCCTTGCTTCTAGGGCTAAATTTGGAACTTTATTATAGTCTATTGTATCACTTAAATTTATATTTTCGTACTGTGCTTGTTTTAATGCTTCTTCTTTACTCTTTTTGATATATCCTTCATACTTTATCATTATTTCTACTTCTTTTTGTACTTCTTCTGTATATGTAATGTTTAAGAATGGTTTTAATTTTTCTATTGTTACCTCTGGTCTTTTCAATAGATCATGTAGTGATGTTTTATCTGTTATTTTATTTATTTCTTGTTTTTCTAGGATATCATTTGTTTCTTTTTTTGGAGTTATTTCTTGTGTTAACTGTTTTAGTAGTTTTTCTATATTTTGTACTTTTTCATTGTATTTTGCTTCTTGATCTTTTGTTATTAGACCTATGTCTATTCCATATTTTGTTAGTCTTTGGTCGGCATTATCATCTCTTAGTAGTAATCTATATTCTGCTCTTGATGTTAATAATCTATATGGATCTTGTACTCCTTTGGTTACTAAGTCATCTATTAGTACTCCTATATATGCTTCATCTCTTCTTAGAATTAGTGGTTTTTTGTTTTTTAATTTTTGATTTGCATTTATTGCTGCGATTAGTCCTTGGCATGCTGCTTCTTCGTAACCACTTGTTCCGTTTATTTGTCCTGCTGTATATAGATTTTCTATTATTTTTGTTTCTAATGTTCTTTTTAAGTCTCTTGGATCTATGGCATCATATTCTATAGCATAGGCATATTTTAGTATTTTGGCATTTTCAAGACCTGGTAATGATTTTATCATTTCTTCTTGTATGTCTTTTGGCATACTTGTAGAGAAGCCTTGAACATATATTGTGTCATATTGTTTTGTTTCTGGTTCTAGGAATAGTTGGTGTCTTTCTTTATCACTAAATCTTACTATTTTATCTTCTATTGATGGACAATATCTTGGCCCTATTCCTTCGGCGTATCCGCCATACATTGCTGATTTTTTTAGGTTTTTATTTATTATTTCGTGTGTTTTTTGTGTGGTATATATTAAGTAACAACTTTCTTGATTTTCTGGATTATACATTACTTTATTTTGGTATGAAAATGTTAAGGGTGTAGGGGAGCCTTTTTCTTCTTTAGTTTTGGTGAAGTCGATTGTATCTCTTTGTATTCTGGGGGGTGTACCTGTTTTTAGTCTTTTTAGGGTAAATCCTAGTTTTTCTAGATCTTTACTTAGATTTAATTCTGTTTTTTCACCATGAGGACCTTCTTTTTTCTTTGTACTTCCTATTAGTATGTTTGAGTTTAAATATGTTCCTGTTGTTAATATTACTGCTTTAGAGGTTATTATCTCTTTATTTTTTGTTATTACTCCTTGAATTTTGTTATTTTGTGTTATTAGATGTTCTACTAAAGTTTCTTTTATTTCTAAGTTTGGCTCTTTTTTTATTGTTTCTATCATGTTTTGTTGATATTTTTCTTTGTCTATTTGTGCTCTTAGTGCCCAGACTGCTGGACCTTTTCTTGTGTTTAACTTTTTTATTTGTAAGATTGATTTATCTGTATTTTTAGCCATTTCTCCGCCTAGAGCATCTATTTCTCTTACTACGATACCTTTGGCTGGACCTCCTATTGAGGGATTACAAGGAGCATCCGCTATATTTTTTATGTTTCCAGTTATTAATAATGTTTTGTTATTTAAACGAGCAGAAGCTAGAGCAGCTTCACATCCTGCATGACCTCCTCCTACTACTATTATGTCATAATTCATTTATACCACCTCTTCAAATCGTTTGTAGTATAGCATATTTTTTTTTGTTTAACAATAGAGAAAGAACTTATGGTCTGTATAATTTTATGAGATTTTTTTATTTTTTGGTTATATTTTTATTTTGATTTTTAGTTAATATAGAAAAAAAACGAGTATTGTTAACGCATTTTGTAGTTTTATTTTTACTCGTTTTTTCTTTATTTAATTTTAAAATCTGGTATTAATTGTAATTTTATTGCGTCTAATCTTGGCAACTTTATAATTGCTTCAAACTGTTTTAATCTTTGAAGTTCTTCGACTGTTATTAGTGGTTCATCTTTTGATACGTTACCACAAATCATTGATATCTTTTTTAATGTATTGATATCTTTTGAATAAAGATATATTAGATTAGATATACACATTTCTATTAATTCTATATCTTCTTTTGTATATTTGCTTTCTAATGTTAGGAACCCTTTTATTGTTATTAGGTTATTTATGTTATATTGTCTTGAAATTGTTAGTATTTTTGAATAATCCTTTAGTGGGGACATTTCATCAAATTCATCTAATATTATATTTAATTTATTATCTTTTTGATTATATATTTCTACTGCTTTTATTATTTGGTTTATTAACTCTGGTACTAGTGTATTACTTATTTCTGATGTACTATTTGTTATGAATAGTGCTGTCTTTTTTGTTTTTATTGTTGTTATGTCAAAGTCTGTAGTTGATATTGTATTTTGTAAACTTTCTTTTGTTACGTAGTTTATTATTTTTTGATTAAATGTTGACAAAATTGAACCTTTTGTTTCTTCTGGTGCAGAAAGGGTTCCTGTTAGGAAGCAATATGTTGAACTTGTTTTATCTAACTCTTTTAAATCATCTTTTGTTAATATTTGTGCTGTGTTATATATTTCTTTTAATGTTAATTCTTTATTATTTTCTAATAGATATAGAGCTGTTCCTGTTGCTAAATCTATACAAGATATTGTCCAAAATGGATCTCCTGTTTGCTTTTTTTCTTGAAGTAGAGTAGTCATTATTTCTTTTATTATATCTATTGCTTCGTCTTTTTTGTTTTCTCTATATAATTGTATTGGTAATGAGAAAGGGTTCCATTTGTTTTTTGTGTTTTGATTTTTAAATGTTATTTCTAATATGTTATAATCGTTTTCTTTTAAGTCTTGTTCTGTTTCTTTTATTAATTCTCCTTTTGGATCATTTACTACTACTGACTCATTATTTTTGATTATTTTTTTTAGTGTCGGTAGTAATATACTTTGTGTTTTGCCTGAGCCTGGTGCTCCTATTACTAGGGTATTTCCTATGTTTATGTTATATGATGTTTCTCTGTCATATAGTAGTGGTATTTCTCCTCCTGTTATATTTTCTTTTAGATAACTTTTAAGGTCATTTTCTGACATCCAATTTGCATATTTCATGCTATCATCTCCTTTTCAATTGCTATTATATCTGTTTAATTTTAATTTTATTTAAACAATTGTGGCTTTTTATGATATAATTATTTTGGTGATTGCGTGTTTTCTAATAAACTTATTTGTAATATTCTTAGATTTATTGATGATAATATAAATAGAAAAATTAGTATTTGTGAGTTTGAAGAGTGTTTTTTTTATAATAGATATTACATAATGAAACTTTTTAAGAGAGAAATTGGAGTTTCTATTGTAAACTATATTAATTATATACGAATATATAATTGTTTAAACGAAATACGAGATAGTAATTATTCTATGCTTAGAATAGGCCTTAATAATGGTTTTTATTCTTTGGAATATTTTTCTGAGATGTTTAAGAGTGTTATGGGGGTGTCTCCGTCTATTTATAAACAATTTCTTAATGATAGGGGAGTTGTTGATAATGAAAAAAGTATAAAAATTATTTCTAATGCTGTATTTTTACGAGAATTAGTTTCTAAAAAGAAAATGTATTTAGATAGAGAAAAACCTGATAAGATTATGATGAAAAAGCTAACAATTTTTAAGTAATTGTTAGCTTTATTTATTCTTGAGCTTTATTTTTAAATAATTCTAGAACTTTTTCTTTTTCTTCTTGATTATTTATTATTTCAAGCTCTAGTTCAGTTGAATTAGTATTTAAAAGTTTAGCAAATTTTATTTCTAGAGGTTTGAAATTACTCATTAAATATATATATGTATTTCCATTCATTTCTGCTGTTGAAAAGCATATGAATTCTTTTCCTTCGTCTAATTCTATTATTTCTCCTATTTGTATGTTCATTTTTTTCCTCCTTTTATTACATTTGTTTTTGTTTTTCTTCTAGTGCTTTTTGTTCTTCTTTGGCTTTTTTTGCTCTTTTTAAACTTTCTAACATTGCTGCAGTAGTTAAAAGTGCTGCAGAGAAATGAACCACGCTATTTCTTGTTATGTCTATTTTATGATCAACAGTATTGATTTGTTCTTCTTGTGTTACTTTATATGTTTTTCCATCTGTTCCTGTAACACTTGTTCCTGCAGTATAAGCTTTTCCTTGTTCGTCTTTTACTGGAACTGTTACTCGATTTCCATCTATTGTTTTAAAGTCTACTGTTTGTCCAACCATATTTTTTACATTGACATGGTATACTTCATTTCTTTGAACTGGAACTTGATCTTTATCTGCATTTTCTAGATCTAAAGCATTTACCCAACCACTTACTGGATCTCCATAATGGATCATTATTTCTATATCATTAAAGGTTAAATTATTCTCATCACATGTTTGTTTTGCAAATTCATACATATTTATCCCTTGTTCATATTTTTTGTTTATTATTTCTCCAGTTGGACCTATTATTGATATGGCATTTGCTTCATAACTGCCAGCTGGTCTTTCACTACTTCCAAATTCTCCTTGAGCATTTGCTCCACCATATTTATAATCACTTGATTCGTGATAAACTACTCCAGCTTTTATATTTTCACGATCACCTATGTTTTTTTCTAGTAAAATTTCCATATATTTTTGTTCTTTTGGATTTAGTTCTTCATCTGACATTTGTCTTTGGATTTTATATAATTCATATGTATTTCTAATTTTATTTAGTTTTAGATCTTTTATTCCAATACCGATTAGTCCTGCTACTGCTATTCCTGTTATTGCTGCTATAATTCTATCTGTTGTTTTTTTTCTTTTTGCTTTTTTTATTTGGTTTTCTAGATCTGTCTTCTTTTGTTCTTGTTTTAATTGCTCTTGTCTCTTAATTTCTTTTTCTGTTGGTTTGATTACTGGATTATTTTGTTTAGTTTCTATTTTTTCTGTTCTTAACATATATTTATCTAGTGCTGCTTTTATTTCTCCTATGTAAATATAGTCTCCATTTTCTAGATTTAACCCTTTATTTCCTAACATTATTATGCCTTTATTGATTGCTTCAGTGGCATCTTTTCCTTTTACTGATATACTTGCTGTTCCTTGATTTATTATTCTTCTTGAACCATCTCCCAGAACTAAAGTTTGTGCTGATTTTAATTCTTCTTTTACTTGATCTTTAAACTCTTCTATAGATATTGTTTTTCCTGTTCTTTTTGATACTATTTTTGTATTTTCTCCCTTTTTTGATAGGTTTTCTTCTGTTGCTTTTATGAATTCATCTATGTTGCAATATTCTCCATTTTCAAGAATTATATTTTGTTTGTTTTTTCCCATCATTAGTGTACTAGTTTTCATTCCTTGATTGTGTACATCTGTTACATATATTTGTCTATCTTCACGATCAGGGCCTAATGGAGAATTTGAAAGATTTATTGAGCTTACTCCATCTAGTATTGTTTTTATTTCTTCTTCTGTGTAACCTTGTTGTTTTAATTCTTCTTCACTCATTAAGTTACCTCCTTACTATTTTCTTTGTTTTGTTTCTTTTGTCAGTTGTGTTTTTTTGTCATGTTTTTTGATTTGTTTTACTCTTTTTTTCTCTTGATTTTGAGGTTGTTGTTGCTTTGACTTTTTATATTCTTGCTGACTTTGTAACCATTCTTGTTCTCTTGCTTTTTTACCTGCTATGTATCCGTCTTGATAACCTGAGCTATCTTTTTTCTTTTCCATTGATCTATAGCCATGCATATGTCCTTCTTCGTAATCAATATTATAATTTTTAGCATCTTTTTCTAGTTTTTTTATCTCATTATATCTATCTGATATTTCTGGATTTTTATATGCTTTTAAGATTTCTATATATTTCAGTTCAATAGGAGTTTTTTAAATTTTTTCCCTATATTAGTTGTCCAATTTAGTTTTTTTGCTTTAAGTGCTTCTTTTGCTTTGTTAAATTTTTCTACTTCTTGTTTCTTTTCTATAATTTATTAATGATTCTTTTTTATTATTTTTGCTTTCGTGGTTTTTTATATCTTGTTCTATACTATATTTTCTTTCAGTCAAAAGATAATATTCCCATATTAGTTTTTTTAAAAATATGAAGAAATCTTTATCTGCATCCACGTCAAACTTTTTTATCAATTCTTTAGATGTTATTTTGTCTACTTGTTGGTAATTTAATAAATTATAATTTTTAATCTTTTCTTCTAAAATAAAACTTAAATCTACTATAAAAAATTTATCTATTCTTTTTTTGTGCTTTTTCATATCTTTTTGAATTATTTTAAGTAGTTTGTTTATTATCTTTCCATTGTATATATTATCATATACTGGATCAATTTTTAAAAATTCTTTTTTTATTTTTGTACTTTGTGTTATCATTTCTTGTTTTTCTAGTTCATTCAACACCAATTCGCATGCTACTTCATATATATCTAATTCCGCTTTTGTCTTTTTTAATTCTTCTTCCATTTTTTATTAACCTTAAATTTTTTTTATTAGTAATTTTTTGTTTTTATAATCTAACTAACATATAACCTATATTGCTCCTATATATGCCTTTATTTGGTGTTAATTTTAATGAAATATATTTTCTTTGTTGATATTTTTTTTCAGAAGTATTCATTCTTATTCCTCCTAGTATTGTATGTTTTTTTATTTTTATATTTATCTACCTCCCTTACTTTAATGTCATTGTATCACAATTTGGTCTATTTCTCCAAGAATAAACAATATTTTACATTTTAATGTGCCAATTATTTTGGTGAGTTACTATGATTGTTCAAAACTTTAGATCTTCTAGGGAAATGTTAAATTTAAAGCAAAAAGATTTGACTAATTTGTTTAATGTTACTTATTCTACAATTTCTGGGTGGGAGACTGGAAAGGATACTATTCCTCTAAGGCAACTTATTAAGTATGCTAACTATTTTGGATTAAGTCTGGATTATTTATTTGGATTATCAAGCATAAATGATTCTTATTTTCCTCTTATAATTGACCTTAATATTATTGCTAATGATCTTAGATTTATTCGTAAGAGTAGGGGATTTACTCAACAAGATATTGCTAAATTTCTTAATACTAGTTCTTCGGCTTATGCTCATTATGAAAATGCTAGATATTTGATTCCTACTAGTTTTTTGTATAGCATTTCATTATTTTATACTGATATTTCTATTGATAAGATTTTAGGTAGAAAAAAGAAAATATAAAATATTAAAGTTTCAGTATAAAGTTCAAAACTTAAATGTTATGTTGACTATTTATGTAATTAAAAAATCCCAGTAAATAATTTACTGGATAAAAAGTCTATGTTTATTATTTTCCTACGCAAAAATTTTTAAATAAATTATCTAATAATTCTTCTGTATAGGTTTCTCCTATTACTTCTCCTAGGGTTTGCCAGATAGCTTTTAGATCTATTTCTATCATATCTATTGGTAATTCTTCTTTTAGTCCTTTTTTTATACTTATTATGTTTTGTTTACAATTTTTTATTTTTTGTAGTTGTTCTATGGTTGATACATAGTAAAAGTCGTTTGTTTTTATTTTTTCTAATTTAAATAGTTCTTTTATTTTATCAGTTAGTTCTTTTAAACCATTTTCTTTTGTTGTATTTGTTTTTACTATTTCTTGATTTTCTATATTTATATTTGTTTTTAGATCTGTTTTATTTAAGACTATTATTCTTTTTTTGTTTTTTGTTTCTTCTAAGAGTTTTTTGTCTTCACTTGTTAATTTTTCATTATTATTTAGTACTAATAGGACTAAATCTGCTTTTTCTATTGCTTGTTTTGATTTTTTTACTCCGATTTGTTCTACTAAGTCTGTTGTTTCTCTTATTCCTGCGGTATCTATTAGGTTTAGTTCTATTCCTTCTAGTTGAAAGGTTGCTTCGACTATATCTCGCGTTGTTCCTGGTATATTTGTTACTATAGCTTTGTCTTGTTCTATTAGTTTATTTAGTATACTGCTTTTTCCTACATTAGGTCTTCCTACTATTGCTATATTTATTCCGTTTGTTATTAATTTACTATTTTGTGAATTTTCTATTATTTGATTTAATTCTTTTTCGATGTTATTTATTTCTTGCTTTATTTTTTGATTTGTCATTTCTTCAATATCTTGATATTCTGGGTAATCTATGTTAACTTCTATGTTACTTATTATTTGAACTAGTTTCTCTCTTAGTTTTTTGATTTTGTTGGTAGTTGTACCGGTTAGGTTATTTATTACTATTTGTCTTGCTTTCTCTGTTTTTGCGTTTATTAAGTCGTTTACTGCTTGAGATTTTGTTAAATCTATTCTTCCATTTAAAAATGCTCTTTTTGTGAATTCTCCTGGTTCTGCTAATCTTATTCCTTGATCTAGTATCATTTCTAAAACTTTTTTTGTAGTTGCTACACCACCATGACAATTTATTTCTACTGTATCTTCGGTTGTAAATGTTTTTGGTGCTTTCATTACTGTTATTAATACTTCATCTATTATATTTTTATTTTCTATTATGTAACCATAGCTTACTGTATGAGTTTGTTTTTCTTTTAGGTTTATATTTGTTATGTTATTTACTTTTTCTATTGCTTCTTTTCCACTTACTCTAATTATGGAGATGGCTCCTAGTCCTAAAGTTGTTGATATTGCTGTTATTGTATCGTTCATAGTTCCTCCTTTTTTTGTGTATTATAGCATATTTTTTCCAATAAAAAAAGACTGATTTAGTCTTCTTTTGGTTTTATTACTACATGCCTATTTGGTTCTTCACCTTCAGATTCTGTTATTACATCTTTTGAATTTGTTAATACATTGTGAATTATTCTTCTTTCGTATGAATTCATTGGTTCTAGATGCGCTTCTACTTTTGTTTTTGCTACCTCTTTTGCTGTATATTTTGCTGTTTTTTCTAATCTTACTTTTCTTTGTGCTTTATAATCATTTACATCTATTAAAAACCTGTAATATGTATTTAATTCAGTGTTTAACATTTGTCTTGTTATATTTTGTAATGCTTCTATTGTTCTACCATTTTTTCCTATTAGTATTGATACATCTGGTGCGACTATATTAAATGTTGGAACTTCTTCTCTTGTTTTTGTTTCTATTACTGCATTTATTCCCATGTTTTTTACTATTTTTTGTAAATAATTCTTTATTTCTTGATTCAACTCTTCTTTTGTTATTGCTTCTACTTCTATTTTTTTACCAAATAGGGATTTTTTGATTTCTTTTTCTACTATTACTAGTTCATCTTCTTTAGCGTTTAAGTTTTCTGTTGCGTTTATTATTGCTTCTTCTTTTGTTTTTCCTTGGAATGTTTGTTTATTCATGTTTTTTCCTCCTTTGTAATGCAAAGTTTTGGAGTATTGTGAACAATGATGATGTTATCCAGTAAAATGCTATAGCTGTTGGTAATGTAAATGACATAAAACCTATAAATACTGTCATTATATTAGTCATCATTTTTTGTTGTTTTGCCATTTGTTCATTGCCTGCCATGGATGGATTTAATTTATATGATAGGTATGTTACTATTATCAAGATTATACATATAAATATGTAATACCAATCTCCGGTTGCCATTGCTGCGGATGGAGTTGTTCCCATGTTTAACCCGATGAATTGTTCTTCAAAGATTGCTGGAACTCTATTTATTGCTTCCCAAAAGGCTAGTAATATAGGTAACTGAATAAATGCAAATAAACATCCTGATAATGGTTTTATTTCATATTTTTTATATACCGTCATCATTTCTTGACCTTTTTTTGTCATTGACTCATTGTCTGTTTTGCCTTCATATTTTTTTTCTATTCTTTGAATTTCTGGTTGAGCTTTTTTCATATTTTCTGATTGTAATAGTGTTTTTCTGGTCAGTGGGAATAGTGCAAATCTAATTATTAATGTTATTATTATTATTGATAATGCTGTTGATCCTACTAATGTCCCGATTTTTATTATTGCGAAGGCTAATGGTCTTACAAAGAATGAATTCCATAATCCTTCATAGTCTCCTTTTATTTTCATCTTATTACAATCTGGTAGTTTTTTTATATCTACCTTATTTTGTTCATATAACTTTTGTGTTTTTTCATCTGTTGGCTTACATATTATATTTTCTGTTATTGTTTGACCTGTTTCTTCATTTTTTACTATTTTGCCATCTTTATCTTTTAGTGTTTGAGTACATCCTGTTAAAGTTATTAACAGTAATATTACTATTAATACTTTAAATATTTTTGTTTTTTGTTTCATTTTTTTCTCCTTTTATTTTATTAAAAAGATATATCAACTCTTTTTCTAATTCTTTATATGTTAATTCTAATGTGTTTTTTTTGGCTATGATTATGTAGGTTGTACTTTTTTCATAAATTGTTTCATTTTTATCGATTATGTCTTTTATTCTTCTTTTTAATTTATTTCTAGTAACGGCATTTCCTATGTGTTTTGTGAATGTGATTCCGAATTTTGTTTTTTCTTCTTTATTCTTTTCTTTATTAATAATGAAATATTTTGATGCTTTTCCTTGTCTTTTTTTGATTATTCTATTAAAATCATCGGATTTTTTTACTATATTTTGTTTTTTCATAGTTACCTCCATAATCAAAAATCCACTTTTTTAGTGGATTATTATTTTGATAATCTTTTTCTACCTTTTCTTCTTCTTGAGTTAACGATACCAGATTTCATACGAGAGAAGAAACCATGTTTTTTCTTCATTCTTCTATTATTTGGTTGAAAAGTTCCTTTTTTCACGATGTGCACCTCCAATCAATTTGTCGCTATTATTGTATATGAAAAAGAGGATGTTTGTCAATATTTTTTGAGTTATTAACTAAATTAACGTTAATTAACATTTTTAAATTTAACAATTGTTAATGTTGTTAACAATTTTTTTCTTGAAATTTGTTAAAAATTAATTTATAGTATGTAATCAAAGAGAAAAGACTGTTAATAAGTATGTTAATAACTCTGTTAATATGTTGTTGATAACTATTTTTACTTTTCAAAATTTAAAAATTGTATTACAATTATTGTTAAGTTGTATATACTTTAATTAGTGGGGAGATGGTATTATGGATAACAATTCATTATGGCAAAAAGTTTTAGAAAATATCAATAATATTGTTGATCCAATGGCTTACCAATCTTGGTTTATGTCTATTGATTTTATTGGGATTGATAAGAACAGTGTTCGATTGGTTGTACCTATTTTATGGTATAAAACTCATATTGATTATAATTATCGGGATATAATTTTAAATAGTTTTAATAAGTTTTTAACAGAACCTGTTGACAACATTATATATATATTGCAAGAAAATCTTGCGGATGTTTTAGAAAGTGATAAAGAAAAGGAAGTTTTTAACAATACTGTTAATGAAAAGAGAGACTTCATTGAAACTCATGTTTCAAACCTTAATAAAAATTATACTTTTGAAAGTTTTGTAGTTGGTGAATCAAATAAATTTGCTCAGGCTGCTGCTCTTGCTGTTGCGGAAAACCCTGGAACTATGTATAATCCTTTGTTTATTTATGGTAATAGTGGTCTTGGCAAGACTCATTTGATGCATGCTATTGGTAATTATATTGAAAAAAAGTATAATAAACGTGTTCTTTATGTTACTAGTGATGATTTTATGAATGATTTTACTGGCCTTGCGAGAAAAAGTAACAATGTTAATAATTTAGATTATGTGGAATTCTTTAAAAATAAATATAGGAATGTTGATGTTCTTCTTATTGATGATATTCAGTTTTTAGGAGGGGCTGAAAAAACACAACAAGAATTTTTTCATACTTTTAATAATTTATATAATGATAGTAAACAAATTATTGTTTCTTCGGATAGATCTCCAGAAGATTTGAAAGTTTTAGAAGATAGACTTAGAACTAGATTTGCATGGGGACTTCAAGTTGATATTAGTCCTCCGGATTATGCACTTAAGATGGCTATTATTAGAAAGAAGCTTAAAGGTGAGGATATTAATATTAATGAAGAGGTTATTTCTTATATTGCTTCTAATATAGGAAATGATGTCAGACAGCTTGAAGGTTCGATTACAAGACTTGTTGCTTATTCTGCTATTATGTGTGTTACTGATATTACTTTAGATTTTGCTATGGAGGCTCTTAGAGATTTTACTAAAAAAGATGCTGTTACTGATCAGAATAATATTAGAAGAATACAAAAAAGTGTGGCTAATTTTTATAATATATCTTTTGAAGATATGAAATCTAAAAAACGGAC
Source organism: uncultured Bacilli bacterium (assembly GCA_934101575.1). Lineage (GTDB taxonomy): Bacteria > Bacillota_I > Bacilli_A > RF39 > UBA660 > UMGS1449. The sequence goes on from CAKORJ010000002.1 coordinate 128,448, forward strand.
ACCTAATCTTGCTATTCCTAGACAAGTCGCTATGTATTTATGTAGAAAACTTACTGATGAGTCATTTGAAAGAATTGGTATTGAATTTTCTGGCAAAAATCATGCTACTGTTATTCATGCATGTAATAAAATAGAACGTGAAATGAAAATAAATAAAGATTTGAACAATGCAATTAATAATATTGAAAAGCAATTAACATAAAATTGTTAAAGTTGTTAAAGTTTATTAACAATAATTTGTGATGTTATCTGTTGATATTAAAGGATGAAATGAGTTATTAACAATATTAACAGTAATAATAAAATTAATAAATAATATAAAAAAGAAAGAAGGTTTTATATATGAAATTAAAAATTAAAAGAGTTGTTTTACTAGAGGCACTTAATAATGTTGCAAAGGCTATATCTACTAAAAATATTATACCTATACTTTCAGGTATTAAGTTTGAACTTCATAGAGATAGGTTAGTGATTACTGCTTCAGATAATGATATTACTATTCAAACTGTTATTGAGAAGGGTGATAATTTAATTATAGAAAATACAGGTAATATTGTTATAAAAGGAAAATATATACTTGATATTATAAGAAAGTTAGATTCAGAGTTTATTAATATTGAAATTATTGATGATCATAAGATAATGATATTTACTGAAAATAGTGAATTTAATTTAAATGGTATTGAGGCTAGAGAATATCCTGATATTGATTTAACTTTATCTCCTGATTTTGTTAATATGAGTATTAATGATTTTAAATCTATGATTTTACAAACTAATTATGCTTGTTCTTTGGATGAAGCTAGAGTAGTGTTAACAGGAGTTAATATTAAAATAAATGATGATAATTTAGAATGTAGTGCTACTGACTCTTATAGACTTGCTCTTAGAAAAGAGAAATTAACAAGTACTGTTAAAAATAGTGCTGATATTATTGTACCTAGTAAAAATTTAAATGAACTTTTAAAACTTTTGTCTTCTGGTGATGATGGTGAAATTGAGATGCATTTATTTAGTAATAAGATTATATTTAAATTTGGAAATATTTTATTTCAATCTAGACTTATAAGTGGTACTTATCCAAATACTAAGAATTTAATTCCTAGTGATTCAATTTTTGATCTTTCAATTGATTGTAATGAATTTTATAATATGGTTGATAGAGCTAGTATTTTGAATAATGATACTGATAATAATATAATTACTTTAGAAATTAAGAATAATTTACTTAAGATTACTTCTATGTCTTTAGAAATAGGTAAGGTTGAGGAAAAAATGAATATTTCTTGTGATAATGATATTAAGATTTCGTTTAGTGCTAAATATATGATGGATGCTCTTCGTACTATTAAATCTAAAAATGTTATTCTTACTTTTGTTGGGGAAATTAAACCTATTTTGCTTAAAAATGATGATAGTAATAATTTAGTATGTTTAATTTTACCTATAAGAACTTATTAACATTTATTGTTAGTAAGTTTTTTTATTAGCTAGAAATAGTTAATAATTTTTTTATTTGATTTAAACGACAAATTTCTGTTTTTTTCGACACTCTGAGGTGTTATTTTAGAAATTGCAATACTTTTTATTGCAAAATTTGTTGTTTGGAGGGGGTGAGTGTTTTGAAATATGAGATTAATGATGAAACTCTTGCTATTATTTCTTTTGATGATGATAAGACTAGAATAATTGAAGAAGAAGATGATTATATTGTTAATGAAATGCCATATTCGATAATGGAAAATTCTTGTAAATATTTCGGTAGTAGTTTTGAAGGACGTGTTTTGGGTTCAAAAGATATTTTAGGAAGTATTTATAAGGCACCTATTATTGTGGAAGAAAGTAAAGATTTAATATTTTTTCCTACGGAGGCTTTAAATTCTTCTAGTGTTTCTTGGATTTCTTATAAGAAGATTAAAAATGTTGAAAAATATGGTAAAAAATCAAGAATAATCTTTAATAATGATGAATCTGTTGTAATTAATTGTCCTTATTTTTCTATAAAAAATCAGATATTTAGATGTAATATGTTAGAGACTATTTCTAAAAATAGAAAGAGTAGCAAAAAAAACGATTAATATTCAAAAATCGTTTTTTTTAGGGCTTTTTTGTGATATACTATATGAGTAAGTACCGGAGTACTGGTTTTGGGAGTTGATGCGAATTTGAGGAGATTTTTGTTTAATTTTTAAATATGTATATTAAAAGTGTAGAAATTACCAACTTTAGAAATATTGATAAAATGGTATTAGAATTTAATAAAAATGTTAATATTTTTATTGGTAAAAATGCACAAGGAAAAACTAGTATTTTAGAAAGTATCTATGTTTTAGCTTTTTCGAAGGGTTCAAATGGCTTTTCTGATGATGAAATGGTAAAAAAAGATAAATTATTTTTTAAGATTAAAGGTTCTGTTAAAATTATTAATAGTTTAAAAAAACTAGAGGTTCTTTATAGAACTGGTGAAAAAAGGTTAAAACTTAATAATTGTGAGGTAAAGCGAGTTTCTGATTATGTATCTAATATGAATATTATAATGTTCAGTCCGGATGATTTGGATATTGTTAAGAAGGCTCCTCTTTGTAGAAGAAATTTTATTAATATTGAATTATGTCAGCTTTCTAATGATTATTTGAGGATTCTTAATGAATATAATAAAATTTTGAAGATGAGGAATGAATATATTAGAAAAAATTATTCAAAAATTGATTATAATTATTTGGATATTATTACTCATAGTTTAGTTGATAGAGCTATTCTTGTTTATAAGTATAGAGATCAATATTTTGATGATATTAACAAGATTGTTGATAATGTTTTTTTTAAGATTTCAAAGATGAAAGGTCTTAAGATTGTTTATAAGAAGAATGTTCCTGTTTTTGATAATAAGGATGATTTGTTTTCTTTTTATAAAAATTCTTATGATAGTGATATTGATAAGGGTTCTACTTTATATGGCCCTCATAGGGATGATTTTGTTTTTATGCTTAATGATAGTGATTTGAAACTTTATGGTTCACAGGGAATGCAAAGAATGGCTGTTTTGTCTTTAAAGCTTAGTGAAATTGATATTTTTAAGGAAAGATGTGGTACTTATCCTATTGTTCTTTTAGATGATATTTTTAGTGAAATTGATATTGATAAAAGAAAAAATTTACTTAGATTTATTAAGAGTAATATGCAGTTTATTATTACTACTACGGATATAAATAATATAAGTGAGAAGTTAATTAATAAAGCTAGTGTTTTTACTGTTGATAATGGATTAATAAAGAAAAGGAGAGACAGATATGAATGAAAAAGATTACGATTCTTCGGCTATTCAGGTTTTAGAAGGTTTAGAAGCAGTTCGTAAAAGACCTGGTATGTATATTGGTACTACTGGCGTTAGAGGGCTTCATCATTTAGTTTGGGAAATTGTTGATAACTCTATTGATGAGGCTTTAGCAGGATATTGTAATACTATTGAAATTACTATTGGTAAAGATAATACTATTACTGTTAAAGATAATGGACGTGGTATACCTGTTGATATTCACCCTAAAACAGGGCTATCTACTGTTGAAACTGTTTTTACAGTATTACATGCTGGTGGAAAGTTTGGAGGCGGAGGATACAAGGTTTCTGGTGGATTGCACGGTGTTGGTGCATCTGTTGTAAATGCTTTGTCTTCATGGTTAGAAGTTACAGTTTATAAAAATGGTAAAGTTTATAAGCAAAGATATGTTGATGGTGGAAAAGCACAAGGAAGACTTGAAGTTGTTGGTGAATGTTCTAGTGATAGAACTGGTACTACTGTTACTTTTAAGCCAGATCCTAGTGTTTTTGAGGAAACTACAGTATTTGATTATGATACTTTACGACAAAGAATTAGGGAGCTTGCTTTTTTAAATAGAGATTTAAAGCTTATTTTAATTGATGAGCGTGAAGTTGATAAAAAAGATGAGTTTTTATATGAAGGTGGCATTTCTGAGTATGTTAAGATGCTTAATACTAATAAAAGACCTATTCATGAAGATATAATTGATGTATCTGGTGTTGAAAAGGATATATCTATTGAAGTGGCTATTCAATATAATGAGTCTTATTCTTCAAATATTTATTCTTTTGTTAATAATATAAATACTCATGAAGGTGGTACTCATGAGGATGGTGTAAGACTTGCACTTACTAGAATTTTGAATAAATATGCTAGAAGTATTAATGCTCTTAAGGAAAAGGATGATAATTTACTTGGTGATGATGTAAAGGAAGGAATAACAATGATTATTTCTTGTAAGCATCCTAATCCTCAATTTGAGGGTCAAACTAAGACTAAGCTTGGTAATATTGAAGTTAGACAAGTGGCTAATAAAATTTTTTCTGAGGGATTTGAGAGATTTTTGATGGAAAATCCTAATCAAGCTAAGGTTATTGTTCAAAAAGCTATTACTGCTTCTCATGCTAGAGTTGCTGCTAAACGTGCTAGAGAAACTACTAGACGTAAGGGTGATCTTGAAATTACTAATTTTTTTGGTAAGCTTACCGATTGTAAGAGTAAGGATCCTTCTGAATCTGAGATTTTCTTAGTCGAAGGTGATTCTGCTGGTGGTTCTGCTAAGAAGGGTAGAGATTATATGACTCAGGCAATTTTACCTCTTCGTGGTAAGATTTTGAATGTTGAAAAGGCTAGACTTGATAGAGCTCTTGCTAATGAGGAAATCAGAACTATGATAACTGCTTTTGGTACTGGTATTGGTGATGATTTTGATCTTAGTAAACTTCGTTATGATAAGATTATTATTATGACCGATGCAGATGTTGATGGTTCTCATATTAGGGTTTTATTACTTACGTTATTTTATAGGTTTTTTAAACCTGTTGTTGATGCTGGTCATATTTATGCTGCTCAACCTCCTTTATTTAAAATTGTCCATGGTAAGACTATTAAGTATGTTTTGGATGAGAAGGAACGTGATGAGTATTTAGAAACTTTGCCTTCTAATGCTAAGTATAATATTACACGTATGAAAGGTCTTGGTGAAATGGATGCGGAAGAGCTTAAGGATACTACTATGGCGAAGGAAAATCGTATTCTTAGAAAGATAACTGTTGATGATGCTGCTTCTGCTGATGAGGTATTTAGACTTCTTATGGGAGAAGATGTTGAACCTAGACGTGATTTTATTGAAAAGAATGCAGTTTATGCTGATAATTTGGATATATAGGAGGGTAAGTAATGGATAGATTAGAAGAAAATAATATTGTTAATGAAGTTAAAAAGTCTTTTTTAGACTATTCTATGAGTGTTATTGTTGCTCGTGCTTTACCTGATCTTCGGGATGGGTTAAAGCCTGTTCATCGTCGTATTTTGTATTCGATGTTTGATTCAGGATATATGCCTGATAAAGGTCATCGTAAATGTGCTAGAATAGTTGGGGATGTTATGGGTAAGTATCATCCTCATGGTGATAGTTCTATTTATGAAGCTATGGTTAGAATGGCCCAGGATTTTAGTTATCGTTATATGCTTGTTGATGGTCATGGTAACTTTGGTAATATGGATGGTGATGGTGCTGCAGCAATGCGTTATACAGAGGCTAGATTATCTAAGATTAGTTTGGAACTTTTAAGAGATTTAAATAAAAATACTGTTGATTTTATTCCGAACTTTGACGAGGAAGAAAAAGAACCTGTTGTATTACCAAGTAGATTTCCTAATATTTTGGTTAATGGTACTATGGGAATTGCTGTTGGAATGGCTACTAATATTCCTCCTCATAATTTGAGAGAAGTTGTTAATGGTTGTATTGCTTATATTGATAATAATGATATTACACTTGATGAGTTGATGCATTATATTAAGGGTCCTGATTTTCCAACTGGTGCTATTATTTTAGGAAATAGTGGTATTAGAAAAGCTTATGAAACTGGTCGTGGCACTATCACTGTTAGGTGTAGGGCTGAAATTGAGGAGACTGGTCATAGAAGTAGGATTGTTATTTCTGAGATTCCTTATGGTCTTAATACTATGGATTTAAAGAACCGTATTGCTTCTTTGGTTAGAGATAAGATTTTGGATGGAATTGCTGATTATCACGAGGAGAATGGTAGTGATTTTGGTGTAAAAATTGTTATTACTCTTAAGAAGGATGCAAATGCTAATGTTGTTTTGAATAATTTATATAAACATACTCAGCTTCAAAATACTTTTGGGATTATTTTACTTATGCTTGATCAGGGTGTTCCTAAGCTTTTAGGACTTAAGGATATAATATCTAAGTATATTGATCATCAAAAGGAAGTTGTTATTCGTCGTACTAAATTTGATTTAGATAAGGCTCTTGCTAAAGCTCATATTTTAGAGGGTTATAAGATTGCTCTTGATCATTTGGATGATTTTATTAAGATTATTCGTGAAAGTGAGAGTGATGTAATAGCTAAGGATAGGCTTAAAAACTTATATGCTATAAGTGATGCTCAGGCTGATGCTATTTTAGAGCTTAAATTACGTCGTTTGACAGGTTTAGAAAGAGATAAGATTGAACGTGATTTAGCTGAAACTCTTAAGTTGATTGAAGAACTTCGTGGTATTCTTGGTAGTGAGGATAAAGTTAATGAGATTATTAAGAATGAAATGAAGGAAATTGCTGACAAATATGGTGATGAACGTCGTACTAGCATTGATATGACTGCTATTGATTATATTGAAGATGAGTCTTTGATACCTAATGATGATATTATTGTTTCTATGACTAGAAATGGTTATATTAAACGTTTGGTTTCTGATACTTATAGAAGTCAAAATCGTGGTGGTGTAGGCATCAAGGGTATGGCTACTAATGATGAGGATATTGTTGAAAAGTTAATTAATTGTGACAGTCATGATTATTTATTGTTCTTTAGTAACTTTGGTAAGGTTTATCGTATTAAGTGTTATGAATTACCTGAATTTAGTAGGCAATCTAAAGGTGTTCCTATTGTTAATATCTTGCCTTTGGATAAGGGTGAGGTTATTAAGGCTATTATTCCTGTTAAAAAGGATGAGGAGAGTAAATATTTAGTTTTCTTTACTGAAAAAGGTCTTGTTAAAAGGACTGATATTTCTGAATTTAATTCTATTAGGAAGAATGGTAAGATTGCTATTAGTTTGAAGGATGATGATGAGCTTATTGGTGTTAAGAAAACTAGTGGTTCTGATAAAATTATTATTGCTTCTAATGTTGGAAGAATGGTAAGATTTAATGAAACAGATGTTCGTGTTATGGGTCGTGGAGCCTCTGGTGTCAAGGGTATTGATTTAATTGATGCTAAGGTGATTGGTGCTGAAGTTGTTAATAACTCTGAATTGATATTAGTTGTTACTGAAAAGGGTTATGGAAAGAAAACTGATGTTAATGAATATCGTTTAACTCATCGTGGCAGTAAAGGGGTTAAAGCTCTTAATATTACTGATAAGAATGGATTGATTGTTGCATTTAAGTCTGTTATTGGTGATGAAGATATTATTATTACTACTGATGAGGGTACAATAATTAGACTTGATGTTGATAATGTATCTACTTTAAGAAGAAATACTCAAGGTGTTAGATTAATGCATCTTAAGGATAAGCAATTTGTTACTTCTGTTACTGTTCTTGCTAAACAAGATGAAGATAATATTGATGAAAATGAGAATGTTTCTATTGAATAATGTTTCATAGAAACGTTCTTTTTTTATGTTTCACGTGAAACGTTGCTTTTTTTATCACTATTATATAATTGTTAATAAGTTATATTTTATTTGAATATAACTTATTTTTTTCACTTAAGTGTTTATTTTAGTATATGTTATGTTTATTTTTTATGTTTTATTTGAAGTGTATTTGTAATAATTACTGTATTGTATTGTTAATAATTATAAATTATTTCCCGGGAAATAATTTTATTATTTATTTTTTTGTAGTGTAGCAATAGTTAGTATTTATAAAATATTGTACAAAAGTAGTATATTTGATTACGGTTTATGTTTTAATTATTATTTATTTGAGATGATTTCCTAGAATATAATAAGTTCTGTATTAATAATTAGAATATATTGTTTAAATTGTTTAATTTATGTTTCACGTGAAACATAGTTATTATTAATTTAATTGTGAATTTAATTTTTTATTTTATTAATTCAGGTTTTAGTATGGTATATTTATCAATAATGTTGTTATTTATTGTAATTAATATTATTTCCCGGGAAATAATTTGTTGCTCTTAATTTAATTTGAGTAGTATAATTGTATTAGTTTTTTATATTCGATTTAAATTAGGGGGTTAAATTTTAGGTATGTTTCACGTGAAACATAGTAATACTATTGACTTAGAATTTGTTTTAATATATAATTTTATTAGTGCAACACATATGGTTGAACTAGGTCAGGATCGGAAGATAGCAGCCTTAAAATCCTCTATGTGTGTGCACTTTTTTTTGGAGGTTTTATGTGTGACTTTATGAATTTAGCTATTGCTGAGGCTAAGAAAGCTAGCAGCGAGAATAATGTCCCTGTTGGTGCTGTTATTGTGAAAGATAATAATATAATTGCTTGTGCTCATAATACTAAAAATTCTTCTAATATTTCTGTTAATCATGCTGAAATTTTGTGTATTATGGAAGCATGTAAGATTTTAAATTCATGGTATTTAGATGATTGTGATATTTATGTTACATTAAAACCATGTGATATGTGTTTAAATGCTATTGCTGAATCTCGTATTAGAAAAGTTTATTATTTATTGGAATCTAATTATGATAATAATTTAGCTAGGAATAGGGATGTGATTAAATTTAAAAAGATTCCAGATTTGTATAAATACAATAATATATTAAGTTCTTTTTTTGATGAACTACGTAAATGATGTTTCACGTGAAACATTGTTTTTTTTGTACATATAGTTTTACTTGTTGATAAATAGTGATATTATTGTTTTTTTTGGTATATTTTCTGTGTATATGTTTCACGTGAAACATAGTTGTTATTATTTAAGTTATTGAGTTGGGCTTTATGGGGTATATTTATTAATAATGTTGTTATTTATTGTGATTAAAATTATTTCCCGGGAAATAATTTGTTGCTCTTAATTTAATTTGAGTAGTATAATTGTATTAGTTTTTTATATTCGATTTAAATTAGGGGTTTAAATTTTAGGTATGTTTCACGTGAAACATAGTAATTTTTCTTTTATATTTGATTTGTTGCTCTATATTATTTGTGTTATAATATAATAGATTTATCTTTTTAGGGGGTGTCCTTATGGAATATGTTGCTTTATATAGAAAGTATAGGCCAAAAAAGTTGGATGAGATTTATGGTCAAAAGTATATTGTTGATATTGTTAAAAATTCTGTTGTAAGTGATAGATTTTTTCATGCTTATTTGTTTTCTGGCCCACGTGGTACTGGTAAAACTACTATTGCTAAATTGATCTCAAAAATTGTTAATTGTTCTAATTTGAATGGCTATGATCCGTGTGATCAATGTGATAGTTGTAGATTATTTAATGAAAAAAGTAATCCTGATATAGTTGAAATTGATGCTGCTTCTAATAATGGTGTTGATGAGATTAGAAGTATTAGAGAGAAAGCTATGTTGATGCCTAGTGTTTCGAAATATAAAGTGTATATAATTGATGAGGTTCATATGTTGTCTGTTAGTGCGTTTAATGCTTTGTTAAAAACTTTGGAAGAACCTCCTAAGCATGTAATATTTATTTTGGCTACTACTGAACTTGATAGAGTTCCTGAAACCATTGTTTCTAGATGTCAATGTTATGATTTTAAAAGAATTAGTGTAGATGAAATTGAAAAATGTTTAAAAAATATTTGCGAATGTGAAAATTTTACTGTTGACCAAGAAGTTTTAAAATTGATTGCTGTTCATTGCAATGGTGGTCTGAGAGATTCTATTGGATTGCTTGATAAATTAGTTTCTTATTCTGATAATATTACTGTTGATTTGTTTTATGATGTTGTTGGCTTGATTAGTAATGATGTTATATATGATATTTACAGTGGAATTCTTGATGGAAACATAAAATTAGTTTATGAAATGATTGAAAAAATGGTAAATTCTGGAAAAAGTGTTGAGTCTATTACTGAACAAATACTTGAATATTTGAAAGAATCTGTTGTTAATAAAACTAATAAGTTTTTCGATTCTACTATAAAAATGATTGAGGGATTTAGTGATATTGCGTATGCTATTAAGTTTTCTAGTAATGCTTTGTTAATATTTGAAATAGGTGTTTTGAAGATTATTAATAGTTTGGGTGATACTAAAATTATTTCCCGGGAAATAATGTCTGATGAAAATGTTGCTAGTTCTGATGCAGAGTCAAAGTCTGATGATAAAGATTTAAAATTGGAAAAAGTTGCTGAATCTAAAGACGAACAAATGGTTGCTAAAGTTGTTGAAAAGTTTGATATTATTATAAATAATGCTTTTGCTTTAGCTAATAAAGAATTGAAAAATAATATTGTTAATAAGTGGAGTGGCTTTTATGATTATGTTCATAACAGAGAGTTTTCTTCGATTGTTTCTTATTTTTTAGATTCTACTGTACAGGTTGTTGGGGAGAAAGATGTTATTATTTCTGCAGATTATCAATCTGTTATTGATAATGCTGTTCAAAATTTGACTAAGTTAGAACTTTTATTTAATTTGGTTATGGGAAAGTTTTATAATTTGGCTTTTGTTCTTTCAGATGATTGGATTAAGCTTAGAGATAAATATGTATCTGATGTTAAATCTGGAAAAAATTATAATTATATAGAAACAAATGTTGAAAAAAATGTTATAATTGATGATAAGACGAGTGATTTGCCAGAAATTGTTAAAACTGCTAATAATGTTTTTGGTGATGATATTGTTGAAATTAAGTGATTTAGGAGGAATTATTTATGAATATGCAAGCTTTAATGAAACAAGCTCAGGCTATGCAAAAGGATATTACAAATATAAAAAACGAAATAGATTCATCTGTTTTTGAAGGAAAGAGTTCTCTTGTAAAGGTTGAAGTAATGGGAACTAAGGAAATTAAAAGTGTTAAAATTGATTCTGATGCTAAAGATTTGATATCTGATGATATTTCTATGCTTGAGGATATGATTGTTTTGGCTATAAATGATGCTTTTGCTAAAGTTGATGATGCAACTTCTAAGAAGATGGGTAAGTATTCTAGTATGATGCCAGGTTTGATGTAATATGTATCCAAGGTGTATTGATGATTTAATTGATAATTTTAAAAAATTTCCTGGTGTTGGTCAAAAATCAGCGGAAAGAATGGCTTTTTCTGTTCTTTCTGATTTTGATAGTGATGATGTTGAATTTTTTAGGGATAGTTTGATTGCTGTAAAAAATGATATAAAGAATTGCAGTGTTTGCAATTGTATTACTGATGGTGATTTATGTTTTGTTTGCAGTGATACTACAAGATTATCTGATACTTTAATTGTTGTAGAAAACTCAAAAGATGTTTTTTTACTTGAAAAAATGGGAAATTTTAATGGTTATTATCATGTTTTAGGGGGTCTTATTTCTCCTTTTGATGATATTGGACCTTCTGATATTAATTTAGATAGTCTTTTTAATAGGGTTAAAAAATCTAAAGTTAAGGAACTGATTTTTGTTACTAGATCTGGTATTGAAGCCGATACTACTATTTTGTATATTAAGAAGTTTTTATCTGATTTTGATGTTGTAATTTCTAGGATAGCTAATGGAGTTCCTGTTGGAGCAGATATGGATTATATTGATTCATTAACTTTGGAATTGGCATTGCAAAATCGAAAAGAGGTTTTAGACTAATTTTTTAATACATATATTTTTTTGAGGTGTTTTTTTGTGAAATTTTTGTTTGATTTTGTAAAAAAGCTTTGTTTTGCACCTTTTGTTTTATATGTATTTAATGCTATGGCTGTTGGTGTTGATTTATATATACCTGTTAATTTAATTACTGTATTAGTGCTTGCTGTATTAGGTATACCTGGACTTTTGATGATAGTTACTCTTTTAATTTTTGTTGTTTAGGGGGTATTATGTTAGAAAAATATAAAGACTCGCAAAAATTCTTTTATGATTATTTTAAAATGAGTTTTGAGAAAAATAGAATATCTCATGCATATTTGATTGAAACTAATAACGTTTCTTATGGTTTTTGCTTGGCTATTGATTTGGCTAAGTTTTTGTTATGTGATGGGGTTTATAATGAAAAAATATGTAGTTTAATTGATTCAGGTAATTATTCTAATTTAAAGATAATAGGTGATGAAAATGATATTAAAAAGGATGATATTTCTGTACTTAAAAATTCATTTTCTATGAAATCGTTGGATAATAGAAGACAAGTTTATATTATTAAGGATGCTTCTCTTATGAATAGATCTGCATCTAATAGTTTGCTTAAGTTTCTAGAGGAACCAGAAGGAAATGTGGTAGCTATTTTACTTTGTAATAATGTTGTTGGTGTTTTACCTACTATATCATCAAGGTGTCAGATTATTAGTTTGGTTAATGATGATGATGGTTATAGTAATTTGTTTATCTCATTATATGAGAAGGTGAAACCTGAGTGTGATTTTGATGAGTTTTGTTATGATTGTGGTTCTAGGTTTTTTGATATTTATAGTTTTTTTGAAAAAAATGGTGCTTCTGTGTTAACTTTTAATGATTTTTATGAATTAAGTAGTTGTGTTAAAGAATTCTTGGATTTTGGTTTATATCTTTATTTTGATTGTCTTAATGTTAAGAATGGTGTTTCTCTTAGGTGTTTACCTGATGGTTTTGATATTGATTCAATTGTTGAAAAAAATTCTATTAATGATATAATAAGGAAAATTGATGTTATTAACAAGTTTATTTTTAATTTTAAATTTAATGTTAATGTTAATTTATTTTTAGATAATTTTATTATTTCTTTAGAGAGGTGATTTTATGAGTAAAGTTGTGGGTGTTAGTTTTAATGATTCTAAGAAGATTTATTACTTTTTGGTGAATGAAATTGATGTTTTTAAAGGAGATAATGTTATTGTTGATACTGATGGTGGAAAACAATTTGCAAGGGTTGTTACTAATATTATTGATGTTGATGAGAAAAAGCTCAATAATCCTCTTAAAAATGTAATTAGGATTGCTAATTTGGATGATGTTAATATTAATGAGAATAATATTAAGGATGCTGAGAAGGCTTTAATTGATGCTAAAGATTTTGTTAAAGAACTTGGCCTTAATATGCAGGTTCTTAGTGCGTGTTTTCTTTTTGATAGGAAACAATTAATTTTTAATTTTTTAGCTGAGGAAAGGGTTGATTTTAGAGAGCTTGCTAAAAAACTTGCTTATGTGTATAAGACTCGTATTGAACTTCATCAAATAGGAATTAGAGATAAAGCTAAATTAGTTGGTGGTTATGGACAATGTGGAAGGAAGCTTTGTTGTGGATCTTTTTTGAATGATATCAACAGTGTTTCTATTAATATGGCAAAAAATCAAAATTTGGCTTTAAATCCTCAAAAGATTAATGGTGTTTGTGGTAGATTAATGTGTTGTTTATCATATGAAAATGATTGTTATTGTGAATATAAAAAAGGTCTTCCTAAAGTTGGTGAAAAAGTTTCTGTTAATGGTGAGAGTGGTAAAGTTATTTCTGTGGATCTTTTTTCTAGGACATATAAGGTTGAAACTGTTGATTCTAAGATAATTGATGTTGATTTAAAGAAGTAGGTGTGTTTATGAAAATGATAGTTGGTTTAGGTAATCCTGGTAGTGAATATGAAAATACTAGGCATAATATGGGATTTATTGTTGTTGATAATTTTGCTAAGTCTCATGGTGTTTCTATTGATAAAAGAAAATTTAATGGTAATTATAATGAAGTGTTTATTAATAATGAAAAAGTTATTTTGCTTAAACCACTTTCTTTTATGAATTTATCTGGTGAAGTTGTTGCTAAATTTGTGAATTATTTTAAGATTAATAGTGAGGATATCCTTGTTATTAGTGATGATTTAGATTTGCCTTTTCTGAAATATAGGTTGAGGTTGTTTGGATCTTGTGGTGGTCATAATGGCCTTAGAAATATTGAAGAATGTTTAAATACTAATAAATTTCGTAGATTTAGAATTGGTATTTCTAGTGATAAAAATATTAGTACTGTTAGTTATGTTTTGGGTAAGTTTTCTTTTGAGGATATTAGTGCTATTAATTCTTTTTTGCCAATGACATGTGATATTTTGAATGATTTTTGTATAATGGATTTTGATAAACTTATGAGTAAATATAATTAGGGGTGATTATATGAATGTTTTTGATAAAATTCTTAACTTTGAATATGAAAACAACACTGGTATTGTTAATATTACCGGTGGCTTTTTTGTGCTTTTACTTAAGAGAATGTTTAAAAATTCTGGAAAATCTTTACTTGTTGTTGCCCCAAATGAATATGAGTCTAGAAAATTATATAATTATTTTGATGGTGATAATGAGGTTATACTGTTTGAAGATGATGGGCTTTCTTTGACTGATGGCATTTCTGTTAGCCCAGAGGCGCGTGTTGATAGAATTAATATTTTAAATGAGGTTTCCTCTGGTGATAAAAAGATTGTTTTAACTGATATGCGTGGTTTTTTAAAAAAGCTTCCTTCTTCTAAGAGTTTTGATGATAATTGTATTGTTTTTTCGATTGGTTTATCTATTTCTTATGATGAATTAGTTAATAAGTTGGTTAATATTGGTTATAATAGATGCTCTGTTGTATCTCAAATGGGTGATTTTTCTGTAAGGGGATTTGTTATTGATATATTTCCTGTTAATTTTGAAAGTCCTGTTAGAATTGAGTTTTTTGGTGATGAAGTTGATTCAATTAGAAAATTTGATATTGTTACTCAAAAATCTATTTCTGAGCTTGATAATTTTAAAGTTATTCCTTTTTCTGAAAAGTTTAGTGATTGTAATTCATCTTTGTATGATTATTTGGGTGATGTTATTGTTGTTTTTAAGGATTATGAACAAATAAAGTTTGTTTATGATAAGATGGTAATGGAAAGCTTTGAACTTGGTTATGATGTTGGGATTAACTATTTTGATATTAGAAAATTTGATGTTGATGATAAGCTTTATTATTTTGATTTTGATTCTTGTCTTAATCTTGATTATGTTTCTAAAGTTGTATCTTTTGATGTTAGTTCTGTTCCACTTTTTAGTGAGGATTTTCGTTCTATTGATAAATATATTTCTTCGGTTGTTTCGGATGGAAAGACTGTTGTTTTGTGTACTAATATGTCTAAGATTAATCGTTTTTTAGAGTTTGTTTCTTTTTCTTATATTATTACTAACTTTGACTCTATTTATGATGGAAAAGTTAATGTTGTAAGAGATAGTCTTTCTTGTGGTTTTGATGGTTTTGGCTATGTATTTTTAACTGATTTTGAATTGTTTGGTAGAAAACCTGTTAAGTACAAAAAAACTAGATTTAGGAATGTTTCTAGAATAAGGGATTTATCTAAAATTAATATTGGTGATTATGTTGTACATAATTCTCATGGTATTGGTATTTATAACGGAATTAAGGTTATTAGTAAAAATGGTGTAGTTTCTGATTATTTGGAAGTTTTGTATGCTAAGGGTGATAAACTTTATATTCCTGCGTCTAAGATAGAGCTGATAAGCAAATATAATGGTAAAGATGGTTATGTTCCTCATATTAATGCTCTTAATAGTACTAGTTGGATTAAAACTAAACAACGAATTCGTGAAAAGATTAGGTATGAGGCTGAGAGGCTTATTAAGGTTCAGGCTGAAAGGCAGTTTAAGAAAGGGTATGCTTTTAGTGCTGATCAACCTCTTCAAAAGCTGTTTGAGGAAGAATTTATGTATGAGGCTACTCCGGATCAACTTAAGGCAATTTCGGAAATTAAGGCTGATATGGAAAGTTCTGTTCCTATGGATAGGATTTTATGTGGTGATGTTGGTTATGGGAAGACAGAGGTTGCTTTTAGGGCTATGTTTAAAGCTGTTTTAGATAGTAAACAGGTTCTTTATTTATGTCCTACTACTTTGCTTTGTAATCAACAGTATGAAGTGGCTTTAGAGCGATTTAAGAATTATCCTGTTAATATTGCTGTTCTTAATAGATTTGTATCTATTTCTGAAACTAATAAGGTATTGAAGGGTCTATTTGATGGTTCAATTGATATTGTTTTCTGTACTCATCGTGGTCTTAGTAATGATGTTGTTTTTAGTGATTTGGGACTTTTAGTTATTGATGAAGAACAAAGATTTGGTGTTGCTCATAAGGAAAAGATAAAGGAGATAAAATCAAGTGTTGATGTATTGACTCTTACTGCTACTCCTATTCCTAGGACTTTGCAAATGGCAGTTTTAGGAATTAAAAATATGTCTTTGATTGAGACTCCTCCTAAGAATAGAAAGTCTGTTGCTACGTATGTTGTTCCTTTTGATAAGAAGCTTGTTAGAGAAATTATTTATAAGGAAGTAGGTCGTGGGGGACAAGTTTATATTTTATATAATAGAGTTGATGATATTGAGAGAAAACTTGCTATTTTTAAAGCTCTTGCTCCTGATGTTAGTTTTGGAATAGCGCATGGTAAAATGAATAAAGATGATTTTGAACAAGTTATGAATTCTTTTACTAATGGAGAGTTTGATGTTTTGATATGTACTACTATTATTGAAACAGGTGTTGATATTCCTAATGTTAATAGTTTAATTGTACTTAATGCTGATAGATTTGGGCTTAGTCAACTTTATCAAATTCGTGGTAGAGTGGGTCGTAGTGATAGACTTGCTTATGCATATTTGATGTATGAAAAGGGAAAAGTCCTTACTGAACAGGCTATTAAGCGTCTTAAAGTTATTAAGGATTTTACTGAACTTGGTAGTGGTTTTGCTATTGCTACTAGAGATTTGTCCATTAGAGGTGCTGGTGATATTCTTGGTAGTGAACAGGCTGGGTTCATTGATACGGTTGGTATGGATATGTATCTTAAGATGCTTAATGAAGAGGTTCTTAGACTTAAGGGTGAGGATCCTGTTGGTGATGAGGAAGACGATTTAGTTAATATTAATGTTTGTTCTCATGTTAAAGATAGTTATGTTTTGGATGAAGATGTAAAAATTGAAATTCATAAGAAAATTAATTCAATTAATTCTTTTGAGTCTTTGACTTCTGTTAAAAAAGAGTTTGAGGATAGATTTGGTCCTGTTGATGAGGATTTACTTGTTTATATGAATGAGCAATTGTTTGAAAGTTTGGTGAATAAGGTAGGTATTATTAGAGTTTTTGATAATAATAAATATAGAGAGGTATTTTTTGATAAGAGTTCTTCAGAAAAAATTGATTATGAGGAATTATTTGTGAAAGGTATTAGTATTAATAATCATTTTACTTTTTCTTATAAAAATGATATGTTGGGCATTAGACTTATGTATAAGGATTCTAGTGTACATGTTGTTTTTGATTTTATTAAGTTATTAGAAGAGTTGGTATAACTCTTTTTTTATTTTTTTTACGCAAAAATTGGCAAAAATTACCAGTCAATTTGTATATGTATAAATATTATAATGTAAATAGTACATGTTTTGGAAAAGTAGAATATTTTTTGAATAAGTGGAAAAAATAATTATAGTGAAAGCGAGGTTACTTAATGAAGGCTACTGGAGTTATTCGTAGGATTGATGATTTGGGTAGAATTGTTATTCCTAAAGAGATTAGAAAAACACTTAGAATAAAAGATGGAGAGTCTGTTGAGATATTTTTAAATAGTGATAATATTGTTTTGAAAAAGCATTCTCCTTTGAGTGATTTGCCTGACTTTTATAAGGATTATGTTGATTCTATTTATTCTGAGATTGGTAATAGTATTATGATTGTTGATAGAAGTCGTATTGTTGCGGTTTCTAGTGATTTAAAAAAGAAGTATTTGGATAAAGAAATATCGCTTGTACTTGATGAAATTATTAAAAAGAGGACAGTGGTTAGTTCTAAATCTATATCTAAATTGTGTATTATTGATGATGAGTATGAAAATGCTAGTTATGTTATTGCTCCTATAATAAGTAGTGGTGATGTTTTGGGAGCAGTTATTATATTTTCTGTTTCTGAGGAAATAGATGATTTTGCTTTAAAAACAGGAGTGATTGCTGCTAAGTTTTTAGGAAAATATGTTGAATAGATTTTTATTTTGTGATATAATTTTTTTGTTATTTAAATGTGATGAAGGAAAGTTTTAATAGTTTAGAGTTTAAGAGAGCTTATGTTGGTGTGAATAAGTACTTGATGCTATTTCGTGTATGATTTCTGGAACTGGATTATTCCCGGTGTTAACCGTTATTATTTTGAGTTGCTTTTTGTATTAAGGTGGTACCGCGGAAATATTTCGTCCTTAGAAATATTTCTTTTTTTTGTCATATTTTTAGTTAAGGAGGAATTGTTATGAAAAAATTTTATATTAGTACACCTATATATTACCCTAGTGCTAATTTTCATATTGGTCATTGTTATACTACTGTAATTGCTGATGCTATTGCTAGATATAAGAGGCTTGCAGGGTATGATGTGTATTTTCAAACTGGTACTGATGAACATGGTCAAAAAATTGAGAATAAGGCAAAGGAAGCAGGTGTTACTCCTAAGGAGTATGTTGATGAAATAATTGCTAATGCAAAGGATTTGTGGAGTTCATTAGGTATTAGTTATGATTACTTTATTAGGACTACTGATGAGGATCATGTTAGACGTGTTCAAGAGATTTTTGAGAAGCTTTATGAACAAGATGATATTTATAAGGGTGAATATTCTGGACTTTATTGTACTCCTTGTGAGTCTTTTTGGACTGAATCTCAACTTATAGATGGTAAGTGTCCTGATTGTGGAAGAGATGTTCATTTAATAAAGGAAGAGGCTTATTTCTTTAGATTGTCTAAATATGCTGATAGACTTCTTGAATTTTATGATGAAAATCCTAATTTTTTACTTCCTATTTCTAGAAAAAATGAGATGATTAATAATTTTATAAAGCCTGGTCTTCAAGATTTGTGTGTTTCTAGAACTAGTTTTGATTGGGGTATTCCTGTTCCTTTTGATAAGAAGCATGTTGTTTATGTATGGCTTGATGCTCTTACAAACTATATTACTTCTTTAGGGTATCCTGAAATTCTAGATGATAAGTTTAAAAAGTATTGGCCATGTGATTTGCATTTAGTAGGAAAGGAAATTGTTAGGTTTCATGCTATTATTTGGCCTTGTATTTTGATGGCTCTTGATTTACCTTTACCAAAGCAAGTTTTTGGTCATGGATGGCTTGTTATAAATGGTGGCAAAATTTCTAAGTCTTTAGGTAATTATAAGGATCCTAGAGAATATATTGAAAAGTATGGTGTTGATGCTGTTAGATATTTTGCTCTTAGAGAAGTTCCTTTTGGTAGTGATGGTAATTTTTCTGAGGAAGCTCTTGTCACTAGGACTAATGGTGATCTTGTTAATGTTTTAGGTAATTTAGTTAATCGTACTGTTGCTATGTCTAATAAATATTTTAAAGGTAAGATTAGAAATGTAAATTCTTATGATGAGGATAATGATTATGTTTCTTGTATTAATTCTCTTAAGGATAAGTATATGGTTAAGATGGATAAATATGAGGTTAATGAGGCTCTTATTTTGATTTTTGATGTTCTTAGGAGAAGTAATAAGTATGTTGATGAAACTACTCCTTGGATTTTATTTAAAGAGGGAAAATTAGAGAGACTTGAGTCTGTTTTATATAATTTACTTGAAGCTGTTAGGGTTTGTTCTATATTGCTTCAACCATTTATACCTAGTTCTTGTGAGAAAATATTTAAACAACTTGGAGTTTCTGATGCTTTCTTTAGTTCTATTGATAATAAATCTGATTTTTCAGTGAATAAGCAAGAAGTATTATTTCAAAGAATTGTATCTTGATAGTAAAAATGAGTGTAAACAATGATGTTTATTCTCTTTTTTTATTGTTTTATCTAATTTTTATTTTTATAATTAGAGTGCAGTTAAAAATAATAAGAAGGGAGCTTTACTTATGTTAACTGATGATATGGCAGTTATTAATGTATTAGGAGCAGTATTGTTTTTAACTATGATAGTATTTGATTTGACAGTATGGAATGTTTTATATTGTGTAATACTATTATGTTATATTTTTAAGTATAGGAAGTTATAGATACTATTTTGTATCTTTTTTTAATTTGGTTTATAATAATTTTGGAGGGATTTTATGTTTATTGATACACATTTACATTTAGTTAATGAGGATTATGATATAGATTCAGTTATTACGAGAGCTAAAGAAAGCGATGTTAATTATTTGATTGTTAGTGGTAGTGATTTGTTTGATAATAGGCTTAATAAAAATCTTTTGTCTAAATTTAGTAATGTTTTTTTAAGTGTTGGTTTTCATCCTAGTTGTGCTAAAGATGTTACAGATGATGATTTTTTGTTTTTGGAAGAGATGATTTCTCTTGATAAGGTGGTTGCAATCGGTGAAATTGGTTTAGATTATCATTATGGTAAGGCTGATAGAGAGGAACAAATTAGAATTTTTGAAAGGCAACTTGAAATTGCTGTTAAATATAATCTTCCGGTGGTTATTCATACTAGAGATGCATTTTATGATACATATAATATATTAAAGAAATATGATGTTAGGGGTGTTATTCATTGTTTTTCTGGAAGTTTGGAGGTTGCTAAAGAATATTTGTCTTTGGGATTTTATCTTGGAATAGGTGGTGTTGTTACTTTTAAAAATAGTAAACTTAAGGATATTGTTAAAGAAATTGGTCTTGATAAGATTGTTTTAGAAACTGATTCTCCTTATTTGTCTCCTTTTAGAGGTGAGAAGAATGAACCTTGTAATGTTAAGTATATTGCTTCCTTTCTTTCTGATTTACTTGGAATTACTTTGGAAGAAGTTGCTATGGTAACTACTGGTAATGCTTGTACTTTGTTTGACTTAGACTTACATATGTGATAGAATTTAATTACTTGGAGGTGGCCGTTTTGGCAGTAAAAAGGAAATTAAAACGTAATGTTTTACCTAAGATGATATCTGGTTTGTTTTATGTAATGGGTATTGTGTTTATTTGTGCCGGGGTTGTAGGAATTATTAGTTTGGATAATCAAACATTTAAGAGTAGTAAAGCTCTTAATAATAATCTTAATAAAACTGTTTCTACTAAGGAGCTTGTAAATTCTTTTCAAAAGTTAGATAAAAAGACTTTGTCTCCTGTTATGTATAGCAGTTTTGAAGATGCTGTTTCTAATTCTAAATATTATCCAACTAGTTTTATTGGTAAGCTTGTTCATTATGGACCAGATTGTCCTGAATGTGGAGGGCATTTGGGTTGTAATGGTCAAGATGCTAGGAATGGTAATATTTATTATAATGATAAGGAGTATGGAAAACTTAGAATTGTTGCTATGAGTTCTACTATTCCTTGTGGTAGTATTATAAGAATAAATGTTTCGGCATATGATCCTGATGGAATGTATGCTATTGTGCTTGATAGAGGTGTTAGTGGTAACATGGTTGACCTTTTAAAAGTTAGTGGAAAGTCAAAATCTCCTGTGTCAAGTGTAAACAATGTTACATTTGATATTGTTAGATATGGTTATTAAAAACGCATAAAATTGCGTTTTTTTTGTTTTTTTGTGAAAATTTTATGAAGAAATTTGAAAAAGAATATTGATTTTTGAAATTTTATATTGTACTATTGTTATAGTAAAGGAGGAAAGTTATGGAAATGAAAGAAAATAGTCAAAAGAAAGTACTATTATCAGTTCTAGGAGTTGCAATTTTAGTAGTTGCTGTAATCGGTATATCATTTGCTGCATATACTACTACATTTGATACTGGTGAAAATTCTATTTCTACTGGTACAATTATGGTTAGTTATACTGAATCTGATAATGCTATTAATATTACTAATGCATTACCAATTGATGATGCTACAGGTAAAGCTTTAACTGGTGAAGGTAATACTTTTGATTTTACAGTTTCAACACAAGCTACTAATGCTTTAACTGTACCTTATACAATTACTTTAACACCTGTTACAGTTGCTTCTGATGCACTTGCTAATAATCAAGTTAAAGTATATTTAACTAAAGATGGTACACAAGTATTAGCGCCTACACTTGTTAGTGGTCTTACTGCTGCAACTGGTACTCGTACTGGTTCATTTGTATTACACACTGATAAAGATGTATATACTAAGACTGGGGAAGCTGCTAAATCTAGTAGTTATGTTCTTAGAATGTGGGTTGACAAAAACGTAACAGCTTCACAAGGTTTAACTTATAAAGCTAAAGTTAATGTTGATTCTTCTGTAACTCCAATTCAATAATTGGAAATAAATTTTTAATTTTAAAATCTATGAAAGGAGATATATATGGAAAATAATAACAATAAGAAGACGCTAATTTTATCAATCGTTGGTATTTTAGTTTTAGTTATTGCTGTTGTTGGTGTTTCATTTGCGATGTATTCATTTACTGGTACTGGTACTAAGGAAAATGTCATCACTACTGGATCTGTTTCAATAGCTTGGGATGAAGATTCATCTTTAGGTGCAAATAACTTTACTGTTAGCAATAAATATCCTATGAGTGATGCTAAAGGAATTGCTCAAACTGATTCTAAAGCTACATTCGCTGTAAAAGGTGATTGGGGTAGTGCTACTGGTATTAGTATTAAATATGATTTAGGTGTAAAAGAAACTGCTAAAGGCGCTACTTTAACTGAAGATTATGTTAAAATTGCACTTTTAGGATCAGATGGAACTACAGTAGTTGTTGGTAATAAGAGTGATGCTGGTGCTTTAACTGGTGGAGTAACTATTGGTTCTCTTAAAGATAAAGCTGGTACTAATGGTTTAATTACTAAGTATGCTCTTACTAGTGGTACTCTTACTACAAGTGGACAATCTGATAAATATACAGTTTTAGCTTATGTTTCTGAAGATTATGATTTACCTACTGATGATGCTAAAACAGTTGATACTGGTGTTAATCATAAGAAAACTACAGCTTCTGAAACTTATAAATTTAAACTTACAGTTAGTGCTGCACAAGCATAATAAAGATACTTCTTCGGAAGTTCTTTTTTTTGTAAATATATAATTTTCTTATTGATTTTTCTTTTAAATTTTATTGTTTTGTGGTAGTATATTAGTATAAGTATAATAGTAGGTGGATTGTATGAAAGAAGATAAGGAAAAGTTTCCATTTGAGGAAAGGGTTATAGCAGATGAAGTTGCTGATGAAATATTAACTGTTGATGATGATAAGGATGAAAAAAGATACTTTTTTTTGATATTATTGTTTTTGATATGTTTAATTTTTCTTGTTTCATCAATATCTTTTGCTGTTTTTAATACTTATTCTAATGGTGGTAGTAAGAATTTAGTTGATGTCGGAGTAAATGTAACTGTTGATGAAAAGAAGCCTAATAATAAAGATAATGATAAGAATGATAATAGTGGGAAGGTCAATAAACCAAGTACTGGTGCTAAGGATAATAAACCTAGTAGTAAGCCTTCTATTAATCCTGCTATTTCTTCTGTTTTCTTCTCATTTAATGAAAAATCTAATTATATTAACATGTCAAATGTTTATCCTACTAAGGATAGTGTTGGTATGAGGCTAAGCGGGGACAAAGAATATTTTGATTTTAATGTGAATGCTGGTGTTAAAAATAAGAAGGGTGTTATTGTGTATGAAATATCTCTTGTGCCGGTGGGTAATAATACTATAAAGCCTTCGGATGTTAGAGTCTATTTGACTGAAAACGGTAAAGATGTTTCTATACTTGATAAAAACGTTAACAATTTTAGTGATTTACCTAATAGTGATTATCGTAATGGAGCTAAGGTTATTTATAAAAAGAGGGTTTCTAGGAGTTTTAATGGTAATTATGTGTTTAGAATGTGGCTTTCTTCTAATGCTGAGGTGTCTTCTAAGACTTTAAGGTTTGGTTGTAAGATCGTGGTAGATGCTCATTATGAATAGTTATAGAAAGGATTGGTTGGTGTGAAGGATATTATTAACAGAATTTTAAAGATTATATCTTCGGCTGTATTTGTTATTTTAGTAATGTTAATTATTCTGATTGTATTTTATGTAATTAGAGTTAATTTTCTAGCTAGTAATGATAAATTGGGTGATGTTAAGGTTAATTTTTATACTATTCTTACTCAAAGTATGTATCCTACTATAAAGGCGGGGGACATAGTTATTACTTATAAAAATGATGATAATAAGTATAATACTGGTGATGTTATTACTTTTATTTCCGAGAAAAATGGGGGACTTACTGTGACCCATCGTGTTAAGGAAATTTATAGTGTAAATGGGGAATATTCTTATAGAACAAAGGGGGACAATAATAATACTGCAGACTCGGAAGCTATTCCTGGTAAAAATGTGTTAGGAAAGGTTTTAATTAAGATACCAAAAGCAGGTTATATTCAACAGTTTTTAGTTACTAAGACTGGTTGGATAGTAGCAGTTATTTTACCTTGTTTAGGGGTTGTTATTTATGATATTTTGAAGTTATTTAAGAATGCTACTAAAAGAGGTAGAAAGATGATAAAAGATGATGAGAGAACTAGTGAAGCTAGGAAGAAGTTAAAAGAGGTGGTGGATGATGAATCAAAGAAAGAATGATTTTAAAGTCAGTACTGATGATCTTGTTTTTCAAGAAGAAGTAAAGGATGATGAATTACATAGTAAGCTTGGAACTTCTGATATAATTTATGTTGATAATGGAAAGGTAAGACGAAGGACTAGATTTTTGATATTTCTTGCAATATTTTTGATTTTACTTTCTATTATTTCGGCTATTATGGGTTTTGTATATATGGATAAAGAACTTAAAGCTGAACAGAACAATACCAAAGTACAAAAATATGATTTGTTTGTAACTCATTCTAGCGGAAGTTATGGTGGAACGATAGATTCATTTTCTAAATATAGGAATGAAAAAACTGCTTTTTCTTATGAGTTTTCTGTTAGTAATAATAATCCTATTAGTTTGAAGTATTCTATAGCTCTTAATAATTCTACTTTTGGTAGTGATGATGTTGATATGTCTAAGATAAATTATAAACTTTATAAGGATGAGCAAGTTATTAAGGAAGGAAATTTATTTAATTCTGAAAATAATAATTTATTTGCTATTGCTATACCAAGTGATAGTACTGATAAATATATTATTAAGCTTTGGAGTTTTGATCTTGATAAAAAGCTTGGCTTTAAATTTAAAATAAATGTTAATGTGTAGGAGGATAATATGAAAGAATTTTTTACTGAATTTATGTCATTGCTTGCTAATTGTGTGCTTGTGATATGTTTGGCTCTTGTGTCATTTTTGCTAATTTCTAATTTTTATCATTATAAGGAAGTATCTTACTCTTATGATGCTGATTTAGGTAATAATGCTAATTACAATGAGTATAAAAAAATTATGAAAAGGGTAGATAAAAAGATGAAATCTGTTAATTATAAAGACCCTAAGTATGTTACTACTGCTAAACCTATATATGAATATTATAGTAGTTGTACTGAATCTCTTGCTAAGAGTACTTATCTTAAGTTAGAAGGAAAAAGAGGTGTTACTGCTGTAGATATTTATAATGCTAATAATGAAATTTTGAAGGAATATAATAATAAGTGTATATTTGGATTACCATATAATATTAGTACTATTAATGGTGAAAAAAGTGTTAATAAATCATTTGTTAAAACTAAGAAACTTATTGATACTAAGTCTGATATAATTCTTGATGGAGCTAAAAATTTAACAGAAGCTGGACTTGGTAATAGTTCTTATGGATTTGTTACTGATGTTACTAGAGGTACTATTTACAATAAGGTTGAGAATGAGCTTAATCTTACTATTGATAATTATAAGGTAATGGCTTTACTTCTTGAGGATGTGGCAAATTGGTATGTAGGAGAATATGGAGGTAATAGCTAATGAAAGATATTTTATGTAAATTATTTGGATTTTTCAAATATATTTTATTTATAGTGGCATTTGGGTTAGTATTTTATGGAATTATGGTTACTTATGGTAGACTTGAAAAACCTTTAACAGATGCTGTTGATGTATTTATTCCATTTGGTGTTGTTTTAGTTCTTTTTATCATTACTCTTATTGTTAAAAGTAAATACGTAGGAAGTAATTTACTGTTTAATTTTGTTGCTGTTCTTGTGTTTATTTTAACTATAGTTGTATGTCTTAGATCTATGTATGATACTAATATGATTTTATATCATCGTTATGGTATTAAATTTAATCCTGCATATTTTTCAGATAATTTATCTGCTATACAATCTATGTTATATATGCTTGCAGGAGCTAATGCATTACTTATTATATGTGATTTTGTTAACAAAAAGAAAAAGAACAATTTAGTAAGTGAAGTTACTACTAAAAGTGTTAGGGTTGAAGAAGAGGATGTTTCTTTAGATAAAGATACTGAGGAAGAAAAAGAAAAATCTAATGAAAAGAAAGAAAATCTTAAAAAAACAGTCAAAAAGTAATTTTGATTGTTTTTTATGTGGAATTAGGTTCTTTATTAATATGTTTGCTTTATTTCTTTTTTGTTGATAAAATATTGTTGGTGATTTTATGTACGATTTTAAATTTAAAAAGAAATTTGGACAAAATTTTTTGGTTGATACAAATATTGTTAAAAAGATTGTTTCAGATATCAATGTTAAACCTAATTCTTTAGTTATTGAGATAGGTTGTGGTGATGGAAAGCTTACTAAATTTTTATGTCAAAAGTTTGATAAAGTTTTAGGATATGAAATAGATTTAGATGTTAAAGATAGGCTTTTATCTAATCTTGAGTGTTATGATAATGTTGATATTATTTTTAAAGATTTTTTAGATTGTAATATTATAGATGATTTGAAAAAATATAGTTATGATAGTTTGTATGTTATAGCAAATTTGCCTTATTATATAACTACTCCTATTATTGAAAAACTTATTGAATTAGATTTTTCTTTTGAACTTGTTAGGATTATGGTTCAAAAGGAAGTTGGAGATAGATTTTGTGCCAAGATTGGATCTAAAGATTATGGCTCTTTTACTGTTTTTTTGAACTATAATTTTGATGTTAAAAAGAATTTTATTGTTAGTAGGAATAGTTTTTATCCTAGACCAAATGTTGATAGTATGATAGTTTCTTTGATGACTAAGGATAAGATTTTTGTAAAGGATAAGAAGTTTTTTTATAATTTGGTTTATGATAGTTTTAAATTTAAAAGAAAGACTATTAGAAATAATTTAAAGGGTTATGATTTGAACACTATTGCTAATGTCCTTTCAAGACATGGTTTTGATCTTACTGTTCGTGCTGAAAATCTTAGTGTCGATATTTTTTGTGAAATTGCTAATGAACTTTGCATATAATTAGTTGGAGGCTGATTATATGCTTTTTAATATTGGAGACTATGTTACTAGAAAATCTTATAATAATGACATGGTTTTTAAAATCAAAGATTTTGTTAATGATGTTGTTATATTAGAAGGACTTAATATTAGACTTATTGCTGATGCTAATGTTGATGATTTGGTGTTATGTGAGGAGTGTAAAGATGAACTTTTTAAAGATGATAGGGCTTTGTTTAAAAATATGGATGATCTTTTAAATCTTGATAGGGATCATTATTTTTATCTTCCTGGAAAAGTACTTCATATTGATGCGGATAAAGATTATCTTGATAGATGTATTAAGTTTTATAAAGATATGAATGTTGTTTGTTATGGTGTTGTTTGTTCTGAAGACAAGGTTTATTTAAAACTTAAGGATTATTTAGAGGAAATACGTCCGGATGTTTTAGTGATTACTGGACATGATGCTTATTATGAGAGTAGTTCTTCTGATTATAAAGAGGTTTCGAATTATAAGAATAGTAAAAATTTTATAAAAGCTGTTAATGTTGCTAGGAAGTATGAGAAGGATCATGAGAAGTTGATTATTATTGCTGGGGCTTGTCAGTCTGATTATGAGGAACTAATAAAGGCTGGGGCTAATTTTGCTTCTAGTCCTAGAAGGATTAATATTCATGCTCTGGATCCTGCTATTGTGGCTTCTTCTGTTTGTCTTTCTAATAAAAATGAGACTATTGATTTGATTAATATTCTTAGTAGAACTAAGTATGGTAAGGATGGTATTGGGGGAATTATTACAAATGGAGCAATGTATGTGGGGTATCCTAGATGATTGAAATTGTTAGAAAAAGAGTTAGTGCTTATTTAAATAAGGAAATAATGTTTCGTTATAATGGAAGCAGAAATCAAATAGAAGAGTTTTCTGGAAAAATTACTGCTTGTTATAAGTTTGTGTTTATTATCGATACTGGTGATATAGTTAAATCATTTTCTTATTCTGATGTTCTTATTGGAGTTTTGGATATTGATATTTGATTATTTTGTTTATATTTGCGTAACTTTCAGTGTAAATATTGATAAATCTATTGACTTTTAGCTTTTCAATAATATAAAATTGTAGTAGAAGCAGTTTGCTTTTAAAAAGGAGGATTGTAGATGAAGATTACATCAGTAAACGTACGTAAGATTGAAAAGGAAGGATCACGTATGAAAGGAATTGCATCAGTTTTAATTGATGATTGTTTTGCAGTTCATGATATTCGTATTATTGAAGGTGAAAATGGGTTATTTATCGCTATGCCTAGTAGAAAAACAGCTACTGGAAGTTATCGTGATATAGCACATCCAATCAATCCTGAAACACGTACATTATTTGAAGAAGCTATTTTAGAAGCATATAAAACTGCGGAAGAATAGGAATTAACACCTTAGGGTGTTTTTTTATGCTTATCTTGAAAAAGTAGTTTTTTAATGTATTATTAATTATATAAAATACTAAGGAGTGATTCTGATGAAAAGAACAAATGTTTTATCTGGGGGTCAATTTATAATAAAAAATATATAATAAGGCTTTAACACAAGAAGAGGTAAAACGTAATTATTTGTATGATAAACAAAGATTTAATTTGAATTAATTAAGCTGTAATAATTACAGCTTTTCCCTTCATAAAAACTATTTTTCAACATATAGTTTATTAGGAGGAAGATTATGGATAAGTTTGCAGAAAATATTAGTTATAATCATGGAATTAGCATTAACGAAAGAAAGCTTGTTTATATTACAGGAGTAAACAAAATTGAAAGTTTTGATGAAGAGGAATTTTTACTTGATACTAATATGGGATTTTTAGTTATTAAGGGTAGTTCTCTTGAAATTGTTCGTCTTGATACTAAAGATGGTATAGTTTCTATTAAAGGAAATGTTGATAGTTTTGCATATTTTGAAAATTTAAAAAAAGGAAATAAATCTTCTTTATTTGATAAATTGTTTAAATGATACTTAATGAACAACTTTTTTCTTTTTTGTTTAGTTTTATATGGGGGTTTGTTTACTGCTTTTTATTTAAGCTTTTTAAGTTTTATTTTTTATATTTTAGATTGAAATTATTTTTTAATATTGTTTTTCATTTTGTTATGACAATTTTATTTTTTGTAGGACTGGTAGCTATAAATGGAGGCATTTTACATTTATATTTATTATTATTTTTTATTTTAGGTTTTATTTTATCTTTGAATGTATTTAGACATTTTTAGTGTCAAGTATGTTCTTTTTTTGTCTTCTTACTTGTAAATTTGTGTAGATTTTGTTAATATTTATTATGAGATAGTGTAAGGGTGGTGAGATATATGGCAAAAAAAAGTTCAAAGCGTTTAAAAAGAAAAAGAGTTAAAAGAATCATGTTAGTTACTGTTATATGTTTTTGTATAAATGCATATATCTTGTACTCTGTTGGCTCTATTTTAAAAGACGTTTATAATATGAAAAATGAAAATAAAGAGCTTACCGTTAAACTTGATGATTTAAAAGAAGAAGAGGATGTTTTGAAGTCTGAAGTTAATAAACTTAGAGATCCTGTTTATGTTGCTAAGTATGCAAGAGAAAAGTTTTTGTATTCTGGTGATAATGAGTATATTATTAGAATGAAATAATAACTTGATGTTATTATTTTTCTATTGATTATTAAGCTAAAATAATGTATTATAATTTTTTAAGTGGTGATAAAATTGAAGAATGTTAATAAGTTTTTATCAAAGGTTTTAAATGAGAATGATGTGATTATTCTTGGATGTTCTGGAGGCCCTGATTCTATGGCTCTTATGGACGTTTTGTTAAAATTAAGAAAAAAGTTTAATCTATCTATAGTTTGTGCCCATGTTAATCATAAACTTCGTGTGGAAAGTGATGATGAAATGGTTTGGCTTGAGGACTTTTGTAAAAAGAAAGATGTTATTTTTGAAAAAATGATCATCAATAATTATGGTGATGATAATTTCCATAATGAAGCTAGAAATTTTAGATATAATTTTTTTGAAAGTTTAGTTCATAAGTACGGCGCTAAGTATTTGATGACTGCTCATCATGGTGATGATTTGATGGAAACTATTCTTATGAGAATTGCTCGTGGGTCTACTTTAAGTGGTTATGCTGGTTTTAAGAAGATTTCTGTTAAAGAAGATTATACTATACTTAGACCTCTTATTTATGTTACAAAAGATGAATTATTGTCTTATAATAAAGATAATGGTGTTGAATATGTTATAGATAAATCAAATTTTTCTGATAAATATACTCGTAATAGGTACCGTAAAGAAGTTTTGCCTTTTTTAAAGAAAGAAGATCCTAATGTTCATTTAAAATTTCTTAAGTATAGTGAATTATTGTTTGATTGTGATGAATATTTAGATGTAGAAACTGATAAGTATGCTAAAACTTTGTATAATGATAAATATATTGAAATTAATAAGTTTAAAGAACTTGATAATGTTATTCAGAATAAGTTCATAAATAGGCTTCTTGAATCTTATTATGAAGATGATATGATTCTTATTTCGGATGTTCATGTTGATTTGATTAAATCTCTTATATATTCTAATCGTGCTAATAGTTTTATTTATTTACCTAATGCTGTTAAAGTTATTAAGAGTTATGATAAGGTTTATTTTAAGAGAGAAACTGAACAAATTGATAATTATGAAATAGAACTTTTGGATTATGCTAATCTTCCTAATGGTAAGAATATTAAGTGTATTGAAAGTTCAGATGTTAATAATAATTTTTATTGTAGACTTAGTAGTAAGGATGTTGTGTTACCTCTCCATGTGCGTACTAGAAAATCTGGGGATAAAATGAAGGTTAAAGGTCTTAATGGTTCTAAAAAAGTAAAAGATATATTTATTGATAGTAAAGTTCCTATTAGTCAGAGAGATTTATGGCCTGTTGTTGTGGATTCTACTGATAAGATAGTTTGGCTTCCTGGTCTTAAAAAATCTAAGTTTGATGTTCAAAAAAATGAAAAATGTGATATAATACTAAGGTATTATTAGAAGGAGGAATTATGGTTAAAAAAGATAATAAAAAGAATTTTATATCATATGGTTTGATTCTTTGCTTTATTCTTGCTGTTTTGTTAGTGTTTAACTCTTTGGGTAGTAAGGATAATAGTTTAACATATGATGAATTTATGAAAGATTTAAATGGTGGTAAGGTTACTGAACTTACGCTTACTCCTAAACAAACTTCTGCTGTGTATGAAATAACTGGTAAGCTTGAAGGTTATGGAAGAAATGAACAATTTAATATTAAGATTCCATATTCAGATAGTGTTGTTTCTGAAATACTTAAGGTTGCAGATGGTGAAAATTTAAAAGTTAATGTTAATAAAGATCCTGAAAGTACTTCTATTTGGAAAGTTATTATCAATTTCTTGCCTTTTGTACTTTTAGTAGGTTTTGCTTTTTACTTCTTGACTAGACAAGTTGGAGGCGCTAATAAATCTTTTGATTTTGGAAAAAGTAAAGCTAAGCTTCATTCTGATAAAGATAAAGTTACTTTTGATAATGTTGCTGGTCTTGTTGAGGAAAAATATGAAGTTAAAGAACTTATTGATTTCTTAAAGAATCCTAAAAAGTTTCAAAAACTTGGTGCTAGGATACCTAAAGGTGTACTTTTAGTGGGGCCTCCTGGAACTGGTAAAACTTTACTTGCTCGTGCTGTTGCTGGTGAGGCTAATGTACCATTTTATTATATAAGTGGTTCTGATTTTGTGGAACTATTTGTAGGTGTTGGTGCTAGTCGTGTTCGTGATATGTTTAAACAGGCTAAACAAACTGCGCCATGTTTAATATTTATAGATGAAATAGATGCTGTTGGTCGTCAACGTGGTACTGGACTTGGTGGAGGCCATGATGAAAGGGAGCAAACTCTTAATCAACTTCTTACTGAAATGGATGGTTTTGGTGCTAATGAAGGTATAATAATTATTGCTGCGACTAATAGACCTGATGTTCTTGATCCTGCTCTTCTTAGACCTGGTAGATTTGATAGACAAGTTACTGTATCTCTTCCAGATGTTGGGGAAAGAGAAGCTATTTTAAAGGTACATGCTAAAAATAAGATTTTGGCTAAGAACGTTACTTTGAAATATCTTGCTAATAGAACTTCTGGATTTAGTGGTGCTGATCTTGAGAATTTACTTAATGAAGCGGCTCTTCTTGCTGTTAGACGTGATAAGACTGAGATTACTATGAGTGAAATTGATGAAGCTCATGATCGTGTTTTAATGGGGCCTGCTAAAAAGAGTAGAAAAGTTAGCGAAAAGGATAAAAAAATCACTGCTTACCATGAAGCTGGTCATGTAGTTGCTGGTATGAAACAAGAGAACTCTAATATTGTTCAAAAGGTTACAATTATTCCGCGTGGTATGGCTGGTGGTTATACTAATATTCAAAGTGAAGAAGAAAAGATGCATACTACTAAGAATGAACTTACTGAGACTATTTGTACTTTTTTAGCTGGACGTGTTGCTGAACAACTTATTTTTGACGATATAACTACTGGCGCTGAAAATGATATTGAACGCGCCACTAAGATTGCACGTGCCATGGTATGTGAATATGGTATGAGTGAACTTGGACCTGTTCAACTTGAACAAAGTGAATCTAGTGTGTTCCTTGGAAGGGATTATAATAAGTCTCGTAATTTCTCTGATCAAGTTGCTTTTGAAATTGATCAACAAATAAGAAAAATTATTGATGAATGTTATGCTAAGACTGAAAAAATTCTTAAAGATAATAAAGATCTTCTTGATTTGATTGCTACTAATCTTGCTAAGTATGAAACTCTTACTAAGGAGCAAATTGAATATTTAGTTGAAAATGGTCATATGAAAGAAGAAGAGGAAGAATCTGAGGAGTTTTCTCTTAATGAACTTAAGGAACTTGCAAAAGCTAAGGGTATTAAAGGATATTCTAAGATGACTAAAGAAGCTTTGAAAGAAGTTGTTTTAGATGATGATAAGGAGGATTAGTCCTCTTTTTTCTTGACTTTTTGTTTATTTTTGTTATTATTATTTACATAAATTAATTGGTGGGTGGTTATGTGTTTAAAATTGGTGATGTTGAAATTAAAAATCGAGTTGTATTTGCTCCTATGGCAGGTGTTTCTAATATTAGTTTTAGGACTATAATTAAAGAGATGGGGGCAGGTCTTATATATTCTGAGATGGTTAGTTCTATGGGAATAGTATATGGTAGTACTAAGACTATTGATTTAATTAATTTTAATGAAAATGAACGTCCTATTAGTATTCAAATTTTTGGTAATGATATTTCTTCTTTTGTATCATCTGCTAAATATATAGAGGAACATTATCATCCAGATATTATTGATATTAACATGGGATGTCCTGTTCCTAAAATAGCTTTAAAGAGCCAGGCTGGCAGTGCTCTTTTAAAGGATCCAGATAAGATTGGTGAAATTGTTTCAGCAGTTGTTGCAGCGGTTAATATTCCTGTTACTGTTAAAATTCGTAGTGGTTGGGATAGTGAACATATTAATGCTTGTTATGTTGCTAAGAAATGTGAAGAAGCTGGAGCTAGTGCTATTGCTATTCATGGTAGAACTAGAGCTCAAGGATATAGTGGTAGTGCTGATTGGTCTATTATAAAAAAAGTAAAAGAAGCGGTTAATATTCCTGTTATTGGAAATGGTGATATAAAAACTATTTATGATGCTAAGAGAATGCTTGATGAAACAGGCGTGGATGCTGTTATGATTGGACGTGCTACTTTGGGAAACCCGTGGTTTATTGAAGAATGTGTTTCATATCTTGAAAATGGTGAGGTTATACCTAAACCTAGTTTTACTGAAAGAATAGATATGATAAAGAAACATTATGAACTTTTAAAAAAATATAATAATGAAAAAGTTGCACTTTTGGAAATAAGAATGCATGCTCTTTGGTATATTAAAGGTATTCCTGGTGTTAAAAAATATAAAAGTATTATTACTCAGTGTTCTACTGAGAAAGAGTTTTTTGAAGTACTTGAATCTATGAAGAATGATCTTGATTTTTAGTATTTCTTTTTTTATGTTATAATGGTTATTATAGAGAGGGTTGATACTTATTATGGATAAATATCAGGGAGAGAAATTTTTACTTAAACTTTATGATAAGGATCTGTACAATAAAAGTTCTGTAAAACATTCTAGTAATGTTTCTGATAATAAATTTGAGGCTGTTAGAAAGTATTTGAATAGATTAGAAGGTTCTAAGAAAGCTTTTACTAGAGATAAACATGGGGCAGTTAAATATTTGAAGAATAGATATTATGATAAATATGTTATTAAGCCTAACGATATTCCTAATAGTTATTTAGATAGTAAAAAGAAAATGTGCGAGGATAGGGATATTTCTTATTCTAAAAGGGATACTGTTAATAAAGTTATTCGTATGCAGAAAAGATCTTTAGATAAGTGGCTTGATTTTTTAATGAGTGATGATATTAATTATCCTATGTGGGTTAGATACTGGGTTTTTCAGGGAATGGTTAATCTAGGTCATTTTGATTATTCTAAGCATAGTTTTTCTAAGAGATCTAAGGATACGGTAGGTCCTTTTGCTAAACTCGATGAAAATGCTCTTAAAATGAGTATGGATATGATTATGAATTATTATTCTTATGGTGATTCTGTTAGTGATAGTGAACTTGATAGTTTAGTATCTAATGGTAATTTTGGAAAAATATATGCTAGGAATTTGTGGAATTGTGAAGAAGTTACTAAAAATAATGTTAGTGATACTGATATGGGAATTTGGAAGTTTTATGAGCAAGGTTCTGATTATAAGAAGATGTTTGATGCTATTAATGGAAAATATACTTCTTGGTGTATTGATGATTCTGTTGTAGCTAGAGATTATATTGCTTCTTCGGATGTTTATATTTATTTTACTAAGGATTCTAATGATGTTTATTCTACTCCTAGAGTTGCTGTTGTTGTGGAAAATGGAGAAATTACTGAGATTCGTGGTACAAGCGATTATGAACAGAATGTTGAACCTGAATTTTTTGATGTGGTTGAAGAAAAGCTTAATGAATTTTTTCATGATAAGAAATTTGATAAAATGCTTTATGACATGAGAAAATTTTATAGTATTGTATCATGTGATGATGAGCTTTCTTTGGATGATCTTAAATTTGTTTATGAGATTGATAACAAAATTAATTGTTTTGGTAGAGGTCAGGATTATGAAATTGCTAAGTTTTTGAGAGGCAGAGATAAGAAAAAGGATTATTCTATTATGTATAATTGTCCTTCTGAACTTGTTGGTGATTGTTATTCTGACTTAGGTAAAGATATTTATTTATATTTGGGTGATATTGATATATCAGATGAATATTTACCTTCGGCTTTTCATTGTCCTGCTATTGTCTTGGGAAATTTTGATGCTCCTTATTTGAAGTCTTCTAATGGTCTTGAGAATTTATATTATGTGAGTGGTAATTTAGTTGTTAGTAGTATTTTAGATGATGCTGGTCTTTCTGGGCTTCATAAAGTTGATGGTGAGGTATTTTCTGGTAATTTTAATAATGTTGCTAGACGTAGGTAATTTTTCTTGACAAACGTTTTGTTTAGTGTTAGATTATATCTATGAATTGATGAAGCAGGTGTTTTTTGCACAAATGTTTACTGATACTGTTTGTAGAGAGTTAGGGTGTGGTGAAACCTAATAATAGCCTTTAAACATTAAAAACTGTGGAGATGGTTTTTTGCCCGGGTTAACCGTTATATTTAATGAGATATCAGTTAATGATAAGAAAGGTGGTACCGCGTTTTGCCCTTTTATCATTAACTTTTTTTATTTAAGGAGGAGAAAGATATGAGACAATTTAGTGAACAAGAGTTAATTAGGAGAGAGAAGGCTAAGAACTTGGCTGAAATAGGCATTGATCCTTTTGGTCATAGTATAGAAGTAACTTCTAATTCTAAAGAAATTAAGGATAAGTATAGTGAAATGACTGTGGAAGAACTTGAAAATGAAAATGTTTCTGTTGTTATTGCAGGCCGTATTATGACTAAGCGAGGCAAGGGTAAAGCAGGATTTATTAATGTTCAAGATAAATATGGACAAATTCAAGTTTATGTTAAGATTGATAATATTGGGGAAGATTCATATGAGATTTTTAAGAAAAGTGATATTGGTGATATAGTTGGAATTACTGGTACTATTATGAGAACTCATATGGGGGAACTTACAGTTCGTGCTACCAAGTATGAGCATTTAGTTAAGGCTTTGCGTCCACTTCCTGAAAAATTTCATGGACTTGTTGATACTGAAGAAAGATTTAGAAGAAGATATGTTGATTTAATTATGAATGAAGAATCTCGTAAGGTTGCATTTATGAGGCCTAAAATTATTAGGTCTATTCAAAATTATTTGGATAAGCTTGGGTATACTGAAGTTGAAACTCCTATTTTAGGTACTATTTTAGGTGGTGCTGCTGCTAGACCTTTTATTACTCATCATAATACTTTAGATATTGATATGTATCTTCGTATTGCTACAGAGCTTCCACTTAAAAGATTATTAGTTGGTGGAATGGATGCTGTTTATGAAATAGGTAGAATTTTTAGAAATGAAGGTATGGATAAGAATCATAATCCTGAGTTTACTACTATTGAACTTTATAAAGCGTATTCTGATTTAGATGGTATGATGGAACTTACTGAAAATATTATTGGCAATGCTGCTATGGAAGTTCTTGGTACTTATGATATAAAATGGCGTGGGCATGAAATTAGTTTAAAACCTAAGTTTAAAAGACTTCATATGGTTGATGCTATTCGTGAACAAACTGGAATTAACTTCTTTGATGATATGAGTTTTGAGGATGCTAAGAAGCTTGCTTTAGAACATGATATTGAGGTTGAAGATCATTTTGATTATGGACATATAGTAAATGCTTTCTTTGAAAAGTATGTTGAAGAAACTATAATTGAACCTACCTTTATAATTGGTCATCCAACTTCTATTAGTCCTCTTGCTAAAAAAGATCCTAAGGATCCTAGATTTACTCAAAGATTTGAACTTTTCATTGTTGGTGGAGAGTATGCTAATGCCTTTACTGAACTTAATGATCCAATTGACCAATATGAAAGATTTGAAGCTCAAGTAAAAGAAAAAGATTTAGGTAATGATGAAGCTAATGAAATGGATTTAGATTTTGTTGAGGCTCTTGAATATGGTATGCCACCTGCTGGTGGAATGGGTATGGGAATAGATAGACTTGTTATGATGCTTACTGGTTGTGAAACTATTCGTGAGGTTATATTATTTCCTACTATGAAGAAAAAGGATTGAAAAAGTCCTTTTTTTGTGAGAAAATGCTGAAAAAATGGGGATTTTTTGTATTTTTTCTTTATTTTTTTTGATAAAAGTGTAATAATTATATCAGGAGGTAAAAAAATGAAAAAGAACAATTTATTTAAAGCTGTAGGAATAGTAATTTTAGCTTATATCTTGATGTCTTGGATTGTACCTATTATTTATAGTATAGCTGGGGCTAAAGGTGACGTTTCTTATCAAATAGGATTTGTTTCTATTTTATCTGTTATTTTAGAGACTTTTTCTGGATTTGGAACTGTTATATTATATATTCTTCTAGTTGGAGCATTTTATGGTGTTCTTAAAGTTACAGGAGCATATGATAAAGTTATGGAATTATTATCTTCTAAAGCTAAGGGAAAAGAAAAAGGTGTTTTAATTGGTGTTATTATTGCAATGGCTTTTATTTCATCTGTTTCTGGACTTGACTTAGGACTTTTAGTTGTATTTCCAATTTTAATTGCTCTTATAGTTAGAATGGGATATGACAAAATGGTTGCTCTTAGTGCTACTTTAGGTGCTACTATTATTGGTATGTATGGTGCTACATTTGCTGGTACTTTATATGGTATTAATAACACTGTTTTAAATCTTAAAACTTTTGATCAAATTATACCTAAAGTAATCTTTTTTGTAGTAGGTGTTGTATCATTAATTTTCTTTGTACTTATGTATTGTAAGAAAAAGAACTTTAAATTTGATAACAAAAAGGTAGCTATTAAAGCATCTGCTAAAAAAAGTGAAAAAGTTAAGAAAGAAGAAAAGGCTAAGACTTCTGTTAAGGCTTCATCTTCTAAGAAAGCTAAGAAAGAAAAGAAAGAACGTACTGCTGTTCCAGCATTAATCATTATTGGACTAGTAATGTTAGTATTTATTCTTGGTACTACATCATGGGAAGGTATCTTTGGTTCTAATTGGTTTGGTACTGCACATGAATCTTGGACTGGTTTTAAAATTGGTGGGTTTGAAATACTAAATAAACTATTTGGTGGTGTTGATGCGTTTGGTTTATGGAATACTCCTGCTAGGTTCCAAGTATATTCAATGCTTCTTCTTATTGCTATGATAGCTCTTGCTATTGTATATAGAACTAAGGCAGAAGAATGTTTTGAAGGATTTGTTGATGGTATAAAATCTTTTGTTGTACCAGCAATACTTACTTTATTGGCTTCTAGTTTATTTGTATTTATTTACTATAATCCAGTACTTACTCCAGTTACTACATTACTTCTTAATGCTACAAATGGATTTAATGTTGCACTTTCTGGAATATATACCATTATAAATAGTGTATTTTATGTTGATTATTACTATTTAGCATATTCTGTTCTTTATAGTATTACATCAGTGTATTCTGATAAATCAGTTCTTTCTATAATAAGTGTAATGTTTACTAATTTATATAGTTTGGTTATGCTTGTTGCACCAACTAGTGTACTTTTATTAATATCTCTTTCACTTAGTGATGTTAAGTATACTGAATGGTTCAAATTTATTTGGAAACTTGCTTTGATGTTATTAGTAATTTCATTTATTGTATTTACTGTAATGTTCTTAGTTTAGTTTATAAAAGGCGATTATTCGTCTTTTTTTGTTGATTAAAAATATCTTTTTTTTCTCATTATATGAATAGAATAGTAATGGGAGGATTGTTATGTTTTCAAAATATGATGAAGAAGCAAAAAAAGTACTTATTAATATGCAAAAGGAAATGGTTAGTTTGAAACATCCTTATGTTGGAAGTGAACATTTGTTGTTATCTCTTCTTAAATATGGTGATTATAATATTGTTAATAGATTCAAGAATTTTGGTGTTACTTATGATTCGTTTAGAGAAGAACTTATAAAAGTTGTTGGTATTGGTAAAAGTAGTAATGATTTTTATTTGTATACACCACTTCTTAGAAACATTTTAGAGACTGCTGCTATGGATTCTAATGATAAAGGCAAGAGTTTTATTGATACTTATGATTTGTTTCTTGCTTTTTTTGATGAGGGGGAAGGTGTTGCTATAAGGATTTTAATTGGAATGAATGTTGATGTTGATGAGTTGTATGATGATTTATCTGTTAATAAAATAGAAAAGAATGTTAAATTTGCTGTGGATAGTTATGGTATTGATCTTAATAAAAAGAGTATTAATGAGGGTAGTGATCCTGTTGTAGGGCGTGATAAGGAGATATCTAGGATTTTAGAAATTTTATCTAGACGTACTAAAAATAATCCTTTGCTTTTGGGTGAGGCTGGTGTTGGAAAAACTGCGATTGTTGAGGAACTTGCTAGGATGCTTAGTTTATCTGATGTTCCTAATAAGCTTATTGGTAAGAGGATTGTTTCTGTATCTATGGCTAGTTTGGTTGCGGGTACTAAGTATCGTGGCGAATTTGAAGAAAGACTTGAGAAAATTATTCGTGAACTTGAAGACAATGATGAGATTATTTTGTTTATTGATGAAATCCATACTTTAGTTGGTGCAGGTGGAGCGGAGGGTGCTATTGATGCTAGTAATATTTTAAAACCTGCTCTTGCGAGAGGAAAGATTAAAATTATTGGTGCTACTACTACTTCTGAGTATAAAGAATTTATTGAGGGGGATAAGGCACTTTCTAGGAGGTTTCAAACTGTTTTAATCGAAGAACCTTCTTTGTCTTTGACTGTAGATATTTTAAAAAAACTTAGACCGATTTATGAGAGTTATCATAGAGTTATTATTAGTGATGAGGTTATTGAGAAAATAGTATATTTATCTGATAAGTATATTTATAATAGAAAAATGCCTGACAAGGCTATAGATGTTATGGATGAAGTTTGTTCTCGCATGTCTGTTTCTGTTTATAAGAAGGACAATATTAAGGATATTTCTAATAAACTTACTGAGGTAAAATCTCTTAAGAATGAATCTATTATTGCTAATAGATTTGATGAGGCTTTTTTATATAAAAAAACGGAAATGATTTTAGAGGATAAGAAGAATAGGCTTGAGTTTAAAGATATTAATAGAGGTTATAAAAAGATTAAGGTTAATGATGTTGTTAAGATAATTGGAGAAATGAGTAAGATACCTTTATTTAATGATTCTGCTAGGTTTTATGATAAGTTTATTTCTGATACTAATAAGATTATTTTAGGGCAAAATGAGGCTATAACTACTGTTTGTGATGTTTTTAGAAAGAGCAAGTTTGTTTCAAATAGTTCTAAGCCTATTTCGTTTTTATTTTTAGGACCTACTGGTGTTGGTAAAACTTTGCTTGCTAAAAATTATGGTAAGTATTTTTATGGAGATAATGTTATTAGAGTTGATATGAGTGAATTTAGGGAGGGGCATTCTATTAGTAAAATGATTGGTAGTCCTCCTGGGTATGTTGGCTATAATGATAATAAAAATGTTTTTGAACAAGTTAAGGACAATCCGTATTCTTTGATTATTCTTGATGAAATTGAGAAGGCTAGTCGTGAGGTTATTAATTTGT
Organism: uncultured Bacilli bacterium; assembly: GCA_934101575.1. Taxonomy (GTDB): domain Bacteria; phylum Bacillota_I; class Bacilli_A; order RF39; family UBA660; genus UMGS1449. The sequence goes on from CAKORJ010000002.1 coordinate 169,760, forward strand.
TTTTGCAAATACTTGATGAGGGTAGTTGTAAAAATAGTAAGGGGGAGGTTATTAACTTTTCTAATACTAGTATTATTATGACTTCTAATCTAGGGTGTGCTAAGAATAGTATTGGTTTTGATAGTGGGGTTTGCTATGAAGATATTAATAAGTTTTTTGGAGTGGAATTTGTTAATAGAATAGGTTCTATTATAAAATTTAATAGTATTGATTTTGATGTTTGCAAAAAGCTTGTTAATAATTGTTTATCTAAGATTAGATTTAGATATAAGAAAAAAGGAATTGTTTGTTCTTTTTCTAATAAATTAGTTTTGGAACTTGTATCTTTATGTGAGTATGAAAAATATGGAGCTAGAAGGCTTAATAATATTATTAATGAGAGACTGGAAAGTGTTATTGTAGATAAGATTTTTGACGGTGAAAGTAAGATTAGGATTGATAGTATTATTGATACAAAGGTTGTATAGATTCCTTTTTTTTGGTATAATACTGACAGGTGATTTTTATGAAAGAGATAAGAACTAGATTTGCTCCTAGTCCTACTGGGTATATGCATATTGGTAATCTTAGAACTGCTATTTATGAGTATTTAATTGCTAAGAAAAATAATGGTAGTTTTATTCTTAGAATAGAGGATACTGATCAAAATAGAAAGGTTGAGGGTGCTACTCATTTTATATATGATACTCTTAAACTTTGCGGTTTTAAAATTGATGAAGGCCCTTTAAATGAAGGTAAGTATGGACCTTATGTACAAAGTGAGAGGCTTGATATATATAGAGAGTATGCTCATAAACTTGTTGAAATGGGAAAGGCTTATTATTGTTTTTGTTCTGAAGATAGACTTAATGAACTTCGTGATATTGCTAATTTAAATAAAGTTCCTTTTATGTATGATGGTCATTGTAAAAATTTAAGTAAAGATGAAATTGATGAAAGGCTTGCTCGTGGAGATAGTTATGTTATTAGACAAGCCATGCCTAAGAGTGGTGAGACTGTTATAGAGGATCTTGTTTATGGGAAGGTTGTTATTGATAATAGTGTATTGGAAGACCAAATTCTTCTTAAATCTGATGGTTATCCGACTTATAATTTTGCTAATGTTATTGATGATCATTTGATGAATATTACTCATGTTGTCAGAGGTAAGGAATATTTAGATCAAACTGCTAAGTATAATCTTTTATATGAGGCTTTTGGATGGGAAAAACCTGTTTATGTTCATGTTGCTATGGTTTTAGGAGAAGATGGAACAAAACTTAGTAAACGTAATGGTGATGCTTCATTTATGGATTTATATAATGATGGTTATTTACCTGAGGCTATTGTTAATTATTTAGCATTTTTGGGATGGAGCCCTGATAGTAATAAGGAAATATTCAGTTTAGATGAACTTATAGCTTCTTTTGATCCTAGAAGGATCAGTAAGTCTTCTAGTAGTTATGATGTTAAAAAGCTTAATTGGTATAATGCTAAGTATATTAAGAGTATGTCTTTGGATGATTATATGTCTTTGGTTCTTCCGTTTTTAAAGGATGTATATGATGTGAGTGATAAAAGCGATGAATGGATTAGACATTTAGTTAGTATTTATCAAAATCATATTAGTTATGGTAAGCAAATAGTAGATGAGGTTAAACTTTTCTTTGAAGATAATTTTGATATTTCTTCTGAGTGTAATGATATTCTTTTGGAGGAAGATGCACAAAAGGTTATTTCTACGTTTAAGAAAGAAGTTTCTGTTATGGATGATTGGAGTGTTTCTTCTATATCGCTTGCTATAAATAATACTAAGGAGAAAACTGGTGTTAAAGGAAAAATGCTTTATATGCCTATTAGAATTAAGACTTCAGGAATTATGCATGGTCCTGAACTTGCTGATACTATTTATTTAATTGGAAAAGAAGCGGTTTTAGATAGATTGGAAAGGAATTGATGTTGTTTGAAATTATATAATACACTTTCTAGAAAGATTGAAGAGTTTGTACCAAATGAAGATGGTTTGATTAGGATGTATACTTGTGGTCCTACTGTTTATCATTATGCTCATATTGGTAATCTTAGAACTTATATAATGGAAGATGTATTAGAGAAGTCTTTTAAGTTTTTAGGTTATGATGTAAAAAGAGTTATGAACATAACGGATGTGGGACATTTATCAAATGATTCTGATGATGGTGATGATAAGATGCTTCTTGGTGCTAAGAGAGAACATAAATCTGTTATGGATATTGCTAAATTTTATACTGATGCTTTTTTTAAGGATTGTGCAGATCTAAATATTAGAAAGCCTGATATTATTGTTCCGGCTACTACTATGATTTCTGAGTATATAAGTATGATAGAAATTCTTCTTAATAAAGGTTTTGCTTATAAAGCTGGAGGTAATATATATTTTGATACTTCTAAGCTTACTGATTATTATGTTCTTACTAATCATACTGATGATAATTTACTTGTTGGTGTTCGTGATAATGTAACTTTTGATGTTAATAAAAAGAACAAGACTGATTTTGTTCTTTGGTTTACTAAGTCTAAATTTGATAATCAGGAACTTAAATGGGATTCTCCTTGGGGAGTTGGTTATCCTGGTTGGCATATTGAATGCTCTTGTATTTCACTTAAATATTTAGGGGAGAACTTAGATATTCACTGTGGTGGTGTTGATAATATATTTCCTCATCATACTAATGAAATTGCTCAAAGTGAGGCTTATTTAGGGCATAAATGGTGTAAGTACTGGTTTCATTCAGAACATTTAAATGATAATACTGGTAAGATGAGTAAAAGTAAGGGAGAGTTTTTAACTGTATCTTCTTTAGTTGATAAAGGATATAATCCTCTTGCTTATAGGTTATTTTGTTTATCTTCTCACTATAGAAAGCAACTTTTATTTTCATATGAAACTTTGGATAGTTTTAATAATAGTTATAATAAGCTAAAGAAGAGAATTTCTTTAATTGATGATGAAGGTGTTGTTTCTTTAACTGATAATTATATTTCTAGATTTAAAGAATATATTGGAGATGATTTGAATACTTCTATGATGATTACTTGTCTTTATGATGTTATTAAGGATGAAAACTTAAATGGTGCTTCTAAGAGGTATTTAATTGGTAGATTTGATGAGGTTCTTGGACTTGATTTATTTAATTATGAGGATAAGTCTACTGATGTTTCTGAGGACTTTATTCTTTCTAAAATTGAGGAGAGAAGGGTTGCTAAAGAGAATAAGAATTATTCTGTTGCAGATGAAATACGTGATGAACTTTATTCTTTAGGTATTAAGCTTATTGATACTAAGAATGGAACAGTTTATGAGGTTATGTAGGAGGTATTTATGGATATTGTATATGTGTTAATAATTATTTCTTTTGCTATTACAGTTGGTGCTCAAATATTTATTAATTGTAGATATAATAAATATTTAAAGATTGAAAATGGTAAAGAACTTAGTGGGCTTGAGGTGGCTCAAAAAATACTTAAGGCTAATGGTCTTGATAATGTTTATGTTGTTGAAACTAAGGGTATTTTATCAGATCATTTTGATCCAGGAGCTAATGTTGTTAGGCTTTCTAGTGCTGTTTATAATGGTAATTCTGTTAGTAGCGCTGCTATTGCTGCTCATGAAGTTGGACATGCTATTCAATATAAAGAAGGTAATTTCTTTATGAAAATTAGGAAGTTTATATTTCCTCTTGTTAATATTAGCTCTAAATTTGGATATATTGCTATTATTATTGGGCTTATATTTGGACTTTTTGATTTAGTTTATATTGGTATAGGAATGCTCTTTGTTATATTGCTTTTTCAACTTGTTACTTTACCTGTTGAGTTTGATGCTTCTCGTAAAGGAATGGCTAATTTAGAGAAGTATGGTCTTATCGATGCTTCAGGACTTAGGGGCGCTTCTAAGGTATTATTTGCTGCGGCACTTACTTATGTAGCTGGGCTTGCTACAACTCTTCTAGAAATTTTTAGACTTTTAATTATGGTGGCAGGAGATAGAGATTAGTGAGTCTTTATCAACTGTCTTTTTTAGGAGATGCTGTTTTTGAACTTATGGTTAGGGAGTATATTATCTCTAAGAATATTGTTAAACTTAATGATTTACAAAAGTGTACACTTTCGTTTGTTACTGCTAAGAGACAGGGATATTTTGTTAAATGTTTAATAGAAAATGGTATTTTAAGTGAAGACGAAATTGATATTGTGCGACGTGGTCGTAATTTAAAAACACATAAAAGTCCGAAAAATTGTGATGCTGTTACATATAAGTATTCTACTGCGTTTGAGATACTTGTTGGATATTTATATGTTAATGATAGAGATCGTCTTAATGAAATATTTAATTATATTGTAGATATAGAAGGAAGTAATTAGTATGTTAATATATGGTAAGAATAGTTGTTTCGAATATTTAAAAAAATATAAAAAGGTTAAATCTTTATATTTGGATAGGAATTTTAGTGATAAATATATTATTTCTTTAATTGAAAAGTTAAATTTAAAGCCTCATTTTTGTACTAAATTTGAGCTTGATGAACTTGCAAAAGAAAACCATCAAGGTATAATTATTGATGTAGGAGAGTATAAATATGCTGATCTTGATGATATAATTTCTGATAATGGTTTTATTGTGATACTTGATCATTTAGAAGATACTCATAATTTTGGTGCTATAATTAGGACTTGTCTTGCTGCTGGTGTTGATGGTATTATTATACCTAAAGATCGTAGTGTAAGTGTTAATTCTACAGTTATGAAAACAAGTGTAGGGGGAGCATTAAATATGAAGATATGTATGGTTACTAATCTTAATCATACTATTAAATATTTGAAAGATAAAAATTATTGGATATATTCTAGTGATATGGATGGGCAAAATTATTCTGATGTTAGTTATGATGGCAATGTTGCTGTTGTTATTGGAAATGAAGGTAAAGGTGTTAGTGAACTTGTTAAAAAGTCATCGGATTATGTTATTTCTATTCCTATGAGTGATAAAATGGAAAGTTTAAATGCTTCTGTTGCTGCTGGTGTAATTATTTATGAGGTGGTTAGACAAAGAAGCTTGTAGGAGGGTATATGAATTATAATGATTTTGAACTTATTTATATGGTGTGCGATAATGAGGAAGCTTTAGCAGTTCTTATGAAGAAGTATGAACCGCTTTTTAAAAAGCTTTCTTATTCTTTTGCTAAGAAATATGTTAGTAAAGGTGTAGATTTTGAAGATTTAATGCAACATTGTAGAATTACTTTTTGTAAAGTTATTGATAAGTATGATTATAATAGTGATGTTCTTTTTTATTCTTATCTTTTGATTTGTTTGAGGGGTGCTATGTTTAATTTTACTAGAAATTATAATAAAAAACTTGAATGTTTTAGTTATATGGATAATGAAGATTATGAGAATTTTAATGAATTTGTTTCTGATGTTAATATATATGATGAGTATAATGATTATGATTATCAAAGAAAAATTATTGATTTTAAGTATAGTTTATCTTTTTTTGATATGCAAGTTTTTGAACTTAGATATAATAGCTTTTCATATGGAGAGATTGCAGATTTATTGGATGTTAATAAGAAAAAAGTTGACAATACTTTACTAAAAATAAGGAAAAAGATGGAAAAATATTTTTTATTTTCTTAACTTATGTTATAATGTCCCTATGATAGGTGGTTTGCGACATGAATGATAATGTAATTTCGCTTAGACAATTTATTGATAGAAGAAGTGAATTTGATAATGTTAAAATTCATACTTTTTGTCGTCTTATGAAAAAAGTATCGGAAGCCATCGATAATGATAATCGTAGTATCATTAGAATTAATTTAGATGAAATTAAGATAAATACTAGTAATGGAGAAATAGTTCTTCCTGATAGTTTGTTTAATAATTTTGGTGATATGGATAAGACTGTTGCGGGTATTAATACAGGTATTAGTCTTATGGCCGATAGAAAGAGTTCAAATGAACATAAAAGAGTGTCTCTAGCTCTTATGATACTTGGTTGGTACTGTAATGAGGATGGTAGTGCTGTTGTTAGTGATATAAATGTTTTGGAAAACTTTGATTATTATATGAGTATGGTGCCTAATTGGCTTCAAGATTTTTTTGTTGGTGTTTTTAGAAGAATGGATTATGAGACTTCTTTTTCTGATTATTATAAGACTAATTTTATTGATGATGTTAATAGACAAATTGATGATGTTTTTAAGGTTTATGATTTACCTGTGGAACAAATGAAAAAAATAAAAAGAATAATTTTGAAAAGAACGGATAATATGGTTTTAGGTGGTGATTATAATGCCTAATAGAGGAACTTTTGGTAGTTATGAAGATACTTATAAGAATTTAGCTACTAAAGCAGCTAAAGAAGTCGAGAGTGAAATGATAGGACCTTTAAAGGAATATTTGGATATTCAATCTGCTTCCAAAGATAGTTTAAGAACTATTAATGGTGATTCTAGTTCATATTCTACTTATGTTGCGCCGGGTTTTGCTAATAATGATACTATTAGTGATTATAGTAGTAGTAGTAATACTTATGGAGGTTCTGAAGGGCAATCTAGAGGTTATCAAAGAGTTTTGACTAAACCTAATTCTCATGATACTTATATTCCAAGAAATGATGATATTACTAATAATGGATATTATCATGGTGGGTATTCTGGAGGCATTGGGGATAGTCAAAGTGGTTCTACTCAGACATTAGTTCTTATATATACTGCTATACTTGTTGTACTTGTTATTACAATTAGTTTAGTAGTTATGAAATATCTTAGTTTATAGTACGAGTTCTTTGTAACTCGTTTATTTTTTTGTAAAAACTGTGTGAAATTAAGTATTTTTCTTTTATTTTTATATATTTAATGGTAAAATATTAAGTTGAGGAGATGGTAATATGTCACTTTTTAGAAAGATGTTTGATTTTGATGAAAAGGAACTTAGAAGATTTGATAAAATTGCTGATAAGATATTGGAACTTGATGATGAATATAGTAAGTTAAGTGACGATGAACTTAAAAGTAAAACTGAGGAGTTTAAGAATAGATTAGCTAATGGAGAAGATTTTGATGATATTTTAGTTGAAGCTTTTGCTACGGCTAGAGAAGCTTGTTATCGTGTTATAAATGAAAAGCCTTATAAAGTGCAACTTATTGGTGGTCTTGCTCTTCATTATGGTAATATTGCTGAAATGAAAACAGGTGAAGGTAAGACTCTTACTTCTGTTATGCCTGCTTACCTTAATGCTTTAGAGGGACAAGGTGTTCATATTGTAACAGTTAATGAATATCTTGCTGAACGTGATTCTAAATGGATGGGTCAAATTCATGAGTTTTTGGGACTTAGTGTAGGCCTTAATTTGAGAGATTTAAGTCCTAGTGAAAAACGTGCTGAATATGATAAAGATATTTTATATTCTACAAATAATGAAATTGGTTTTGATTATCTTCGTGATAATATGGCTATTCGTAAGGAAGATAGGGTTCAACAACGTGGTCTTAATTATGCAATAGTGGATGAAGTGGATTCTATTTTAATTGATGAAGCTCGTACTCCATTAATTATTTCTGGAGGATTTCTTGAAAATAAAAATTTATATATTGATGCAGATAGGTTTGCTAAGAGTTTGAATTATGATACTGATATTGTATATGATGCTAAGCTTAAGAGAAGTAATTTATCTGAGGAAGGTATGAAAAAAGCTGAAAAGTATTTTAAGGTTGATAATTTATATGATGTTAATAATTCGACTTTGGTACATTTTATTAATCAGGCTTTACATGCTAATTATTCACAAAAAAATGATGTAGATTATGTTGTTAAGGATGGAAAGATTGTAATTGTTGATCAATTTACTGGACGTTTAATGCCAGGACGTGCTTTTAGTGATGGCCTTCATCAAGCGATTGAGGCTAAAGAAGGTGTAGAAATTCAACAAGAAACTAAGACTCTTGCTACTATTACTTTCCAAAATTTATTTAGAATGTATAATAAACTTTCTGGGATGACTGGTACTGCTAAGACTGAAGAGGAAGAATTTAGAGAAATTTATAATATGTATGTTATTGCTATTCCTACTAACAAACCTGTTATTCGTGAGGATATGGCTGATCTTATATATGCTAGTAAAAAGTCTAAATTTAAAGCTATTATTGATGAGATTGCTGAAAGGCATGAAAAAGGTCAACCAGTATTAGTTGGTACTATTGCTATTGAAACTAGTGAGGAAATTAGTAACTTGCTTAAGAAACGTGGTATTCCTCATGAAGTGCTTAATGCTAAGAATCATGCTCGTGAAGCTGAAATTATTGCTAAAGCTGGAGAAAAGGGTTCTGTTACTATAGCGACAAATATGGCTGGGCGTGGAACAGATATTAAGCTTGGTGAAGGTGTTAAGGAACTTGGTGGTTTATGTGTTATAGGTACTGAAAGACATGAATCTCGTCGTATTGATAACCAACTTCGTGGTCGTTCTGGACGTCAAGGAGATCCTGGATTTACACAATTTTATATTGCTATGGATGATGAACTTATGATTCGTTTTGGGTCTGAAAAGATTAAGAATATTTTACAAAGTACTGGTATAGATGATGGTATGGTTATTAGAAGTAAAATGTTTAGTAGGTCTGTTGCTTCTGCTCAAAAACGTGTTGAAGGTAATAACTATGATATGAGAAAGTCTGTGCTTCAATATGATGATGTTATGAATAAACAAAGGGAACTTATTTATGGAAAGAGAAATAATATTTTAGATAGTGAATCTATTCATGAAGAAATTCTTAAATCTATGTATAATCATGTTGCGGATATAATTGAGTCTCATTTAGATGATTCAGAACATTTAGGAGAAGAAGATGTTAAGGACATTATTGAATACTTTAATTCTAATCTTTTAAGAAAGAAAATTGATGAAAAATTCTTTGAGAATAAGTCTGTAGATGAAATAATTGATGGTATTACTGGACTTATTACTTCTGAATATGAAGAAAAGATAAAAGAAATTCCAGAGGAAGTTACTAATGAGTTTGAAAAGGTTATTAGTCTTAATGTAATTGATAAGTACTGGATGGAACAAATTAATACTATGGCTCATTTAAAAGAAGGTATTTTCTTAAGACAATATGCTCAAGATAATCCTTTAAGGGCTTACACTCAAGAAGGTTTTGAACTTTTTGATGATATGCTTGAAAATATTGATAAGTATGTTACTTTGTATTTGTTAAAGGCTGAAATTAGACAAAATATTGAGAGAAAAGAAGTTGTAAAAAATAAATCTACTAATGATAATGATACTACTAGAAAGGGTAGAACTGTTAAGAAAGAAAAAATTGGAAGAAATGATCCTTGTCCATGTGGCAGTGGTAAGAAATATAAACAATGTTGTGGAAAATAGCTTATTTTACAAGGATTTTCGAGATTTAGAAAAATTAAAGAATTGATAAAAATGGCCAATTTTTGTCCAAAAATGCAATTTTGTGTGCAAAATGTGTTCATAAATAAAAAAACTATGCACACATTTTATATAAATCCTTAATTTATAAGGATTTAAGCTATGTAAACAAAAAAGTCAGTAATTATGCTGGCTTTTTAAATACTATCAAATATATTTTTTGACAATAAAAAAGAAAGTAGCCTTTTATTTTTGCAACTTCCTTTATTTAAAACATCTTTGACTTTGCCACGAAATCTTCCATATTTTTGATGTTCAACCCAATGTATTTCCAACAGATGATCATTAACATAACAAAAACCTTTAACTTTGTACCATTCGTTTTCTTTACCACCATATTTTTTTACATAATTGTGAGCTTCCCTAAATTTGGGCGCAATATCCCCTCCTGCAAATATTGAAACTTTATAAATTTTAGTATTTGCAGGTAAGGTATACGTTCTTTTTTTATATTGATATTGAATATCATATCCATACTGTATACCTTCATTTAGGTAGAGCATATAATCCCTCGTTTCTAAATTTAGGCACAAAAAAACCACGTAAAAAACGCGGTTTTTAGTCAAATATAAAAAACGGCCACAAAAAGACCACGTATAAATTATACCTAAATATTAGAATAAAGTCTATATAATAAGGCTTTTTTAATTAAATCTATTTAACTAATTATTCACATGTGATATAATGTTCTTATGAATGTTTATAATTATAAAGAAGTAAAAGAAAAATTTAAAAATCAATATAACATCGAAGTTCAGATAACAAGAAAGAAATTATTTAAAATTGCAAAAGGACTATACTCGGATACAAAGAATGTTGACGAACTAGTAATTTTGTTTAAAAAATATCCTGGCTGTATACTAACATTAGAAAGCGCTTTCTATTATTATGAATTAAGTGAATATAAACCAAATAAAATAACAGTAGGAACTAGAAGAAATTTTACTAGAATTCATATGTCTAATGTGGAACAATTTTTTTACTCCAATACAAGATTAGATGATAATTCTATACATTATATAAAGGATGGTTTAGAAGTTAATGTTTTTAGTAGAGAACGTTTATTAGTAGAATTAATTAGAAATAAAAAAAGATTTAATCAAGAATATTATAAAGAGGTATATGATAATTTTCTAAGAATTAGTGATAGTTTAGATGAAGAATTAGTTGTAAAATATGCAAAGATGTATAGGAATAAAGAAGCTGAAAATTTTGCAAAAAAATATATTCATTATATAAGAAATGAAGATGATTATGAATATTATTTTGGACATGACAAAAGTAAGGCTTATGAATATGGTGCTAGAACATTTTTTCATGATGAAGAGTGTGAATGTTGTAAAAATAAGACTATAGGAATAATACAAAAAATCTGTTCTAAATGTGGGTGGTGGAATTCTTATTTCAAAAATGAGGATGAAAACGAGGTAAACGAGGATAATGGGATGTCATTACAAGAATATAGAAGCCAATATTTTGAAAAATTAGAAAAAGACCCTAATTACAATTGGGCAGAAAATAGAAATAGGACTGGTCCAATAAGGAAAATTATAAAAAAGACTATAATAGATGAGGAAAAAAATGTTTGTTCTTGTTGTGGCAGAAATTCTATTAATAGATGGTACGAACAGTGCTTTTATTGTGGGTGGATAGCTGATTATGTTCAAGAAACAGAAGAATATGATTATGGTGATAATGGTCCGAATGAATATCCTCTTTGGTGGTATAGAGAAGATTATGAAAAGTTTATTCAAATTAATCCTAATTATATTTATAAAGATAATCCAAAGAAGTTCATTAAGTTTTTAGAAAGGGACATTGATGAATACCCAAATTTATAAAAATTTGACAAAAATGACAATTAGTGTTATTCTATAATCACTTTTTGAAAGGGAGAGATTAATATGTTAAACAATCAATTAACAACTATAACTACTATAACAACAACAAAATCAATAGTTAATATTGGTTGTTTTAGCATTCTTTAATAAATATATTATACAAATAATATTCAAGTTAAGAGTCTATTACAATCAATGCAATAGGCTTTTTAATTTGATTAATTAAAAGTAAAAAATATGATATAATATAAATAGATAAATACTATGATATAGGACACGATTATTAATAATTTATTTTTTAGAGAGTTATCGGTTGGTGAAAGATAATAATAAACTTAATAATTACTACCTATTATGTTGCTCCAGAAATGGATTGCCCGAGAATATCGGTTATATAAATTAAGTAAAAGTAAGGATGGTACCGTCTTATAGACTCCTATAACGGTATCATTCTTTTTGTTTTTAAAGGAGGAGATTTTAATGACGGAAACGGAAAGTGATACGAAATACTCCTAATCAAAAAGTGAATAATAAGAAAGAAGGTAAGAAAATGACAAATGAAAAAGCAGTTCTATTGTTAGAACAAATAATAAAAGATAATTATAAAAATGTAAAATTAGATAATAAAGTATTTAATGAAGAAGAATTTTATTATGAATTTAAAATTGATGAAAAGATAAGTGAAAATGATTTTGTATATTTAGAAAAAGAAATAAATAAATTAGATAATAATTGTTTTGTTAAGCTACTTAGGATTAGTGGTGTTTACTATAATGGAGATGCTAATAATGAAATGATAGATAGAATTTCAGGAAGAGCTTTTGAAAGCAAAGAAGATTTAGATAAATTTTTAGCATTCTTAGAGGAATTAAAAGAAAGAGATCATAGAAAAATAGGAAAAGATTTAGATTTATTTTGTTTTTCTGATTATGTAGGAGCAGGGTTGCCTTTGTATACTCCAAGAGGAACTATTGTAAAAGATGAATTGCAAAAAGAAATAGAAAGAGTATGTAGAAGATATGGCTTCCAAAAAGTTAGTTGTCCATCTCTAGCAGATATTTCATTATTTGAAACTTCAGGACATGCTATGAAATTTAATGATGAGCTGTTTAGAGTAGAATCACCAAAAGGGCACAAATATGTACTAAAACCAGTACAATGTCCACATCATACTCAAATATATGCTTCTAAACTTCGTAGTTATAGAGATTTACCAATTAGATATATGGAATCAGATAAACAATATAGAGCAGAATTACAAGGAGCAGTAGGAGGATTATCGAGAGTATATGCTATTACTGTTGAAGATGGTCATTCTTTCTGCACTCGTGAACAAGTAAAACAAGAAGTAATGAATATGTGTAATTTAATAAAAGATTTCTATTCTAATATGGGATTATATGATGTATTCTGGGTATCATTATCAGTAAGAGATTATGAACATCCTGGTAAATATATTGGTAGTCAAGAAGATTGGGATATTTGTGAAAATATGCTTGCAGAAATCTGTGAAGAATTAGGATTAAATGCTAAAAGATGTGAAGGGGAAGCAGCACTTTATGGCCCTAAGATTGACTTCATGTTTAAAGATGAGTTAGGAAGAGAAATACAAATACCAACAGTACAATTAGACTTTGCGATGCCTAAAAGATTTGGATTATCTTATGTAGATGAAAATGGAGAAAAACAAGTTCCAGTTATGGTACATAGAGCAGTGCTTGGTTCTTATGAAAGATTTATAATGTTATTGCTTGAACAATTTAAGGGAGTACTTCCAATATGGTTATCTCCAGTACAAGTAAACATTATTCCGGTTAATATTAAATACCATGATGAATATTGTAAGAAAATTTATGATTTGTTATTAAGCGACGATATTAGAGTAGAATATGATAATTCAAAAGAAAATATGGGTAAAAAGATTAGACAAAGTAATGTTATGAAAAATCCAATTACACTTATCATAGGAGATAATGAAAGAGATAATAATTTAATTAGTTATCGTAAATATGGAAGTGAAGAAACTTATTCAATGTCTATTGATGAATTCATAAAATTTATTAAAGAAGAAATAAGAAAAAGATAAGAGGTGTGATAATGGAATATATTATTAGAAAAAAAGAGTTGAAAGATTGTGAAGATTGGATTAATGTAAATATTTCTAGTTGGAATGATAACTTGAAAGGGATAGTATCTGATAAATTGTTAGAAAATATTTCTTCTAATAAAGCTGAAAGAATAAAGAATGAAATAAAAAACTTTAAACAAGATGATTATCATTATGTATTAGAAGAAAATAAAAAAATAGTTGGCATTTTAAAAATAAAAGAATCAGAGAGAGATGATTTTATAGGATATGGAGAAGTTCAATTATTATATCTTTTATCTTCTGCTAAAGGAAAAGGTTATGGCAAGGCATTAATTAATGTCGCATTTTCTAAATTAAAGGAAAAAGGATTTAATAAAGTTGTCATAGGATGTCTTGATGGCAATTCTTCAAATGAATTCTATAAACATTTAGCTGGGAAATTTATAAAACAAGAAAATTGGAATATATTCGATGAATGTTATAAAGAAAATATATATTTGTATGAAATTTAATGATATAATGAATTTAGAGAACGAATGTTGATGATATAATGTGTGTAATTTGTGTGCAAACACCCGAGAACGCATAGTACTTATAATACTATATGTACTATATATACCAAATTGTCCCAGACCTTGTAATATCTAGAAAAATGTATGATACTATATGTATCGCATAGTACTATATATACTAGATTTTGATTACCTTGTGGCAGTGGTAAGAAATATAAACAATGTTGTGGTAAGTAGTTTTAAGCTCGTATTTACGGGCTTTTTTTAATACCAGTTTTTAATTAGATAAGCTTTTAGATAAGTTCTTAGTTTATCTAAAACTTATCTAAAATTCACCATGTTGGAGAAAAGTATTGAAAAATAAGTTTTTTTATAAAAATGTACACTGTCCCAATGATATGTGTATTTTAGGCTGAATGGAAAATTTAATAAAAATATGTTATAATTAAAGAGATTTGAAAGGGGGAGTTGTTATGAAAAGGAATAATTTAATAAAAGTATTGAAGAAAATACATAAATTGTTAGATACAAAACAGAAATTAAGATTTATTTTAATAATTATTATAATGATAGTTTCTGCTGCACTTGCTCAAATGACACCAAAAGCAATAGGATGGCTTACAGATGATATATTAACTAAGAATGAAATATCATTTAATAAGGTAATTCCTTTTTTAGTTTTTATATTAATGGTAAATGTAGTAAATGAAGTAATAAAAATATTTAGAAGAGTATTAGTTGAAGATACAGCAACAAGAACAGAAAAGAAAGCAAGAGGAATGGTAATAAAGTCATTATTAATGGCTCCGCTTTCTTATTTTAGAAAGAATATGACTGGAAATATTCATGGAAGACTTAATAGGTGTTTAGATGGAACTATTAAATTAGAAAAATTGTTGTTTATGGATTTTGCTCCAGCAATATTTAATGCAATTGCTGCAATTATAACTATATTTTTAACATTACCAATAACATTAGCTATGCCTATGTTGTTAGTTATACCTATCGGAGTATTTATTGTATTAAAACAAATAAAAAGTCAAAAAGGTATTAGGGTTGAACTATTAGAAAGTAAATCAGGAATGGATGGAACTATAGTTGAACTTATAAATGGTATTGAAGTTATAAGAATTTGCGATAGTTTGGACTTTGAAACTAAAAGATTTGATGATAAGGGTGAGTTTTTAAGAGCAAAAGAAATGAAACATCATAAAGCGATGGCAATGTATGATTGTTTAAAATTTATTAATCAAGCTGTATTTACAGTGTTAGTAATTGGAATTTCTACTTATCTAGCAACTAAAAATATAATTTCGGTAGGTGCTGTATTAACTGCATATTTATGTTTTAATCAATTACTAAGACCGTTAGAGGAATTGCATAGAATATTTGATGAAGTTTCTGAATGTACAGTTTTAGCAACTGATTTCTTTAAAATGGTAGAAATAGAAAATGATTTCTCATATTTACCTATAAAAACAAAATCAGAAAATAAATCAACAAATGAGATTATAAACATGGAAAATATTATTTTCCATTATTCTGAAAATGAAGATAAAATTATTTTGGATAACTTTAATATAGATATAGAAAAAGGAATGTATCTTGGAATTGCTGGACCTTCAGGCTGTGGTAAATCTTCATTAATAAAATCTATTTGCAAGTTAGAAAAAGCAGATGGAGCAATAATTGTTGATGATAGGAATATTGATAATTTAACAAGAAAAGATTTATCAAAATTAATAGCATTAGTACCACAAAGTCCGTTCTTAATTGCAGGAACAATATTTGAAAATATAACATATGGAATAGATAGAGAAGTTTCAATTGATGAAGTAGAAGAAGCAGCTAAAAGAGCATATATTTATGATTATATAAATGGACTTCCAAATAAATTTGACTCATTAGTTTCTGAAGGAGGAAACAATTTATCAGGTGGACAAAGACAAAGAATAGCAATTGCAAGAATATTCTTAAGAAAGCCTAAAATATTAATTTTAGATGAAGCAACTTCGGCTCTTGATAATACATCTGAAAAATATATTCAGGCTGAAATAGAAAAAATGAAACAAGAAAATAATACAACAATTATTGCAATAGCACATAGATTAACTACACTAAAAAACTGTGATAGAATTATAGTGCTTAATAAAGGTAAGATTGAAGAAGATGGCAAATTTGATGATCTTATAGAAAAAAATGGAATGTTTAGCGATATGTATTATGGAAAATTAAATTAAAATTTAGATAAGTTTTTAGATAAGTTCTGTTAGGTTTGCCGAGTCTATGGAGTGCTCTGGGGTGCAACCAAGTGCCGAATTAACGAGCCAAGTGTTCAGAAAAACTCTCAAAATTCCCAATACCAAAGACCTTGCGGAAGTGGAAAAAAATATAAACAATGTTGTGGTAAATAAACCTGCAAACCCGCATAAAATAAGGGACTGCGGTTTTTTCTATAATTACAATTTTTAGGTAATTTTACTTCAAAAAAGGCGTTTAGATAAGTTTTAGATAAGTTTTTTAACGAATTTGAAGTATTTTTTAATTGTTTTGATATATGAATTTATTAATGAAAAAATATTTTGTTTTCATGATATAATAAGTATAGTAGGTGAGTAATAATGAAATATAAAGATTATAAGTTTACAACTTCAAATGAAAGTATGGATTTAACATATGACCAAGCTTGTGAATATTTTGAAGAAACTTTAGATTTTATAGAAAAAAGTAAATTCGATTTGTTTAATGATGATGAAGAATTATCACTTTCTGATGCAAGAAAAAAATATAACGAAATTAATAGAAGACTACAAACTTTTGGACAAGCTTTTGAATTATTTATGAAATATATAATACATGCATCAAGAATTGAAAAGAATCCGAATATTACTATTAATGAACTTTGGAATAGATGGATTAGAGGACATCAAATAATGCCTTTAATAAATGAAAAGGCGAATAGCGCAGAGGTATTGCCAAATTTTAAAGAAATTTTTAATTTATCAATGAATGCATGGTATGGAATTTATGGGTTTAATTATATTCAGCATTTGGGGATAGAGGTAGAACAAGGTCGTATTGAACCATTTAAACTATTTATGGTACTTCAACCACAAAACTATCAAGGGCTTGGTTCTATTACAAATGAAGAAATAGAAAAAATAATAGAAAAAAATACGGCAATCTATGAAAAATGTAGATATAATGTAGAAAAAATGACTAATTATGATTTTGGTGAGGTTTTCTATTTTATAAATTTTATTAAATTTTTTGCTAAAATGGTACATATAAGTAAAAATAAAACAGAAATAGATTATAATGTAGCATATGTACATGCTATGGCCGATGATTCAGTTGTCAAACAACTATTAACCCAATTTAGGACAGAAAAGGAAATAGAAGAAATATTAAATGATGAGTTTTTTAATAAGGATGCAAAACTATTATCATATATATTAACAATTAATAAATATTCAATACCTGAAGTTAAAAATATTATAAAGATGAATAAACAATTTGAAGATCCTAACAATTTATATTTGTTCTTAACTTACAACATACCTATTGAAAATATTAAAAAATGTAATGAAAAAGGTATTGATGTTATGCTACTTGTCAGCGACTTTTCATTTGAACAAATTATAAAATTAGTTGAAATTCCTGTTATTGGAGAATATCTAAGTAAAAATTCTATATTAGTTAATAAGATGATTACCCAACATAAATCAGATGTTGGCTTAACCTTTGAAGACTGGTATAAAGTATTGAGTAACGAACAGTTAAAAAAACATCCAGAATATTTGAAAAAAGTAGTTTTAAAATATATGGAAGCATATCATTGTATAGAAAAAAACAATTTATGTAATAGTATATTCACTTTACCAAACGACAATAAAAGTTCACTTGCTAATAAACAATATCGTGATGGCAAAACCTTTAGTCAATATTATAGTGATATATTATTATCGAACATATCAAAAAACATTGAATTGTTTGATGGAAGTGATATTTCTGATTTTATTTTTAATAACATTCCAGTTTCACTAGATACAAACAATATAATAAAAATAAATAATTATCTTATAGATAGTGGCGTAAAATGTATCTCGCCATCAATATTTTCTTATCCATTTAATGAAGTATATGCAGTAATAAATGCTATGAAAAATAAAGGTTATATTTTTTCTGAGGATAGTTTTCCTACTGACTTTTGGAAAGAATATGATTCACATGCAAAATTTAATATGCTATTAAAAGATAATTATTTACCTGATGAATTTCTTGAGGAAAATGGGTTAGTAAGAATTAGTGAACGTAGATACTTTAATCCTGTAATGGGACATTTTGTAAGTGCAAATTATGATAACCCGTTGCCTAATTTAAAAAAATAAATCTATTTTTTTAAATAAGTTTAAATTGCATTGTTAGAAAATTAGACATAACTTTTTTACGATTTCTGAGTAAGTTATTAAAACTTATGAGTAAGAAAGCCCGATTTTCAAGTAAAAAATTATATGGTTGTTTTAACATTTTACCATCTGGCTCAAGGGAAAAATATAAACAATGCTGTGGTAAATAAGCTTGTAAATCTCTATAAATAAAGAGTTTTACAAGCTTTTTCTTTTATTTTTTAGAATGGAGTGAATTGCAAAATTATGGTATTATCTGTATTTAATAGCTTTTGAAAAGTATTTATTTGATTTTATAATAAAAAGAAGAATAATACATATTTATTTAAAACTGAAGTTGTTAAAAATATGATATAATTATAGTGTTTGGCGGTGAAATAATGAATAAACATGAGTTTACAAAATATGAAATTGCAACATATTTAAGGGATTATAATAAAACTATGACATATGCAATTATGAATCAAGACACTTCACTTTATGAAGTTTTTAAATATCATATGAAAACTGATGGTAGAATGCAATATGCTATTAAAGATTATTATTATGAGATGATTTCTATATATGAAATATTGTTACTTTCAAAGTTTTTAACAGCTTTATATGATAATTATTTTGATAATTTACTTGAATCTAGTATAAATAAGATTAATATTCCTAATAATATTTTTATTAATAGTATTGATAGATCAAAATTCAGTAATAAACAAATAATTAAATTTATAAGAAATGCATTAAATCATAATGATAATCCTAGTCATGATTTAGCAAAGTTCATAAGAATTAATGAGAATGAAGAAGAAATAATAAAATTAGAGATTTTATTGAAAAATACTAAGCCGATACCATTTCATGTTATGTTAGATATTAATGAATTAATGCTAATTTGTTTGGAAATAAAAAATGCTAATTCTATAATTATTGCATCTAATCGTTCAAATGGATCAATTTCATTAAATTCGACCAATGTTAATGAAACATTAAATAATATATATTTAAGAAAGTTTTTTGCTGTAAAGAGGCTTACTGATGAACAAAAGGAAGCAATGCTTTCTCACGTTAGTGAAAATAAAAAAACTGAAAATTATGAAGAGTTTTTCTTGAAAAATGGCATGAAATATAAAGATATTCAATATTCTATAGCCCAGAAACTGAAAATTGAAGAAGATTTAAAATATTGGGAAAGTCTTGGCGAAAAAGGAAATGATGTAATTTTTCATTTATTAGCTAAAGTAATGCCTTTTTCGTGGGCTAAAGATAGAGCATTAATGATGAATTTGATTTTTTCAAATTATTATATGAGAAATGGTAAAAGCACTATTTTTGATTTAGTAGAAGATGCTAGACAAATTTATCAAAATAAGGTTTTAAATGAAGATTCACCTTTAGAGCTTTATGGCAAATCGTTTGGTATTGATGATAATATATTATATGATTCTATTGATTTTGAGAACTTATTATCCATTACAAATGCAATATATTATGGGTATATATTTGATACATTAATAACGGACAATGAAGTAAATATTACTAATTCTAAAACTGTTAAGAGGGAAAAAATAAGGAACTCGTTTGTGCATATGAGATGGTATAAAGGAATAAATGAATGTTTTAAATTATTTGATTGGAGTAATGGAATAGATAATGAATATAATCAGAATAGTCCTAATTTCTGGAAATGTAATATACGATATGGAGATATGGCGGAATGTGCTGAGTCGTATTTTAATAGAAGTGTTAAACCAAAGTCTAATGTTGATGGATACATGGATTCTCCAATTCATTTTAAAAAGAATTTTTCAGAAGATGGAACTAGTGTAATAATGGGAATTTCTTTTATAAAAAATGGTGTTTTCTATTATCTTGATATAAATGATAATCATGAATATTTTAATTTACTTGTTTGTGATAATAGTCAAATTCAAAGATTAGCTAATGAGAAGGAGAAAAAAATTTTTATTTCAGAACTTAATAATTTACCAGAAAAAGAGAAAGATAATTTTTCTGATATAATAGGAATAATAAAAAAGAATTTAATACAACATAACAAAAATAACAATATAAAAAAGTGATTTTTATAAAATCAATTATGTGTTTTATAAGTAGATAAAATTATTTATGCTTTTATTTTAGTGAATTTTTGTTAAATGTGAATTAATGGGAACTACTATAGAATAATGTGATTTAAAGGAGGATTGTTATGCAAAAGTTTTATTTTGAAAGACCTTCAATTGAAAGAAAGGATGAAATAATAGAATACATTAATGAATTTGTTGAATATAAATCAAATATTAATGGTTCTGGATCATTGGATAAAATATTAAAAGGGTATACTTTTGAACAGGCACTAGAAAGATGTTTAAACATGGAAAATAGTGAATATGCTGAAAGAGTTGGAAGATGTACAGGAAAAACATTTTTGCTTGTTAGGGAAAATGATAATAAAATTGTGGGTACAATTAACGTTAGGTGGAATTTAAATAAATCAATGTTACAGTTTGGTGGACACATAGGATATGGAATTAGACCTACAGAAAGAAGAAAGGGTTATAATAAAATAAATTTATATTTAGGGATGATTGAAGCAGTAAAAGTTGGTTTGGATAAAGTAATGTTAAGTTGTGATGTTAGTAATATTGGCTCTGATAAAACATTAAAGGCATTAGGAGGAAAACTAGAAAGAACAGAAATAGATCCATCAAATGGAATATTGACTAATGTTTATTGGTTTGATGTAAGAGAAACTATAAATAAATATAAAAGTATATATGAACCTTATATTATGATCGATGAAAGTAAAAAAATAAGGTAAATGGTTTATAATATAATAAATATGTGGTGGTGAAAATGAAACATAAAATGAAGTTAAATAATGCTCCATATATAAATATTAAGAATGGAACTAAAGATATTGAATTAAGACTAAATGATGAAAAAAGGCAAATGTTAAAAGTAAAAGATATAATTGAGTTTACTAATAGAGAAACATTAGAAAAAATGTTGGTTGAAATTCAAAATCTTTATTATTATTCATCATTTGATGAGTTGTACAAACATTTTGATAAAGTATCGATGGGATATTCTGAAGATGATATTGCTGATCCGAAGGATATGCAGGAGTATTATTCTAGAGAAGAACAGGAAAAATATGGTGTGTTAGGAATAAAAATAAGAAAAATAGAGTAGGATATTATGTTTAGGAGTTGATAATATGATTAAACCTCAAAATCTTAATAAGGGGGATAAAGTTGCAATAGTTAGTTTATCAAGAGGGCTGTTAGGTATGCCATTTTGTAAACATGAATTAGATATTGCGATAAAAAGATTAAAGGAAATGGGTCTTGTTCCTGTAATAATGCCTAATGCTTTAAAAGATATTGATTATATTGAAAAGCATCCGGAAGCTAGGGCCAGTGATTTAAAAAAAACATTTATGGATGAAGACATTAAGTTAATAATTAATGCTATTGGTGGTGTAGATACATATAAAACTATACCTTATTTGATGGATGATCAAGAATTTGTTGAAACAGTAAAACATAATCCTAAAATATTTACAGGTTTTTCAGATACAACAAATAATCATTTAATGTTTAATAGAATTGGTTTATCAACTTTTTATGGTCCTTGTTTACTTGTTGATATTGCTGAACTTGATAATGATATGTTGCCTTATACAAAAGAACAGTTTTTGAAGTTTTTTTCGAGTGGAGAACCATATGAAATAAAACCTAGTTCTGTATGGTACAGTGATAGAAAAAGTTATGGTGTAGAGGAAATAGGAAAATCTAGAGAGTCACATGAGGAAAGGCATGGATTTGAGATATTAAATGGAAGTGGAATAGTTACTGGAAAACTATATGGTGGTTGTATTGAAAGTATTTATGATGCTTATACTGGTGATTTATTTGAAGATGAGCCATCAATTTATGAAAAATATAATATTTTTCCTACTGATTATGAGTGGAAAGAAAAAGTGTTGTTTTTGGAAACGAGTGAATCAATGGTTTTACCAGAAAAACTTGAACAAATGTTGATGGAGTTTAAAAGAAGAAATATACTTAAATTAGTTAGAGGTATTATTGTTGGCAAACCAATGGATGAGAAATACTATGATGAGTATAAAGGGGTTTATAGAAAGATTTTTAAGGATTTAGATACGCCTGTATTGTTTAATGTTAATTTTGGCCATTCTGTTCCGAGATGCATTATTCCTTATGATGCTGAAGCTACTATAGATTATGATAAAGGGAAAATTTTTATAAATAGTAGGTTATTTGAAGAAGGTTAAAAAAATATGATTTGTGATAGACTCTTTGTGAAAGTTTAAATATATTTGTTTAACTAAGAAATATGAAAAGGATGCTATTGCCTATATTAATGAGTTTTATAAGTATAGTTCCAAGATTGGCGGTGTGAAAGTTTGTATAAGTTTTTAGATAATTTATTTATCTTTTTTTGTTTTTGTTGCAAACAAATGTTTGCTATGCTATAATATTTTATATTAGTAATATATTTTTAACTTTTATTATTGATATTATTTAGGAGGTTTTTTATGTATATCTATAAGTATAAGACTCCTAGTGGGTTTTCTGATATGTTGATGTCTAGTGATGGTGTTTATCTTACTGGACTTTGGTTTTGTGATTCTAGAGATGCTTTAAAGCATAAATTTGATTATGAGGAGAAGCTGTTACCTGTTTTTGATGATACTATTAGATGGCTTAATATTTATTTTAGTGGGAAGATTCCTGATTTTGTTCCTAAGTATAGAATATTGAACTCTACCTCTTTTAGAGATAGTGTTATAGAAATAATGAATAAAATTCCTTGGGGTGAAGTGATTACTTATGGAGATATAGCAGATGGTATTGCTAAAAAGAGAGGTCTTTCTAGGATGTCTTCTCAGGCTGTTGGGGGTGCTGTTGGTTGGAATCCTATTTGTATTATTATTCCTTGTCATAGAGTTGTTGGCTCGAATGGTAGTTTAACTGGCTATGGTGGAGGTATTTCTAATAAGATAAAGCTTTTGGAACTTGAGGGTCATGATATGAATGATTTTATTATTCCTACTAGAGGTACTGCTTTATGAATAGGTGTAAATGGTGTAATTTAAATAATCCTCTTTATGTTTCTTATCATGATAATGAATGGGGCGCGTTGAGGACTGATGATGGTTATTTATTTGAAATGCTTATTTTAGAATCTTTTCAAGCTGGTCTTTCTTGGGAATGTATTTTAAATAAAAGAGATGCTTTTAGGAAGGCTTATGATAATTTTTCTTTAGATAAGGTATGTTCTTATGATGAAAAAAAGATTAATGAACTTATTGGTAATAGTGATATTGTTAGAAATAAACTTAAGATTAGGACTAGTGTTAATAATGCTAAGATATTTAGAGATATTTCTTTGAAATATGGTAGTTTTTATAATTATTTATGTTCTTTTATTAATGGTAATGTTTTTTATGAGGTTGGTGTTACAAAGTCGGACTTATCTGATGCTATTTCTAGTGATTTAGTTAAACGTGGTATGAAATTTGTTGGTTCTACTATTATTTACTCTTATTTACAAGCTATTGGTGTTATTTATTCTC
Organism: uncultured Bacilli bacterium; assembly: GCA_934101575.1. GTDB lineage: Bacteria > Bacillota_I > Bacilli_A > RF39 > UBA660 > UMGS1449. The sequence goes on from CAKORJ010000002.1 coordinate 193,673, forward strand.
ATGATAAGGATTGTTATTTGTATAGGAGTTCTAATGATAATTAATACTGGGTGTAGAACTGATATTCCGGCATTTTATTCTAAGTGGTTTATTAATAGGATTAGAGAAGGTTATGTTTTAGTTAGGAATCCTTATTATGAGGATAGGGTTACTAAATATGTTTTTAATTCTTCTGTTGTTGATTTTATTGATTTTTGTACTAAGAATCCTTGTCCTATGATTAAATATATTGATGAGCTTAAAGATTATAACTTATTTTGGTATGTTACTATTACTCCTTATGGTAAAGATATTGAACCTAATGTTCCTGATAGAGATGTAGTAATAGAGGGTGTTAAGAAATTGTGTTCTTTTCCTAATAATTTGTTTGTTGGTTGGAGATATGATCCTATATTTTTTAATGATGAGTTTGATATTAATAGACATATTATGGAATTTAGAGATATTGCTAGTAGGCTTAGTGGTTATGTAGATTGTTGTGTTATTAGTTTTTTAGATATGTATGAGAAAGTTAAAAGGAATGCTCCTGATCTTAGAGTTCCTTCAAAAGATGAGATGATTTATTTAGCTAAGGAATTTGTTTCTATTGGTAAAGAGTATGGAATATCTATTTATTCTTGTTGTGAGAATGATTTTCTTTCTTGTTATGGTGTTAATGTTGGGGGATGCCGTAGTAAAGAGTTGGTAAAGAAATATTTGGGATATGGATTTAATGTTTCAAATGTCAAACCAATTAGAGATTGTTCTTGTTTGCTTGGTAATGATATTGGTGCATATAATTCTTGTCTTCATTTTTGCAGGTATTGTTATGCTAATTATGATAGGGATAGTGTTATTAGAAATGTTAAGTGTCATGATGATGATTCTCCTTTGCTTATTGGTAATGTTAAGGATTCTGATATTATTACTTTAGCTAAACAGGTTAGTTATAAAAAAGATTTTGATCAACTTTCTTTGTTTTGATATTAATGATATAATTGTTTTAATTATTGAATGAAAGAAGTTGGTTTTATGAAAATATATGTTTCACATTCTAGTAATTGTGATTATGTAAGTGAGATTTATGAACCTTTAAAGGAATCAAAGTTATATGATGAAAATGAGGTTTATTTACCTCATGATGGTACTGTTATTAATACTAAAGAAGTGATTAAGAATTTGGATTTGTTTATTGCTGAGTGTTCTGATAGTTCTACTGGACAAGGTATAGAGATTGGTTGGGCTGATTCTTTTAATATTCCAATTTTATGTATATATAAGGCAGGTAGTTCTATTAGTTCATCTTTAAAGTTTATTACTAATAATATACTTTCATATAATTCTTTGGATGAGTTTTTAGAGTGTATTTCGAGTTTTATTTTAGATGGTGGTCAAAATGGATAGGGAAAAGTTTTTAGCTTCTATTTATTTAATTATTAGGGATGATTCTGGTAGAATTTTGTTTCAAAGAAGACGTGGTACTAAGCTATGGTCTGGTTTTTTAGGCCTTCCAGCTGGGCATGTTGATATTGGCGAGAATGTTTATGATGCTGCTATTAGAGAGGCTAAAGAGGAGCTTGATATTACTTTTGATACTAAAAATATTGTTAATACTTTTGTTGTTAATAGAAGAAATAAACATTTGAGTCCTTATTTTGATGTATATTTTGAAATAGGTAGTTATACTGGAGATATAAAAATTAATGAACCTTTAAAGTGTTCTGAACTTTGTTATTTTTCTATTAATGAGTTGCCTTTAGATGTTATTAGTTTTGAGAAGGAGGCACTTATTGATAATTTAAATGGTATTAAGTTTGGTGTAGTTGATATAGATGAAGAAAAAGATATGAACAAATTTTGTTAATATTGTTAATTTTTGATAAACTTTCTTGTTTTTGTAGAGTGTTTATCTTTTTTTTGTTATAATTTTATTATTATTGGAGGTATTGTTATGGAAATAGTTGATATGAAAAAGGATTTTGTTAATAATTTAGAGAAAATAAATACTTTATGGAGGTCTCTTTGACGTAGATTCTAAGTTATTAAAAATAAAAGCATTTGAAGATGAGGTTAATTCTCCATCTTTTTGGAATAATAATGATGAGGCTCAAAAGGTTATTACTAAGCTTAATCGTTTGAAGGAATCTACATCTTCTATTGTTTCTGTTAAAAATGATATTGTTGATGCTCTTGATATGATTTCTTTACTTGAAAATGATTTTGATGATGATATGTTTAATTTTGTTTCTGAAGTGTATTCTGGCATAGATGAAAGGGTTTCTGCTCTTGAGCTTGAACTTTTATTATCTGGGCCATATGATACTAATAATGCTATTGTTGAAATTCATTCGGGTGCCGGTGGTACAGAAGCTTGTGATTGGGCTTTAATGCTTTATAGAATGTATACTAGATGGTGTGAAAAAAAGAATTATTCTATTGAAGTTCTTGATTTACTGGATGGAGATGAGGCTGGTATAAAAAGGGTTTCATTTTTAGTGAAGGGACTTAATGCTTATGGTTATTTAAAGTGTGAAAAAGGTATTCATCGTTTAGTTAGGTTGTCTCCTTTTGATTCTAATAATAAAAGACATACTTCATTTGCTTCTGTTGATGTGATGCCTGAGTTTGATAGTGATATTGATATTGAAGTAAAAGATGAGGATTTAAAAATAGATGTTTATCGTTCTAGTGGTGCTGGAGGACAAGGCGTTAATACTACAGATAGTGCTGTTAGAATTACTCATTTGCCTACTAAGATTGTTGTCACTTGCCAAAACGAAAGAAGTCAAATTAAAAATAAGGAAAAAGCTTTATCTATTCTAAAAGGAAAACTTAAATTGATGGAGATTGAGGCTAAGGAAAAGGAACTTGCTGACATTCGTGGTTTTACTCCTAATATTGATTTTGGCTCTCAAATTAGAAGTTATGTTATGCATCCTTATTCTATGGTTAAAGATCATAGAACTGATGTTTCTACTAGTAATGTTTCTAAGGTTTTGGATGGAGATTTAGATTTGTTTATTGAATCTTATTTAAGGAGTTGATTTTTTGGAGAGTATACTTAATAAAGTTTATAATAAGAATAAACTTTTGAGATATTTTTGGTTATTTGTTGGCGTTCTGATATGTGCTTGTTGTTATAATGTTTTTATTCTTCCTTATGATATTGTTTTTGGTGGGGTTGGTGGAATTAGTATAATTTTTGAACATTTTATTCATATTAAACCATCGATTTTTATGCTTTTTTGTTCTTTGATATTCTGTTTTATAGGTGTTTTGTTTTTGAATAAAGAAAAGGTTATGAGATCTCTTGTCGGTGCTATTATGTTTCCTATATTTGTTGAACTTACTTCTTTTCTTACTTCTGTTTTTAAGATAGATAGTTCTGATATGCTTCTTATTGCACTTTTTGGAGGAGTTCTTTATGGGCTTGGACTTGGGCTTATTATGAAATCTGGTTTTACTCTTGGTGGTACGGACTTTTTAACACAAATTGTTAATAAGTATTTCAAACTCACTCTTGGAAGTTCTATGATTTTAGTTGAAGGGACAATTGTTGTAATTGGAGCATTTATTTTTGGTTTTACTAATTTTATGTATGCTGCTGTTATTTTGTATTTAATTACATTTTTAGTTGATAAAGTAGTTCTTGGTATTTCTGATAAAAAGGCATTTTATGTTGTTACTAAGAATAAGAAAAAGGTTTGTGATTATATTATAAATGAACTTGGTCACACTGTTACAATTTTTTCTGCGACTGGTGGCTTTAGTAAGAAAAAGACTCCTGTTTTATTTACTGTTATTCCTACTAAAGAGTATTATAAATTAAAGGAAGGAATTAAATATATAGATAATAATGCATTTTTCACTGTTGTTGATGCTTATGAGGTTACGGGTGGTGAATAATGGAATTTTATAGAGAAATTAAAAACATTTTTACTGATAATGTGTATGGGATAAGATATGGAAAAATGAGTTTGGGTTTATTACTTCTTGCTATTTGTTATAACATGTTTATTTGTTCTATTAATCTTGTTTCTGGTGGAGCGGGTGGACTTGGTGTTATATTTAGACATTTATTTGGTATTGAGCCTTCTTTGATTGTATTTTTTGTATCGTTTATAATGTTTGTTTTAGCTTTTATATTTTTGGATCCAGAGCAAGTTGTTTCTACATTTTTTGTGGCTATTGTGTATCCTTTAATGGTTAAGGCTACTAGTGGTATTCCGGATATTATATATGTTGATACTAGTCATGTTCTTATTATTGTTGTTTTTGGTGCTATTTTTAGTGGTATTGGACAGGGTTATATTTTTAAACTTGGTCTTAATTATGGTGGTTTTTCTGTTCTTGCTAAAATTATTAATAAATATACTAAACTTTCTGTTACTATGATTAATGCTGTTATTAATGCTATTATTGTTGCTTTAGGAGGAGTGTATTTTGGCCTTACTATGGTGCTTTATGCTGTTTTGTTTATTTTCTTGTCTAGATATGTTAGTGAGAAGGTTATTTTGGGAACAAGTTCTAATAAGACTTTTAAAATAATAAGTTCAAAGCATGATATAATAGAGAATTTTATTCATAATAAACTTGGGCATGATGTTACAATATATGATACTTATGGAGCTTATCATAATGATAATAGAAAACTTATTATGGTTGTTATTCCTACTAGTGATTTTTTACTTTTGAAGGAATATGTTAAAAGTGTTGATAAGACTGCTTTTATGTTTGTTGCAGATACATATGAAGTTAAGGGACAGGATGTTGCTATTGGAGAAAAAACAGTTTAGTTTGTGAAACTTTTGTTTTTTTCTCTTTTTTTATTTGAATTTATGTTATAATGTATTATAAGTGAGGTGTTAGGCTTGGAAATAATTAGTATGAGAAATGTATATAAAATTTATCCTAATGGGGTAGGTGCTATATTTAATCTTAATCTTTCTATTGAACGTGGAGATTTTGTATTTATAATTGGTGGTTCTGGTAGTGGTAAGAGTACTCTTATAAAGATGCTTTATCGTGAGGAAAAACCTTCTAGAGGTGAAATTATTTTAGGTGGTGTAAATGTTGGTAAACTTCGTAATTCTCGAGTTTATAAACTTCGTAGATTAATTGGTGTTGTTTTCCAGGATTATAAACTTCTTCCTAAACTTACTGTTTATGAAAATGTTGCTTTTGCTTTAGAAGTAACTGGTGCGGATAGTAAGTTAATTAGAAAAAGAGTTATTGATGTTTTGGGGAAAGTTGGTCTTAAACATAAGGCTAAAGAATATCCTGATAAGCTTTCTGGTGGTGAACAACAAAGGGTTGCTATAGCTCGTGCTGTGGTTAATAGACCTAAGATTCTTATCTGTGATGAACCAACTGGTAATTTGGATCCTACTATTAGTATGGAAATTATGGAGATTCTTGAAAAAATTAATAAAGAATATGGTACTACTATTTTGATGGTTACTCATGATATTGATATTGTTAAAAAGATGAAGAAGAGAGTTATAGTTCTTAAAGATGGAAGACTTGAAAAAGATTATAAGAAGGGAAGTTTTGTAGATGAAAAGTTGTAGGACGTTTTTTAGAAGTTTTAGAGATGCATTTAAGAGTGTTATAAGAAATTTTAGTTTGTCACTTGCTTCTATTACTTGTATTACTATAACTCTTATTATAATTGCTGCGGCACTTTTGCTTTCTAATAATGTTAAGAATTTTACTAATGAAATTGAGAAAGATGTAACTATTGTGGCGTTTTTGGATTCTGATGTTAAGGATGATGTTAGGGAAAACTTTGAGACTGCTATTAAGAAAAATTTAAATATTGAAACTTTTAATTATAAGTCAAAGACTGAAGTTAAGAATGAAATGGCAAAGGAAAATAAAACTTTTAGTTCTGTTCTTTCTGAATGGGATGATGCAAGTAATCCTCTTAAAGATACTTATACTATAAAAGTTCGTGATGTTAAGGATATTGGAAAGACTGCTAAAGAGATAGAAAAGATGGATGGTGTTAACTCTGTTCAATATGGCGAGGGTCTTGTTGAAAAGTTAGTTGGAGTATTTGATGCTATTGAAAAGATTACTTATGTTGCTGCTCTTGCTCTTATAATTGTTACTATTTTCCTTATTATTAATACTATTAAGCTTACTATTTTTTCTAGAAAAAGAGAAATTGGTATTATGAGACTTGTTGGTGCTTCTAATAGTAGAATAAAACTTCCTTTTGTTATAGAGGGTATTATTCTTGGAATGATTGGTTCTATTATACCTATTCTTGTTGTTGTCTTTGGATATACTGCTTTATATGATTATTTTGGTGGAGTATTATTTTCTCCGGTTATAAAACTTGTTAGTCCTACGCCATTTGTTGTAAATACTTCTTTGATTATACTTATTATTGGTATGGTAGTTGGTATGGTTGGTAGTGCTAGAGCTGTAAGGAGGTATATTAAGGTATAATGAAAAATATTAGGGTTTTGTTGTTAGTTTTTATTTCTTTTTTACTGATTCCAGTTTGTGTTAATGCTGAAACTATTGCAGATTATAGAGCTAAGATAAAGGCTATAGAGGCAGAAAAAGCTGAAAGCAATAATAAAAGTGCTGAGGTTCAAAAGAGAATAGATAATGCTAATGCTAGAATTAATGAAATTACTAGACAAATAGTTCAGGCTAGAAAAGATCAACAAAGTACTCAAAAGGAAATTGATTCTCTTAATGATAAAATTAAGAATAAAAAAGAAGAAATTAAAGATTTAGTTGCTTTTTATCAAATTTCTGATAATGATAATTTTTATTTGAAATTTATATTTGGTGCTGATAGTTTTGAAGATTTTATTTATAGATTTTCTGTTGCTGAACAACTTACTGATGCTAATGATAAGTTAGTTGATGAGATGAATGGTTTGATTAATGAAAATAAGAAAAAAGCTCAAGAACTTAAAAATCAAGAAAAGAAACTTAGTAATCTTAATTCTGAAATTAGTAAAGAAATAGATAAACTTGGTTCTCAAAAGAGAAAGTACTCTGAAAATGCTCTTGATGCTGATCAAGAAATTGCTGCTCTTAATAAGCAAATTAATTTCTTTAAAAAGCAAGGATGTAGTGAAAATCAAGATGTTACTAGTTGTAACAAGACGAGTTCTATTCCTAGTGCTAGTGGATTTATTCGTCCTTTAGATAGTGGTTTTATTACTTCTTATTATGGGGGTAGAATTCATCCTATATATGGTGTTGCTAGTCATCATGATGGTATTGATATTGCTGCTAATACTGGGACTCCTGTTAAAGCTTCGGCTTCTGGACAAGTTATACTTGCTGATTGGTATTATGGTTTTGGTAATGCTGTTATGATTGTTCATAAAGTTCGTGGAACTACTTATACTACTTTATATGGACATTTAAGTGGTTATAATACTTCAGCTGGTGCTATTGTTACTAGAGGACAAGTTATAGGTTATGTTGGTTCCACTGGTAATTCTACCGGTCCGCATTTACATTTCCAAGCTATGTATGGCAGTGGATATGGAACAACTTTTGATCCTATGAATTTGGTTAGTATGCCACTTTCTTGGTAATTTTATGACTTTAGTTTTTGCTAAGGTCTTTTTCTTTAAATCTATTGACTAAAAATACTTTTTGTGTTATTCTCTAGGTGTGAGACACGAAAGTGTTTTTATTTTGAAAAAATATATAATTTAGAGGTGGGTTATGAAATCTGAAAATATTAAGAAAAATAGTGTAAAGAAAGAGGATAAAAAAGTTTTGAAAAAAGAAGTTAAATCTAAAGATAAGACTAAATCTAAAAAAGATGGCTTTTTTAAAGAAGTAATAAAAGAATTAAAGATAGTTAAATGGCCTGATAAAAAGTATATGGTTAAATACTCTGTGGCAACTTTTGTAACTATTATTGTATGTTCTTTGTATTTTTATTTGATTACTGTGGTATTTGCACTTATAAAGGAGCTTAGATAATGGATAAGAAATGGTATGTTGTAAATACATATTCTGGGCATGAAAAAAAGGTTCAAGAAAAACTTTTAATGCGTGCTAATTCTATGAATATGGAAGATTATATTTTTAGAGTAATTGTTCCTGAACAAACTGAAGTTGAAGTTAAAGATGGGGTTACTAAGGAAAAGGTTAAAAAGCTATTTCCTGGGTATGTTCTTGTTGAAATGGTTATGACTGATGAAGCTTGGTTTGTTGTTCGTAATACGCCAGGAGTTACTGGATTTATTGGATCTAGTGGTAAAGGGGCAAAACCTACGCCGCTTCAACCATATGAAGTTGATAAGATACTTAATAGTATGGGTATGAGCAGACTTGAAGTTTCTTCTGATCTTAAAGAAGGAGAAATTGTTAAGATTACTTCTGGGCCATTTTCTGGCATGGAAGGAAAGGTTTCTTCTCTTGATTTAGAAAATCAACAAATTATAGTTTTAGTTGATTTATTTGGACAAGAAACTGAAGTTGAAGCATCTATTTCTCAAATAGAAAAAGCATAGACTTGCTTTTTTTGGAGAATAGTGTTATTATTTAATACGTTTATGTATATTTATTATTAAATATATGTATATAAATTTAAGTGGGAGGCAAAGCGGAGCTATTATTACCACTCGCGAAAACTAAAAAAAACTAGAAAAGGAGAGTGTTTTTCGTGAATAAAGAAGTTGTTAAAGTAATTAAGTTACAAATTGAAGCAGGAAAAGCTACACCAGCTCCACCAGTTGGTACTGTTCTTGGACCTGCAGGAATTAATTTAGGAGAATTTTGTACAAAATATAATGATGCAACTAGAGAACAAATGGGTAATGTTTTACCAGTTGAAATTTCAATTTATGATGATCGTTCATTTGATTTTGTAATTAAGACTCCACCTGCTGCATTTTTAATTAAAAAGTATGCTAAGGTTAAGAAAGGATCTAGTAAAGGTTCTAAGGAAATAGTTGGAAGTCTTACACAAGAACAACTTAAAGAAATTGCAGAGACTAAATTACCAGATTTAAACGCTTATAATGTTGAAGAAGCTATGGAAATTGTTCGTGGTACTGCAAAAAACATGGGAATTGAAATTAAAGAATAATAAAAAATAAGTAAATATAGAATTACATAGGTTTTTTACCTATGTGGGAGGTATGAATCCGCTAATACCACATAAGGAGGAAATGAAATGAAAAATAGAGGAAAAAGCTATAAGAGTGAAATTTCTAAGGTAGAAAAGAACAAACTTTATACTAAAGAAGAAGCAATTAAACTTGTTAAAGATATGTCTAATGTTAAATTTGATGCTACTGTTGAAGTTGCTATGAATTTAAATTTAGATGTTAAAAAAGCTGATCAACAATTAAGAGGTGCTATTGTACTTCCAAAAGGTACTGGTAAAGATGCATGTGTTTTAGTTATTGCTAAAGGGGATGCTGCGAAGGATGCTAAAGAAGCTGGAGCAGATTTTGTTGGTGATGCTGATATGATAGAAAAAATTCAAAAGGAAAATTGGTTTGAATTTGATACTTTAATTGCTACTCCTGAAATGATGCCTTTGTTAGGTAAAATTGGTAAGATTTTAGGGCCTAAAGGTCTTATGCCAAATCCTAAGACTGGAACTGTTACTACTAATGTTAAACAAGCTGTATTAGATGCTAAAGCTGGTAAGCTTGAATATCGTACTGATAGTTATGGTAATATTCATGGCATTATTGGTAAGGTTACATTTAGTGATGAAGATCTTAAAGCTAACTTAGATGCTTTTGTTAAAACAATTATAAAGGCTAAACCTCAAGCTGCTAAGGGAACATATGTTAAATCTATTAGTATTTGTTCTACTATGAGCCCTTCAGTAAAAATAGATCAAAATAGTTTTGACAATTAATAATTTATAGTATATAATATGGTTATCAAGTGCCAAAGACAGTAGGTTGTTTGTAAATCCTACCGAGGACTTATACTTTTGTATAGTAAGGAGTCTTTGGATAGACTCTTTATCTTTTGCACTTATAAAATATATTAATAAGGAGGAATTGTAATGCCTAGTACTAAGTCATTAGAACTTAAACAAGCTGTAGTATCTGAAATTAAAGGTAAATGTAATGATGCTAAGAGTATTGTACTTTTTGATTATCGTGGTCTTACTGATAATCAAATAAAAGATCTTAGAATTAAGCTTAGAGAAAATGATTCTGAATATAAGGTTTATAAGAATACATTACTTAAAATTGCATTTAAGGACTTAAATATGGATTTTGATGAATATCTTGCTGGTCCTACTGCTATTGCATTTTCGAATGATGATGTTGCAGCTGTTAAGGTTTTAAGTGATGCTGCTAAGAAAAATAAGGCTTTAGTTTTAAAAGCAGGTTATGTTGAAGAATCTGTTTGTGATAAAGCTAAACTTGATGAATTTGCTAAGATTCCATCTCGTGAAGGACTTTATACAATGCTTGCTGGTGGTATGATGCAAATTGTTAAAGATTTAAGTATTGCGCTTGATCTTTATTCAAAACAAAAAGAAAATTAATTAAAAAATAAAATAATAAAGGAGGAAATTGTTATGGCAAAAATAACAAAAGAAGATTTTATTAGCTCTTTAAAAGAAATGACATTATTAGAAGTAAAGGAATTGGTTGACGCAATGAAAGAAGAATTTGGTGTTGATCCAAGTGCTGTTGCTGTTGCTGCTGCACCTGCTCAAGCTGAAGAAGCTGGACCAAGTAAACAAACTGTAGTACTTAAGAGTGCTGGAGCTGCTAAGATTAATGTAATTAAAATTATAAGAGAAGTTACTGGTCTTGGACTTAAAGAAGCTAAAGAAGTTGCTGATAATGGTGGTAATGTTAAGGAAAATATTCCTAGTGAAGAAGCTAATGAACTTAAAGCTAGACTTGAAGAAGCTGGCGCTGAAGTTGAACTTAAATAATTAATTTATTTGAACTTAAAGCCGTTTGCATATGCACTGGGCTTTTTGTGCTATAAAGGGGAAGATAAAATGAATCACTATTTCACAAATTCTGATGTTAAGAGCGAACTTAAGAAAACTACTTGTATTGTTAATGATAAGAAGTTTATATTTAATACGGATAATGGAGTTTTTTCTAAGAGAGGACTTGATTTTGGAAGTAGAACTCTTATTGATGTGCTTTTATCTTTAGAGATTAGTGGTAATCTTTTAGATGTTGGATGTGGTTATGGTGTTATCGGTATCATTTTGTCTTCTTTTTTTGATGTTAATGTGGATATGGTTGATGTTAATAAAAGAGCAATTCATTTGACTAATATGAATATTAAAGCAAATAATGTTTCGAATGTTTCTGCTTTTTATAGTGATATATATTCTAATGTTGATAAAAAATATGATGTAATTGTTACTAATCCGCCTATTAGAGCAGGGAAAGATATTGTTTATAAGTTTTTATTTGATGCTAAAAACTATTTAGTTTGTGGTGGTAGTTTATATTTTGTTATAAATAAAGACCAAGGTGCTAAAAGTGTTATTAAAGATATTAGTTCTTGTGCTAATGTTGAGGTTCTTAGAAAAAACAAAGGTTTTTTTGTAATAAAGTGTATTTTTGATTGACAATTTGAATGAACTATGGTAATAATATAAGTTGGTTATTTGTCTATTTTGGAGACAAAGATTTTTGAAAATTTGAAAGTAGGGGTGAATTTTGTGGCATACAAAATTATAAAATGTGGTGATCATCGCACACGTAGAAGTTTTTCCAGAATCAAGAATACTTATGAGTTAACAGATTTGTTGGAAATTCAAAAGAAATCGTATAATTGGTTTGTGGAAAATGGTATTAAGGAAGTTTTTGAAGATTTATTCCCCGTAGAAAACTTTGCTGGTACATTGTCTTTAGAGTTTGGTGACTATTATTTTGATGAACCAAGATATTCTATTAAGGAATGTAAAGAAAGAGAGGCAACTTTTGCTGCACCTTTAAAAGTTGAAGTTAGACTTTTTAATAATGAAACAGGTGAAGTTAAAGAACAAGAGATATTTTTAGGAGATATGCCTCTTATGACTGATAGTGGTACTTTTGTTATTAATGGTGCTGAAAGAGTTATTGTATCTCAACTTGTTAGATCTCCTAGTGTTTATTTTAATAAGGAAATAGATAAGAATGGTAGAGTTTTAATTACATCACAAATTATTCCAACTCGTGGTACTTGGCTTGAATTTGAAGCTGATGCTAGGGATATTTTATATGTAAGAATTGATAGAACTAGAAAGGTTCCTCTTACTACTATGCTTAGAGCTTTTGGTCTTAGTAGTGATGAAGATATCATTGAATTGTTTGGTAAATCTGATTTTATGGAAAATACTATAGGAAAAGATTCTACTAGAAATACTGATGAGGCTTTAATTGAAATATATGAAAAATTAAGACCTGGTGAACCTGCTACTCTTGATAGTTCTAAGAATCAAATTATTACTAGATTTTTTGATGAATTTAGATATGATTTAGCTAAGGTTGGTAGATATAAGTTTAATCTTAAACTTAATGTACTTGATAGACTTTTAGGTCAAACTCTTGCTGAGGATATTAAAGTAGATGGAGAAGTTAAATTTACTAAAGGTACTGTTGTTAATAAAGCAGTATTAGAAGAACTTCGTCCTATAATGCAAGATGGATATGGTATTAAAGAAGTTAAAATTAATGATGAACTTGATACATATAATAAAGTACAAATTGTTAAGATTTATAAGCCTGGTACTAAGGAAAAGATTAGTGTTATTGGTAATGATGGAACAATAGATTCTAAGAGACTTACTATTTCTGATTTTTATGCTTCTTGTTCTTATTATCTTAATTTACTTCAAGGAGTAGGTAATTTTGATGAAATAGATCATCTTGGTAATAGGCGTGTTCGTCAAGTTGGTGAACTTTTACAAAATCAATTTAGGGTAGGTGTTACTCGTATGGAAAGAGTCATTCGTGAAAGAATGACTACTCAAGATATTAATGAAGTTACTCCTAAAACTTTGATTAATATTAGACCTGTTACGGCTATTTTGAAGGAATTTTTTGGTAGTTCACAACTTTCTCAATTTATGGATCAAAACAATCCTATTGCTGAACTTACTCATAAGAGAAGACTTAGTGCTTTAGGACCTGGTGGCCTTTCTCGTGATAGAGCTGGTATGGATGTTCGTGATGTTAATGAATCACATTATGGTAGAATATGTCCTATTGAATCTCCAGAAGGACCTAATATTGGTCTTATAACTACTCTTGCTAGTTATGCTAAGATTGATGATTATGGATTTATTCAAACTCCATATCGTAGAGTTGAGAATTCTGTCATAATGGATGATGTTCATTATTTAACTGCTAGTGAAGAAAATGATCTTATTATTGCAGAGTCTACTGTTGGTACTGATGAAAATAATAAAATTACTGATGATATTGTTGCAGCACGTTATCGTGGTGAGAATTTACTTGTTTCTCCTGATAAGGTTGATTATATAGATGTTTCACCTCAACAAGTTGTTTCTGTTACAACAAGTTGTATTCCATTCCTTGAACATGATGATGCTACTCGTGCTCTTATGGGATCTAACATGCAACGTCAAGCTGTACCACTTCTTAAGACAGAGGCTCCATTTGTTGGTACTGGGGTTGAATATATTGCGGCTCGTGATAGTGGTTCTACAGTTGTAGCTAAGGCTGATGGTGTTGTTAGTTATGTTGATGGTAAGAAAGTAATTGTTAAGAATAAGGGTGGAGAGGATATCTACTATTTATCTGATTTTGCTGCTTCTAACCAAGATACTTGTTTTCATCATATTCCTATAGTTAGAGTAGGAGATAAGGTTGTTAGAGGCAAAACTATTCTTGCAGATGGACCTTCTACTGATAAGGGTGAACTTGCTCTTGGTAAGAATATGACTGTTGCATTTATGATGTTTAATGGTTATAACTATGAAGATGCTGTTATTCTTAATGAAAGATTAGTAAAGGAAGATGCTTATACTACTATTCATATAGAAGATTATCAACTTCCTTGTCGTGATACTAAACTTGGTCCAGAAGAAATTACTCGTGATATTCCTAATGTTAGTGAAGAGGCACGTAAGAACTTGGATGCGGATGGTATTATTAGAATTGGTACAGAAGTAAAAGAAGGAGATATCCTTGTTGGTAAAGTTACTCCTAAGGGTATGGCTGAGCTTACTTCTGAAGAAAAACTTCTTCATGCAATCTTTGGTGAAAAGACTCGTGAAGTTCGTGATACATCTTTACGTGTTCCTCATGGTGGGGATGGTATAGTTCACGATGTTAAAGTGTTTACTAAGAAAAATAGTGATGATTTACCTAGTGGTGTGTCTAAACAAATTCGTGTATATATAGTTCAAAAACGTAAGATTCAAGTTGGAGATAAGATGGCAGGACGTCATGGTAATAAAGGGGTTATTTCTTTAATTCTTCCAGAAGAGGATATGCCATATTTACCAGATGGTACTCCTGTTGATGTAATGCTTAATCCGCTTGGGGTTCCTTCTCGTATGAACATTGGACAAGTTCTAGAACTCCATTTAGGTATGGCTGCTAAGAAACTTGGTGTTCATGTTGCTACTCCTGTATTTGATGGTGCTAGTGAACAAGATATTCTTGATATGATGAAGGAAGCTGGTATGGATGAAGATGGTAAGACTGTTTTATATGATGGTCGTACTGGTCGCCCATTTGATAATAGAGTTTCAGTTGGAGTTATGTATATGATTAAACTTCACCACATGGTTGAAGATAAGATGCATGCTCGTGCTACTGGTCCATATAGTTTAGTTACTCAACAACCACTTGGTGGTAAAGCTCAATTTGGTGGACAAAGATTTGGGGAAATGGAAGTTTGGGCTCTATATGCTTATGGTGCAGCACATACTCTTCAAGAAATATTAACTGTTAAGTCAGATGATGTTATTGGACGTGTTAAAGTATATGAAGCACTTGTTAAGGGTAATAGAGTTGATCAAGCTGGTGTTCCTGAATCGTTTAGGGTTCTTATTAAAGAATTCCAAGCTTTAGGACTTGATATTCAAATTATTAATGAAAAAAATGAAGTTCTTGATCTTAAAGAAATTGAAAGAGAAGAAACAAATGAAAAAACTTCATTTGCTATAGATGATATAGAAATAAAGAAAGTAGAAGATAAGTCTTTTGATGAAGAAGAGGAAGACGATGATGAAGATATTGAACTTGATGTTGATGAGGATTTAGACTTTTCCGATGAAAAAGAAGAAAGTGAGGTGAGATACTAATGATAGAAGTTAATAAAGTAGAAGCTTTGAAAATTGGTATTGCATCTTCTGATAAGATTCGTGAATGGTCTTATGGTGAAGTTAAGAAGCCTGAAACTATTAATTATCGTACTTTAAAGCCTGAAAGAGATGGACTTTTCTGCGAAAAAATCTTTGGGCCAACTAAGGATTTTGAATGTTCTTGTGGTAAATATAAAAGAGTTAAGTATAAAAATATAGTTTGTGATAGATGTGGAGTAGAAGTTACTCGTTCTAAGGTTAGAAGAGAAAGAATGGGACATATAGAACTTGCTTCTCCTGTCTCACATATTTGGTATTTTAAAGGTATTCCTAGTAGAATGGGTACTGTTCTTGATATGAGTCAAAGAGATCTTGAAGAAGTACTATACTTTGTATCTTATGTTGTTATTGATAAAGGAATAGCTCCTCTTGAAAATAAACAAACTTTAAGTGAAAAAGAATATCGTGCTTATTATGAAAAATATGGTGATGGATTCCGTGTTGGTATGGGAGCGGAAGCCGTTAAAGAACTTCTTAAACAAGTTGATCTTGGTAAAGAAATTGAAGATATTCGTAAGAAGCTTGAAACTGCTCAAGGACAAAAGAGGGCTAGTCTTCTTAAGAGACTTGATATTCTAGATGCATTTTATAAATCTGGAAATAAACCTGAATGGATGATTCTTGATTGTATACCTGTTATACCTCCGGAACTTCGTCCAATGATTCAACTTGATGGTGGCAGATTTGCTACATCTGATTTGAATGATTTATATAGAAGAGTTATTAATCGTAATAATCGTTTGAAAAAACTTATTGATTTGGGTGCTCCATCTATTATTATTCAAAATGAAAAGAGAATGCTTCAAGAAGCTGTTGACGCTTTATTTGACAATGGTCGTCGTGGTAAGAGTGTTACTGGTGCAGGAAATCGTCCTCTTAAGTCACTTTCTAGTATGTTAAAAGGTAAGCAAGGTCGTTTTAGACAAAACTTACTTGGTAAACGTGTTGATTATTCTGGTCGTTCTGTTATTATAGTTGGACCAAGTTTAAAAATGTATCAATGTGGTCTTCCTAAGGGTATGGCTCTTGAACTATTTAAGCCTCATGTTATTCATGGTTTAGTTGAAAAGGGTATTGCTCATAATATTAAGGCTGCTAAAAAGCTTATTGATAATCAAGATGAAAGAGTTTGGGATGTTGTTGAAGAAGTTATTAAAGAACATCCAGTTATGCTTAATAGAGCTCCTACTTTACATAGACTTGGTATTCAAGCGTTTGAACCTAAGTTAATTGGTGGTAAGGCTATTAGACTTCATCCTCTTGTTTGTCCAGCATTTAATGCGGATTTTGATGGGGATCAAATGGCTGTTCATGTTCCTTTATCTGAAGAAGCTCAAGCTGAAGCTAGACTTTTAATGCTTGGTGCTAATAACATTCTTCATCCTAAGAGTGGGGAACCTGTTGTTACTCCTGCTCAAGATATGGTTCTTGGTAATTATTATCTTACTATGGAAGAATCTGATGAAGATGAAGGTCGCGTGTTTAAGAATTCTAATGAAGCTATTATGGAATATGAAAGAGGGGACTTGAAAATTCATACTAGAATTGCTCTTAAAGTTAACTCATTTAAACATAAATTGTTCTCTGAAGAACATAAAGACGATTATTTAGTTACAACAGTTGGAAAACTTATATTTAATGAGATTCTTCCTGATACATTTCCTTATATAAATGAACCTACTAAGGAAAATATTGAAAAGATTACTCCTAGTAAATATTTCTTGAAACCTGGTACTAATATAAGAGAAGCAATTAAGGAAATGGCTCTTGTTGAACCTTTCCCTGTTAAAACTTTAAAACAAATAATTGCTCAAATATTTAAACTTTATAAAACTACAGAAACTTCTATTATGCTAGATAGACTTAAGGATTTAGGATTTAAGTATTCTACTGTAAGTGGTGCTACTGTTTCTACACATGACGTTGCTACTAGTAGTTCTAAACCTGAAATTATAGCTAATGCTAAGAAGACTGTTGATAAAATTAATAAACAATATTCTAGGGGTTTAATTACTGAAGAAGAAAGATATGAAAGTGTTATAAATGTTTGGTATAAGGCTAAAGATCAAGTTCAAGCTGAACTTCAAGAAATTGCTGACAAATCCCTTACTAATCCAATATTTATGATGATGAAGTCTGGGGCTCGTGGTAAAATTTCTCAATTCGTTCAACTTTCTGGTATGCGTGGACTTATGTCTAAACCAGGTGGTCGTGTTATAGAAATTCCAGTTATTTCCTCATTTAAGGAAGGATTATCAGTTTCTGAATTCTTCTTATCTACACATAGTGCCCGTAAGGGTAGTGCGGATACAGCTCTTAATACTGCATCTTCTGGATATTTAACAAGAAGACTTGTAGATGTTTCTCAAGATGTTATTGTTAAGGAAGCTGATTGTGGTACTGATTTTGGTGTTACAGTTGAAGCATTTATTAATGATAAAGATAATACTGTTATTGAAAACCTTTATGATCGTATTGTTGGTAGATATGCTAGTAAGAAGATAATAAATCCTGAGACTAAGGAAGTTATTGTTGAAAAAGATGGTCTTATCAATGAAAAAGAAGCAGAAAAGATTGTTGCTGCTGGTATTGAAAAAGTTGAAATTAGAAATGTTCTTACATGTAATACCCATAATGGTGTTTGTCAAAAATGTTATGGTAGAAACTTAGCTACTGGTAATATTGTTGAAATTGGTGAAGCTATTGGTATTATGGCTGCTCAATCTATTGGTGAACCTGGTACTCAACTTACTATGAGAACTTTCCATACAGGTGGAGTTGCCGGTGGTGAAGATATTACTCAAGGTCTTCCACGTGTTGAAGAATTGTTTGAAGCTCGTAATCCAAAAGGACAAGCTACTATTGCTACTACTGCGGGTAAGATTAAAGATATTAAAGAAGATCATGGTAAATATAAGATTAAGATCAAGAATAAAGTTGAGGAAGTTGAACATATCACTAATTATGGTGCTAAGTTAAGGGTTCAAAAAGGTGATGAAGTTACTGTTGGAGAAAAACTTACTGAAGGTAATATTAGTCCGAAAGAACTTCTTGCTGTTACAGATCCTATAACTGCTCAAACTTATATTCTAAAAGAAATTCAAAAAGCTTATAGAGCACAAGGTGTTGATATCAGTGATAAACATATTGAAGTTGTTGTTAGTAGAATGATTTCTAAGATCAGAATTTCTGATGGTGGAGAAACTGAATTATTACTTGGTAGTCTTGTTAATATTAAAGACTTTACTGATGTTAATAAAGATGCTATTCTTAAAGGTAAAAAACCTGCGACTGGTAAACCAATTCTTCTTGGTATTACTAAAGCATCTCTTGAAACAGAATCATTCTTATCTGCGGCATCATTCCAAGAAACTACAAGAGTTCTTACTGATGCGTCTATTAAAGGTAAGGTTGATACTTTACAAGGACTTAAGGAAAATGTTATTATTGGTAAACTTATTCCTGCGGGAACTGGTGCTAAGCAATATCGTGATGTTTCTTATGAACTTAAAAAACAATTTATGTCTGAAGAACCTTTAGAGGCTTTAGAAGACGAACTTATGTAGTGTTAGAACTAACTATTTGGTTAGTTCTTTTTGTTTACTTGTTTTTGTTTATTTAGTATAATTATTATAGGTGATTTTATGAATAAAAAAGTTGTAGTTTTTGGAGGAGGAACTGGAATTAGTTTTTTAGTTCGTGGGCTTAAGGAATTCCCTGTTGATATAACTACTGTTATTAGTGTTTCTGATAATGGTTCTTCGACTGGTAAACTTCGTGAGGAGTTTTTTATGCCTGCAATGGGAGATGTTCGTAAGGTTATAGTTGCTCTTTCTAATGCTAATGATGAGATAAAGAAACTTTTACAATATAGATTTGATACTTATACTGATTTAAATGGACATCCTGTTGGTAATTTAATTATGGCTGCTATGTATAATATTACTGGTAGTTTGAAAGAAAGTATAAAAGTACTTAGTGACTTTTTAAATGTTCGTCATAAGATTCTTCCTTTATCTGAAGATTATCTTACTTTGATGGCTGAGACTACTAGTGGAGATATTATCCATGGTGAAAGTGAAATTGGTCATGATAGACGTAAAATTAAGAAGTTATTTTATGACGAAGATCCAAATGTTGATCCAGAAATTATTTCAGAAATTTCGTCTTGTGATTTGATTGTTTTTAGTATGGGTAGTTTATATACTAGTCTTATACCTAATTTACTTTCAAATGATATAATATCTGCGATTGATAAGAGTAATGCTCGTATACTTTATACTTGTAATGCTGTTGATCAAGTTTTTGAGACTGAGGATTATACTGTTGGGGATCATATTGAAATAATTAATAAATATCTTGGAAAGAGAAAAGTCGATGCAGTTCTTGCTGCGGATAGTAAACTTCCTTTGCTTGTTCTTGATAAGTATATTGCCGCGGAAAATAAAAGTCTTGTTAAGATAGATGAGGATAAGATTGCTTCTATGAATTGTGAGCTTATAAAAGAAGATTTACTTGTTATTGAAGGTAATTATATTCGTCATAATGGACTTAAGCTTGCTACAAGCATTTTTAATTATTTGATGAGGTGAGTTTATGTCTTTTACTACTGAGATTAAGAATGAAATATGTTCTAATAGTTATTCTAGATTAGAAAATATATGTCTTTTATCTGGTTTTCTTAGAAATAATGCTGAAGTTTTAGATGATGAGATAGTTATTGTTTCTGAGAATCCTAAAGTTGTTAGAAAGATTTTTGCTTTGCTTAAAGAGATATTTGATATAAGCCCTGTTATTAATTCTGGTAAGAGTACTAGTTTTAAAAAAAACTATTTTAATATTCTTATTGATGATAAGTTTTCTGTTATTTTAAGTAGTCTTATGATTAAGGATAATGGTGTTATGTTTCCTAGTATTCCTTCTTATTTTTTGGATACTGAGGATTTGAAAAGAGCTTATTTACGGGGTGTATTTCTTGCTAAGGGTAGTATTAATGATCCTAAAAAATCTAGATATCATATGGAGTTTCTTGTTGATAGAAAGGATGAGGCTTATTTTATTGTTTCTTTGCTTTCTTATTTTGATATAAATTCTAAAGTTATTCCTAGAGATAAGGGTTATATGACTTATGTTAAAGAGGCAGAAAAGATTGGTGATTTTCTTAGAATTGTTAGTGCTAATAATGCTATTTTATATTATGAGGATATTAGAATATATAGGGATCATAAAAATATGACTAATAGACTTAATAATTGTGAGCAGGCTAATGTTGATAAAACCATTGATGCTAGTAGAAAACAGATGGATGATATATCTTTAATTAAAGAGTTTATTGGTTTGGATGCTGTTCCTGAAAAAATTCGTGATGTTGTTATTTATAGAGAAAAATATCCGGAGGCTTCTTTATTAGAGCTTAGTTATATAATTGGTTCTGAAACTGATAAGCCTATTACTAAATCTGGCCTTAGTCATAGATTTAGAAAAATTCATGAGATTGCAGAAAGAATAAGAAATGAAAAAAAGTAAGATTTACATATAGTTATGCATCTTACTTTTATTTTGTGAATAGTTTTGATATATTTTTTTTAGGTAGTAGCATTTTTAATTCTTTATTTATTGTTATTGTATAAGTTTTTGTTTCTTCTTTTAGTTTTTCTCCGTCTATTGTCCAATTATTTTTAACTTTTTCTTTGAAATTTATTTCTATTTTATCATTTGTATGGCAGTATATTCCTGGTACATTTGTTATGCCTGTTTTTACAAGTAGTATTAGTGTTTTTACTAAATCTTTTCTTCTAGTGATGTTGCAGAACATTATTTCAAACTTATTATCGTCTAGTTTTACATTTTTGTAGATATTATTGAATCCTGCTATACGATTAGCGTTTGATATTAAGATTAGGGAATATAGTCCTTGATAGGTTTTTCCATTTATTTTGTATTCTAATTCATATAGTTTTGTTGTTTGAAAGAATTCCTTTACGCCGTTTATTAGGTATGCAAAATGTCCTAATTTCTTTTTTAGTTTTCTCGAAGTTTGATAGGGAACGTTTATGAATTTTCCGAATCCTGCGACATAGAAGAAAGGTTGATTATTTATTATACCTAAGTCAACTTGTTTTATTTCGCCATCTAGTATTTTATCTATGCTTTTTAAAATATTTTTATTTAATCCTAGCATATGACCTATATCATTTGTTGTGCCAACTGGAATATGCGATAATATTAATTTTTTTTCTCTTTGGTGATTTCCTGAGACTATTTCGTTAAATGTGCCATCTCCGCCAATGGATAATACTAAATCTGTATATTTTAGTTTTTTTACATGTTTTTTTGCATCTCCATGCTTTTCTGTGTAGTAAATGTTTGTTTTATATCCGTGTTCTGTTAATTTGTTTATTACTTCATTTAATGTTTTCTTTTTAATACCTTTGCCACTTTCTCTGTTGCAAATCAATTCACAGCTTTTCATATAATCACCAATTTAATTATACATAATTTATTTTTTATTTTCAATGATTTTATCTATTAGACCATAGTTTTTAGCTTCTTCGCTTGATAAAAAATAGTCTCTTTCTGTATCGTTTTCTATTTGTTTTAAATCTTTTCCTGTGTTGTTTGCCATTATTTTATTTAATTTTTCTTTTAATTTTAATATTCTTTCTGCGGCTATTTTTATTTCTGTTGCTTGACCTTGTGCTCCGCCAAGTGGTTGATGTATCATTACTTCGGCATTTGGAAGGGCCATTCTTTTTCCTTTTTCTCCACTTGATAGTAGGAATGCGGCCATGGATGCGGCCATGCCTAAACATATTGTTGATACTTTACTTTTTACGAAGTTCATTGTGTCATATATTGCCATTCCTGCGGTTATTGATCCTCCTGGTGAGTTTATATATATATTTATATCGTCATGTGATTCAGAGTCTAAATATAGTAGTTCTGCGACTATTATGTTTGCTGTATTGTCATTTATTTCACCATTTAATATTATGATTCTATCTTTTAAAAGTCTTGAATATATATCATAACTTCTTTCACCATTTATTTCTTTTTCTATTACTGTTGGAATTAAGTTCATTTTGATCACCTATTAATAAATTACGTAAAAAAAGTAATAATATTCGTATCAAAATCATACAATATGTGATAAAATAGTATTATAGAATTGAGAGGGTGTTTATATATGGAAAAGATAAATATTACTATCGATAAAGAAAAATATGATTTTGATAAGGGAATTACTCTTTTAGAAATTTCTAAAAAGCTTCATAAGGATAAGTTTCCTGTTTTAGTAGCATATGTTGATAATGAGATATTTTCTTTGGATAAGAAGATTAATAATGATTGCAATGTTAGATTTGTTAATGTTTTGGATCCAATAGGAAATAGAATTTATCAAAAAGGGCTTTTCTTTGTTTTAGCTTATGCTTTTAAAGAATTATTTGGATATAATTACTATGTTAAGGCATGCCATTCTATTGATAAGGCTGTTAAGTTTAGAACGAATTTATATCTTGATCATGATAGGATTAATATGATTAAGTCTAAGATGAAGGAAATAATTGATTCGGATATACCTATTTCTAAATGTTTAGTTAGTAGAAAAGAAGCTAGAGAATATTTCTTAAGTATTAAGGATACTAGTAAAGCTGATACTTTTATTTATAATACTAATCATTATGTTACTTTGTATAAACTTGGTGATTTGTATGATTATTTCTTTTGTGCTATGCCTGTTTCTACTGGAGTATTTAAAGATTTTGATATTTATTTATTAGATAAGGGATCTTTTATATTACAGTTTCCTGCTATAAGTGATGATGGTAAAATTCCAGAATATGTTAATAGAGAAAAGATAGTTAAGGCTTTTGATGAGAATTATTCTTTATCAAAGAAACTTGGTATTTTTAATAGTGTAGATATAAATATGGCTGTTGCAAATGGTAATATTTCTGATATTATTAAACTTACTGAGACTATATCTAGTAATAATTTACTTAATTTGGCTAGAGAGATATATGATAAAAAAGATAGTATTAAGATTGTTCTTTTAGCTGGACCTTCTTCTAGTGCTAAGACTACTACTTCTAGAAAGCTTTCTATGTTTTTAAAGAGTTTTGGTCTTAATCCTAAGCCTCTTTCTGTGGATGATTATTTTTTAAGCCGTGAAGAAACTCCTAAACTTCCTAATGGCGATTATGATTTTGAAACTATTAAAGCCATTAATATTGATTTGTTTAATGATCATTTAACTAGGCTTATTAATGGTGAAGAGGTTGATATTCCTACATTTAATTTTTATAAGGGAAAAGGAGAATACTTAGGAAAGAAAATAAAACTTGAGAAAGAGGATATATTAATTATAGAAGGACTTCATGCTGTTAATGAAGAACTTACTAAGTCTATATCAAAAGATAAGAAGTATAAGGTGTATATTTCTCCTCTTACTGATCTTAATATTGATAATCATAATATGATATCTAATAGTGATGTTAGGCTTTTGAGAAGAATTATTAGAGATAATAGAACTCGTGGTTATACTGCGGAAGATACTATTAAGAGATGGCAAACTGTTAGGGATGGTGAAGATAAGTATATTTTCCCATTTCAAGATGATGTTGATTATGTTTACAACTCTTCTCTTATATATGAAATTGGTGCTTTAAAGCTTTATGCTGAACCACTTTTGTATGGTATAGATAATTCTTCACCTTATTATGAAGAGGTTGTTAGACTTCTTAATTTCTTAGATTTATTTGTAGGTATTCCTACGGATGAAATACCTAGTGAGTCTGTTCTTAGAGAATTTATTGGTGGTAGTTATTTTGAATAGGAGGTTATATTAATGAAAGTTGCAATAAATGGTTTTGGTAGAATAGGTAGATTAGTTTTTAGAATTATGGAGGAAAGTAATGATTTTGAAGTGGTAGCTATTAATGATTTAACAGATGCTAAACAGCTTGCTCATTTACTTAAATATGATTCTAGTCAAGGTAATTATAGAAAAAATGAAATTAGTTATGAAGATGATTACTTAGTTGTTGGAGATAGAAAAATTAAGATATTTTCTGAAAGTGATCCTGTTAATTTGCCTTGGGGTGATTTTGATGTAGATATTGTTTTTGAGTGTAGTGGTCATTTTACTAAAAAAGATGATGCTCATAAACATATTGTAGCTGGGGCTAAGAAGGTTATTATTTCTGCACCTTGTAAGGATAAAGATGTTAAAACTGTTGTTTTTGGTGTTAATGAAAGTATTTTAACTGGTGATGAAGAAATAATTAGCGCGGCTAGTTGTACTACTAATTGTTTGGCACCTGTTCTTAGTGTTATAAATGATGCTTTTGGAATAGTCAAAGGTTATATGACTACTATTCATGCTTATACAAATGATCAAGTTATGCTTGACGTTTCTCATAAAAAAGGAATTGAGGCAAGAAGAGGTAGAGCTGGAGCAGTTAATATTATTCCTACTTCAACTGGCGCTGCTAAAGCTATTGGACTTGTTATACCAAGTTTGGATGGAAAAATGAGAGGTTCTGCTATGAGGGTTCCTGTTTGTGATGGTTCTGTAGTAGATCTTGTTCTTGAACTAGATAAAAATGTTGATATTTCTATGATTAATGATGTTTTTATTAAGGAAAAGTCTGAGACTTTGGATGCTACTTTTGATCCTATTGTATCTAGCGATGTAATAGGTGATACTCATGGCTCTGTAGTAGATTTATCTCTTACTGATATCTTAGAGGTTGATGGAAAACAATTAGTTAAGATTGTTGCATGGTATGATAATGAAAATGGTTATTCTCATCAAATGGTTAGATGTGCTAAATATTTTGCTGGTTTAATTAAATAAATAAAAAAATCTCATTTTGATTCGTTATGAGATTTTTTTAATGCTTTACTTCCTAGTTTAGTTCTTTTGTGAATATTATATATAGTTTTATTTATTACTAAGTCAAATTCTCCTATATATTCTGTTACTTCTGCGCCAAAACCTAGTTTCATTTCATTTAATCCATTGAATTTGTTATTATCACCGAAATATCCTGTTATTGCATTTAAGTCAAAGTATACTGCTCCTAATTTTGCATATTTTTCTATTATTGCCCATTTTGTTAGGAATGTAGGATAATATAATTTATATGCACTGTTTTGTCCTTCTATTACTAGGACTACTCCATGTTTTTCTATTATTACTGCACAAGCGCTTATTATTATTCCTTGAGGATTTTTTGTTAATAAGCTTGATGCTGTTTCTAGTTCTTTTTTGTATACTGCTAGGACTTTGTCTGAAGTTATTTTTGAATTTGTTAATTTGTTACTTATTCTGTTGGAAAGTCCAGCTTCTTGGATGTGTGAATTTATTTCTTCATTTTTTTGTAATTCTTGTTCGTATATTTGTTTTATATTGCTTAAATATTTTTCTGTATTTAATTTTGCAAAATATAATTCGAAGTTGTCTTTAAATTCATCTGCAAAGTCTTTGTAATAGTTTAGTTTTCTATAGTGTTTTTTTGCTACAAATTTATAGAATGTTTCTATATCTCCATGGTTTCCTTGAAGAATTTCCACACCTCTTGATTGGGCTTTTCTTATTTTATTTTTTACACTTGGTTCAAAATGTTCGAATAGAGTTTCAGCGGAACCTGTTACTTTTAAGATTGCGTTCCATCTTGGTTTTAGTGTTCCAAAGAATTTATTGTCTCCGAAATATGTATATCCTATTTTTGTTAAAAACGGTATTAAGTCATTTGTATAAGGACTTTTTATTATGTTTCCATTTTTATCTCTTTTGTTGTTTACAACAGGGGGATCTATTTTTAGAAATATTATGTTGTTTTTTGATAGGAATTTTTTCATTTTGTTTGTTACATCTATGATTAAATCTTTGTTGTCATAATCTATTAAATAACCTCTTGGAGCATAAGCATATTTATATCCTAGAAATAGTTTTTGTATTAGAATTAAACTTGCTCCTATTAGTATGTTTTGATCATTTATAAATCCATAATAATGTGGTTCGAAACCATTTTTGCTCATTAGTTCTCCATAGTTGGATGTTTGATAATATGTGTGTAGGGGATGATTATTTGAAAAGTTGTCAAATTGTTCAGGACTTAGTTTTACTATTTTCAATGTTCATCCCTCCTTATTAGTTTTACTATTTATATAATAGCTTTTTTTTCAAAAAAAATCAATAAAAAGTTTAATTACTGTTAAATTTATTATATAATAATTTGTGAGGTGTTTTAAATGATAGAAGATATTAAAGCTAGAGAAATTCTTGATTCTAGGGGTAATCCTACGGTTGAGGTTGATGTTTTCTTAGATGATGGCACTATGGCTAGGGCTAGTGTTCCTAGTGGTGCTTCAACTGGTTCTAATGAGGCATTGGAACTTCGTGATGGTGGTTCTCGTTATATGGGAAAGGGAGTTTTAAAAGCTGTTGATAATGTTAATAAAATAATTAAACCTGAAATTATAGGTAGACAAGTTAGTGATCTTAGGAGTATTGATGATATTATGATTGATTTAGATGGTACTTCTAATAAAAGTAAGCTTGGTGCTAATGCTATGCTTGGGGTTTCTCTTGCGTGTTTAAAGGCTAGTAGCAAGAGTCATAACAAACCACTTTATAAATATTTAGGAAAAGGAAAGACTCTTCCAATGTGTATGATGAATATTTTAAATGGTGGTGCTCATGCTGATAATAATTTGGATTTTCAAGAGTTTATGATTATTCCTAATGCTGATTCTGTTAAGGAAAGAATTAGAATTGGTAGTGAGGTTTTTCATAATCTTAAAAACATATTAAAATCTAAGGGTTATTTCACTGGTGTTGGTGATGAAGGAGGTTTTGCTCCTAATCTTGATGGTAATTATGAGGCTCTTGATTTGATATGTGAGGCAATAAAAAAGGCGGGGTATGAACCAGGTTATGATGTTTCACTTGCTCTTGATGTTGCGGCTTCAGAAATATATCATGATGGTGTTTATCATATTGATGGAAAAGAATATGATACTTTAGAACTTTGTGATTATTATGTTTCTTTAATTGAAAAGTATCCTATTATTTCAATTGAAGATCCTGTTTGGGAAGGTGATTTTGAAGGATTTAAGAAACTTACTTCTCTAATCGGTGATAGAGTACAACTTGTTGGTGATGATTTATTTGTTACTAATATTTCTTATCTTAAACGTGGTGTGCAAATGGGAGCGGGAAATGCTATACTTCTTAAAGCTAATCAAATTGGTACTATTAGTGAAATGATTGATACTATTAATTATGCAAAGAAACATGGTTATAAAACAATAATCTCTCATAGAAGTGGAGAAACTGATGATACATTTATTTCTCATATGGCAGTTGGTCTTAATTTAGGACAAATTAAGACTGGTTCTATGTCTAGAATGGATAGAATTTGTAAATATAATGAACTTATGAGAATTGAAGAAGAACTTAGTAATAATTAGTCATTATTTGTTTAGAATATTCTAGTTTTGGGTAAATATACTTTGGTAGGTGATTTACGTGAATGGAATATTTTTTTTGATATTTGCTTTTTTTACTGTTTTTTTGAGTATTAAGCTTTCTTGTTATGCGGATGAACTTAGTAAAAGGGATAGTGTTAATAATGCTGTTGTGGGAGGAATCGTGCTTGCTGGTGTTACAGCTTTGCCGGAGTTTGTTACTTGTTTTAGTGCTATTACTATTAATAATGTATCTCTTGCTATGGGAGATGTTTTAGGTAGTACTATTTTTAATTTTTTTATGGTTTGTGTTTTTGATATTATTTTTATTAAGAAGATGTTTTTTTGTAAGATTTCTTCTTTTCATGATTTTACTTTGGTTTTGCTTATGCTTAATTATATAGTTATATTTTTATGTTGTTTGTTTTTCAAAACTTTTACTTTATTTTTGATAGGTGTTCCTAGTTTGTTTATATTTATAAGCTATATATTTTATATAGTTTCAATTTCTAAGAAGAGTGATGTTGTTATTGTTAATGATAATAGAGGCTTGGATGAAACTTTGGTGTTAAAACTGGTTATTACTGCTATACTTTTAGTTTTGTCTAGTCTTTTATTAACAATTGTTGTTAATAATTTATCTTTTGTTTATCCATTTTTTTCTAGTGGGTTTTTAGGCGCTATATTTTTAGGAATAACTACATCTTTACCTGAGGTTGTGACTTTTTATACTCTTATTAGTGTTAATAATTATGATCTTGCTTTTTCTAATATTGTTGGTAGTAATATGTTTAATTTGTTGGTTCTTGCTTTTGGAGATTTGATTGTTTCTAAAAGTATATATAGTTTTTATGATAGGGATATTTTGATTATTGTTATTTTGGGTTTTGTTTTTTCTTTACTTTGTGTGTTTGCTAATAAGAGAAGGTTGTTTAATTTATCTAAGATTAGATATGGTATTGTTTCATTTATAATTGTTTTTTTATATTTATTTTTTTGGATAGCAAATATTTTATAAATAGTTTGCTTTTTTTTGTTTTTTGTGATATAATTTTGTAAGTTTATGTTTTTAGGGGGAAAGTATTGTTTTCTTTTTCTGATTAGAGAATTATTGGGGTGATTGGTATGTCTAAGAGGATTATTAATGATGATGATTATTATACTAGAAATATTACAGATCAGTATCTACATGATATTAATAAGATTCCTTTGCTTGATGAAAATGAATTTCAAAAACTGTTTTTGGAATATAAAAATGGATCGGAGGCTGCAAAGAATAAAATATTAGTTTCTAATTTGAGACTTTCTTTAGGTGTTGCTAGGAAGTATATTGGTCTTGGCGTGCCGCTTATTGATTTGGTTTGTGAAGGAAATTTTGGTCTTGAGGAAGCTCTTAAAAGATATGATCCTGAAAAGGGAAAGTATTCTACTTATGCATATAGTTGGATTGATCGTTATATTAGAAATGCTGTGCCTAACCAATCTAAGATGGTCAGATTTCCTATTACTGCTTATGATGATTTTATTAAGTATAGAAGATTTGTAGAAAAATATTATTCGGATAACGGAAAGTATCCGGATGATAGTGTTATATTAGAAAACCTTGATATTACGAAAGAAGCTCTTAAACGTTTTTGTATGTTTTATGGTGATAGTTTTTCTTTGGATGCACCATTAAAGATTGGTGATGTGTCTGCTGACGAAGTGCCTCTTAAGAGCTTTATTAAAGATAGAGATGTTAATGTTGAGGATGAGGTTTTTGATAAAATTATTAGTTCTGCTCTGGATGAGGCTCTTAGTAAGATTAAACCTAAATATAGAGAATTGATTAAGCTTAGATTTGGGTTTAATGGTGAACCTATGACTCTTAAGGCTATTGCTAAGGAGTATGGTACTAGTCATTCCAATATCGGTTTTCTCCTTGAAAGATGTATTAGAAGTATGAAAAAATTTCAATATTCGTTTTGTGATGTTGATGATGGAAAATTTATATCTAATCCTTCTTTAAAAGAACAAAAGAGTTTTGAGATTGAATATGATGATAGTTTTAATTCTTGCGAGACGTTGATAGCTCGGAAACTGTTTGATGAAGGTTATGATATTACTCGTGTTATGAAGCTTGATATTTTGAGTGATTATAGTGAAAAGGATAAGCTTGTTGTTGTAAATGAGACAATAAAAAAATATGTAACTGTTTATAAAAATGGTGTTAGTAGAAGTAGAAAGTAGGAAGTTTTATGAATGAAATAGTAGTTGAAATTAATAAAGATGAAATGATTATAGAGTATGCTAAATTGGTTAAATCAATAAGTGAAGAACTTGATCCGGGTGATTATTTTAATTTAATTGGAAAAATGAATGTTAAAATTGCTGATAAGTTTAAAAAACTTACTGATGGTCTAAAAGAAGTTGAAATTATAGCAAATGGCTTAGTTAGCGAAAAGTCTTTGGATAAAATTGGTCTTTCTAAAGAAGTTAAGGATTTGTATGTAGATTATTTGAACGTTATTTGTGATGTTGCTGTTGACTTTGAATTTGATGTTACTGAAGAGTATGATAATATAAGTGCAGGGTGTCAAGATCCTGTTAAATTATATATGATGGATATCGGGACTGTGCCTTTACTTAATGCAGAAAAAGAGATTGAACTTGGTAAGAGAATACAATCTGGGGATAAGGAAGCTTTTAATGAACTTGTTTCTGCTAATTTACGATTAGTTGTTTCTATTGCTAAAAAATATGTTGGTAGAGGTTTGGATTTTTTAGATTTAATTGAGGAAGGTAATTTAGGTGTTATAAGAGCTGCGGAAAAGTTTGATCCTGATATGGGATATAAGTTTTCAACGTATGCTACTTGGTGGATAAAACAAGCTATTAATCGTGCTATAGGTGATCAATCTAGAACTATAAGGATTCCTATTCATATGCATGATAGTATTAATAGATATAATGCTGCTTGTGAAAAATTATATAGAAGTTTAGGACGTATTCCTACGGATGAAGAGGTTGCTAGAGATATGGATGTTTCACTTGAGAAGATTGAAAATATACGTTCTGCTGAGTATAATCTTGTTTCTTTAGAAGCTCCAATTGCAGCAGACAAGGAAACCACTTTGAAAGATTTTGTTAAGGATGAAACTTTTGTTACTCCTGAGATGAATATTGAACAAATTAGTGATTCTGAAGTTGTTTCAAAACTTTTAGAAGGATGTACAGATAGGGAAAAAATGATAATTTTCTTACGTTTTGGATTGAATGGTGATGAGGGTCAAACTTTAGAATCTATTGGTAAGTCTTTGGGAATTACTCGTGAGAGAGTTAGACAAGTGGAAGCTAAGCTTCTTAAGAAGTTTCATAATAGACTTTTTTCTATAGGTTATGAAGACTATATTCCTGATTCTGCTAAACGTGCTCGTGCTCGTGCGATAAAAAATGAAGATTAGAGGGAAACTTTGTTGTTTTCCTTTTTTAAGCCTTTTTATTATATAAAGTTATAAAAAATGCTTGATTTTAATATAATATTGTGTTATTATTGTCATGTTGTGACTGCAATGATGTACGAGGTTGCTGATACACCAGGCGTAGTTGTCTATTGTAATCAGGTTTTTGTACGGAGCAAGTCTATACTAGATATAGGCGAAGGGAGGTTAGGATTATGGTGAAATCAGAAGTTCGTGTAAAACTTAAAAGTTATGATCACAGAATTCTTGATAATGCGGCATCTAAAATTGTGGAAACAGTTAAAAGAGCTGGTGGTGAAGTTAGTGGACCAGTACCTCTTCCAACTGAAGTTGAAAAAATTACAATTTTGAGAGCTGTTCATAAATATAAGGATTCTCGTGAACAATATGAAATGCGTACTCATAAGAGATTAATCAGTATTAAAAATCCTAGTAAGGAAGTTATGGATGTGTTACAACGTCTGGACTTACCTAGTGGTGTTAATATTCAAATTAAACAAAAATAATTTAAAAGGAGAAAGAAAAAATGAAAGGAATCTTAGGTAGAAAGCTTGGTATGACTCAAGTATTTGGTACTAATGGGAAACTTGTTCCTGTTACTGTTATTGAAATTGAACCTAATGTTGTTACTCAAATAAAGACTAAAGATAACGATGGCTATGAAGCTGTACAACTTGGTTTTGATTCTGTAAGAGAAAAAGTTAGTAACAAAGCTAAAGTGGGACATACAAAAAAAGCTAACACTACTCCTAAGCGCTTCTTAAGAGAAATAAGAGGAGTAGATATTAGTGCTTATACTTTAGGACAAGAAGTAAAAGCCGATTTATTTCTAGCTGGTGAAATGGTTGATGTTACTGGAATCAGCAAAGGAAAAGGTTACCAAGGTGTAATCAAGAAAAATAATCAACATCGTGGACCAATGAGTCATGGTTCAAAATATCATAGAGGTGTAGGTTCTCTTGGTACTATGAGACCAATGAGGGTTATGCCTGGTAAAGCACTTCCAGGACATATGGGTGCTGAACAAGTTACTATTCAAAATCTTGAAATTATTAAAGTTGATACAGAAGATAATTATATTTTAGTAAAGGGAAGTATTCCTGGACCTAAGAAGAGTATGGTTATCGTAAAAAGTGCTGTTAAGACTGATAAAACAAATGATGCATTTGATCTAATATCTTATGAAGAAGTAGAAACTGCTGATGAAGCTGCTTCTGAAGAAATTGTTGAGGCAGTAAAGGAGGATTAATATGAAGTTTGAACTTGTAGATCTTAATGGAAAGAAAGTAAAAGATATCAACTTAAATAAAGAAGTATTTGGAATAGAACCTAATGATGTTGTTTTAAAGGATGCTATTGTTTTAGGACGTGCAGCTTTAAGACAAGGTACTCACAAGGCAAAAACTAGAGCAGAAGTTTCTGGTGGTGGTAGAAAACCTTGGAGACAAAAAGGAACAGGTAATGCTCGTCAAGGATCAATTAGAGCAGTTCAATGGGTAGGAGGCGGAATCGCTTTTGGACCAGTTCCTAGAGATTATAGTAAAAAACAAAATAGAAAAGAAAGAAAGCTTGCTCTTAGATCAGCTTATTCTTATAAAGCTAAAGAAAATAACATTGTTGTTGTTGATAAACTTAGTTTAGATACTCCTAAGACAAAAGGTATGGTTTCTGTGCTTAAGAATTTAAACTTAGATAATGTTAAGACTTTAGTTATAGTTAATGAATATGATGAAAATGTAATTCTTGCTTCTCGTAATTTGAAGAATATTATGATTGCTCTTCCTGAAGAAGTAAGTGTACTTGACATTGTAAGTGCTAAAAGATTATTGATTGAAGAAAATGCTTTAGAAAAAATAAAGGAGGTGCTTAAATAATGGATACTAAGTATTTAGATATTATTAAAGCGCCAGTAGTTACTGAAAAGTCTGCTAATATGGGTCAAAATGGAGAATATGTTTTTTATGTTGATCCTAAGGCAAATAAGACTGAAATTAAACTTGCTATTGAAAAGATATTTGGTGTTAAAGTAGAAAACATTAGAACAATTAATGTTCATCCAAAAAAGAGAAGAGTAGGTCGTTATACAGGACTTACTAATCGTAAGAAAAAGGCAATTGTTAAATTAGCTCAAGGGCAAACAATTGAGTTAGGGTAAGGAGGTATAATAATGGCTATTAAAAATATGAAACCTACTACTCCTGGACAACGTGGTATGAGCAAACTTCACAATGATGAGATTACTACTAATAAACCTGAAAAAAGTTTACTTGTTTCTAAAAGTAAGAATGCAGGTAGAAATAATCAAGGTAGGATTACTGTAAGACATCAAGGTGGTGGAGAAAAGAGAAAGTACCGTTTAATTGATTTTAAAAGAAATAAATTTGATATAGTTGGTACTGTTGCTACTATCGAATACGATCCAAATAGAAGTGCTAATATAGCTTTAATTAACTATGTTGATGGTGAAAAGAGATATATTATTGCTCCTAAAGGTTTAAAAGTAGGAATGAAAATTGTTTCTGGAGAAAGAGTGGACATTAAAGTTGGTAATGCACTTCCACTTATGAATATTCCAGAAGGTACACTTGTACATAATATTGAACTTCAACCTGGGAAAGGTGCTGAACTTGCAAGATCAGCAGGAGCTAGTGCTCAAATTCTTGGTAAAGAAGGTAAATATGTACTTGTTAGACTTTCATCAGGAGAAGTTAGAAAAGTTCTTGGAACTTGTATGGCTACTGTTGGTGAAGTTGGAAATGAAGATTATTCTTTAGTTAAAATTGGTAAAGCAGGTAGAAAAAGACATATGGGAGTTAGACCTACTGTTCGTGGTTCTGTTATGAACCCTAATGACCATCCTCATGGTGGTGGTGAAGGTCGTGCACCTATCGGTAGAAGTGGACCAATGACTCCTTGGGGTAAACCAGCTCTTGGTTATAAAACTAGAAAGAAAAAAGCGTCTGATAAACTAATTATTAGAAGAAGAAAGAAAAGAAAGTAGGAGGTTATAGAATATGGCAAGAAGTATTAAAAAAGGACCTTATGTATTTGATAGATTATTGAAGAAGGTTCAAAAGTTGAATGAAACTGGTAAAAAAGAAGTAATTAAAACTTGGTCACGTCGTTCTACAATTTTTCCTGAGTTTGTAGGCCATACTTTTGCAGTTCATAATGGTAATAAGTTTATACCAGTTTATGTTACTGAAGACATGGTTGGTCATAAATTAGGAGAATTTGCTCTTACAAGAACATTTGGTGGACATGGCGCTGATAAGAAGAAGAAAAAATAACAAGAGGAGGATTTTAGAAAATGGATGTAAAAGCTATTGCTAAGGATGTAAGAATTAGTCCAATTAAAATTCGTCTTATGGTGGATTTAATCCGTGGTAAGAATGTTAATGATGCTTTAAATGTTTTAACTAATTATAATAGTAAACCAGCAAGAGTTGTTAAGAAAGTTCTTGATTCTGCTATAGCAAATGCTGTTAATAATAATAATCTTGATAAAGATAAATTATATATTAAGACTGCTGTAGTTGATCAAGCTTCAACACTAAAAAGAAGGGTACCTGGTTCTCGTGGTAAGGTAGATAAGTTCTACCATAGAAGATCACATGTAACTATTGTGGTATCAGAAAGGTAATTTAGGAGGTTATTTATGGGACAAAAAGTTAGTCCGACTGGACTTAGAATCGGAGTTAATAAAGATTGGGAATCTAAATGGATGGCTCCTAAAAAAGATTTTGCTAAGTATTTATATAATGATGTTAAGATTCGTGAATATTTAGAAAAGAAATTAAAAGATGCTGGTGTTTCTAAAATAGAAATTGAAAGAAATAATAAAAAATGCGAAGTTATTATTCACACTTCTAAACCAGGTGTTGTTATTGGACGTGGTGGAGAAGAAATTAAAGTTTTGAAAAATAAACTTTCAAAGCTTGTTGATGAAAATATTAATGTTTCAATTATGGATGTTAAAAATGTTGATTTAAATGCAACTTTAGTTGCTCAATCAATTGCTAAACAAATTGAATCTCGTGCACCATTTAGAGCTGCTCAAAAGAAAGCTATTAGAGCTGCTATGAAAGCAGGAGCTAAGGGTATTAAAACTTTAGTATCTGGTAGACTTAATGGTGTTGAAATGGCTAGAAGTGAAGGTTATTCTGAAGGAAATGTTCCTTTACATACAATTCGTGCTGATATTGACTATGGTTTTGCGGAAGCACTTACTACTTATGGAAAACTTGGTGTTAAAGTATGGATTAATAAAGGGGAAATCTTACCTTCTAAACAGGAAGAAAAAGGAGGTAATTAATTATGTTAATACCGTCTAGAACAAAATATAGAAGAGTACATAGATTGAAATACGAAGGTAAAGCTAAAGGAAATACTGAACTTCATTTTGGAGAATATGGACTTATGGCTAAGGAAGGTGCTTGGATTACTAATAATCAAATCGAAGCTGCTCGTGTTGCTATGACTCGTTATATGAAGCGTGGTGGTAAAGTATTTATTAATATTTTCCCACATATGCCTAAGACTGCTAAACCGCTAGAAGTTCGTATGGGATCTGGTAAAGGTGCTGTTGATAAATGGGTAGCAGTTGTTAAAGAAGGAAAAATAATGTTTGAAATATCTGGTGTTTCTGAAGAAGTTGCCAGAGAAGCACTTAGACTTGCTTCACATAAATTACCAATAAAAACTAAATTTGTAAAAAAAGAAGATATGGGTGGTGAAAACGCATGAAAATGGAAGAATTAAGAAAACTATCCACTGAAGAATTAAATAATAAGATAAAAGAAAATAAAGAAGAGTTATTTAATTTGCGTTTCCAACAAGCAACAGGTAACTTAGAAAAACCTGTTAGACTTAGAGAACTAAGAAAACAAGTAGCAAAAATGAAGACAATAATTCGTGAACGTGAATTAGAGAAAGTGGAGGAGTAACATATGAAGAATACAGTTAAAAAAGAACTTATAGGAAGAGTTGTAAGTGATAAGAATGATAAGACTATTACTGTACTTGTAGAAACTTATAAGAAACATCCTAAGTATGGTAAGAGAGTTAAATATAGTAAGAAATATACTGCTCATGATGAGACTAATAAGGCTAAAATGGGAGATAGAGTAAGAATAGTTGAAACTAGACCTTTATCTAAGACTAAAAGATTCTATTTAGCTGAAATAGTTGAAGAAAGTGTAATACTATAAGGAGGTATTTGTTATGGTTCAACAAGAAACTCGTTTAAAAGTCGCTGACAATTCTGGTGCTCGTGAATTACTTGTTATTAGAGTGCTTGGAGGAAGTAAAGTTAAATTTGGTAATATTGGTGATGTTGTAGTAGGTACTGTTAAGAAAGCTACTCCTAATGGTACTGTTAAAAAAGGCAAAGTAGTTAAAGCTGTTGTAGTAAGAACAGTTAAAGGTGTTCGTCGTGAAGATGGATCATATATTAAATTTGATGATAATGCATGTGTAATAATTAAGGATGATAAGAGTCCAGTTGGTACTCGTGTATTTGGACCAGTTGCTAGAGAAATTCGTGATGAAGGATACATGAAAATAGTATCTCTTGCAAAAGAAGTATTATAGGAGGTCTTTTATGAAACTTAAAGTTGGAGATAAAGTTAGAGTAATGTCTGGTAAAGATAAAGGAAAAGAAGGAAAAATTACTCATACTTTTAAAAATGAAAACAAAGTAATAGTTGAAGGTGTTAATTTAGTTAAAAAACATGTTAAACCTGATAATGCTAATAAAACTGGTGGTATCATTGAACGTGAGGCTAAGTTAGATGCTTCAAATGTTATGATTTTAGATAAGAAAACAAATAAACCTACAAGAATTTATCATGATGTTGATTCAAAAACAAATAAAAAAGTTAGAGTGGGTAAATCCCGCGAAAAACTTGATTAGTTGGAAGGAGGGTATTTATGAACCGCCTAAAAGAAAAATATGTTAAGGAAATAGTTCCTAGTTTAAAAGAAAAAATGGGATATAAGTCTGTTATGCAAGTTCCAAAACTAGATAAGATAGTTATTAATATTGGTGCTGGTGATGCTGCTCATAATTCTAAAGTATTAGATGCTTGTATGCATGATTTAGAAGCTATTACTGGACAAAAGCCAGTTATAACTAAAGCACGTAAGTCAATTGCAGGATTTAAAATTCGTGAAGGACATAATATTGGTTGTAAAGTTACTTTAAGAGGAGAAAATATGTATAACTTCTTAGATAAACTTATAGCTGTTGCTCTTCCACGTGTTAGAGATTTTAGAGGTTTATCTTCTAAAGCATTTGATGGTAGAGGTAACTATACTATTGGTATTAAGGAACAACTGATCTTCCCTGAAATCGAATTTGATGATGTTGTTAAAGTAAGAGGTATGGATATTGTACTTGTTACTACTGCTAAGACAAATGAAGAAGCTCATGAACTTTTAAAGGAACTAGGAATTCCTTTTAGAAAGTAGGGAGGCATATTATGGCAAAGAAAAGTATGATAGCGAAAGCTAATAAAAAACAAAAGTTTAAAGTACGTGAATATACTCGTTGTAATAGATGCGGTAGACCTCACAGTGTACTTAAAAAATATGGAATTTGTAGAATTTGCTTTAGAGAACTTGCAAGTCGTGGACAAATTCCAGGAGTTAAAAAATCAAGTTGGTAGGCAAAGAAGGAGGAATTTATTATGGTAGTAACTGACCCAATTGCTGATATGCTTACGAGAATTCGTAATGCTAATGCGAATAAGAATAAAGAAGTATCAATGCCTGTATCAAAAGTAAAATCTGAAATTGCTAAAATATTAAAAGATGAAGGGTTTATTGAAAATTACAAAGTTCGTAATGATAAACCTCAAGGTACTTTAATTTTAACACTTAAATATACAAATAAAAAAGAAAGGGTTATTACTGGACTTAAACGTATTTCTAAACCAGGACTTAGAGTTTATACTAAAGCTGATGAAGTGCCAAAAGTACTTAATGGATTTGGTATAGCTATTATTTCTACTTCTAAAGGTATTATGACTGATAAAGAAGCTAGAAAGAATGCTCTTGGTGGAGAAGTAATGGCTTATATTTGGTAATAGGTGATTAAAATGAGTAGAATAGGTAATAGAATAATAGCAATTCCAGAGGGTGTTACTGTTTCAGCAAACGATGGATTAGTTTCTGTTAAGGGACCTAAGGGTGAACTTAATTTAGAACTTAATAAAATTATCGATGTTGAAGTTAAGGATAATACAGTTGTTGTGACTAGAAAAAATGAATCAATTCCTGCTAAACAAATGCATGGGACTACTAATGCTAATATAAGAAATATGATACTAGGTGTTTCAGAAGGTTTTTCTAAATCTTTAGAAATAATTGGTGTTGGTTATAGATTTAATCTAAAAGGAAATGTTCTTGTAATTAATGCTGGGTATTCTCATCCTGTTGAACTTGCAATTCCAGAAGGATTAAGTATTGAAGCTAAAGGTAATAACCAAATTACTGTTTCTGGTATTAGTAAGGAAAAAGTAGGAGAATTTGCGGCTAATATTCGTAAGGTAAGAAAACCTGAACCATATAAAGGAAAAGGAATTCGTTATGTTGGTGAATATGTTAGACGTAAGGAAGGTAAGAAAGCTAAGTAGGTAGGAGGTTAATTATGATAAAAAAAGAATCACGTAATGAAATGCGTAAAATTAGGCATGAAAGAATTAGAAAACAAATCATAGGAACTAAAGATATACCTAGACTTAATGTTTATCGTTCTAATAATAACATTTATGCTCAAATTATTGACGATGAAAACGGAGTTACTTTAGCTAGTGCATCTTCTATGAAAATGAAAGGTAATAATACTGAAATTGCTGCTAAGGTTGGTGAAGCTGTTGCTAAAGAAGCAAAGAAGGCTAAGATAACTAAGGTAGTATTTGATCGTGGAGGATATCTATATCATGGACGTGTAAAGGCACTTGCTGATGCTGCTCGCGAAAATGGTTTAGAATTCTAATAGGAGGTAAAATTATGCAAAAGAGAAGAAATAATCGTCCTGCTAAAATGTATGATGAAATCGTATTAGATACTAAAGCTGTTGTTAAAGTAACAAAGGGTGGTCGTCAAAGAAGATTTCAAGCTGTTGTTTTAGTTGGAGATAAAAAAGGTCTTGTTGGTTTAGGTATAGGTAAAGCTAATGAAATTTCAGAAGCTGTTAAAAAAGCAAGACAAGATGCTAATAAAAATATGGTTAGAGTACCTATTGTAGATGGAAGAACAATCGCACATGAGACTAGATATGATGAAGGAGCAACTAAAGTTATAATTAAACCTGCTTCAGCAGGTACTGGACTTGTTGCTGGTAGTGCTGTTAGATCAGTACTTGAAATTGCTGGATATCACGATATTATTTCTAAATCACTTGGAGCTAGAACAAAAATAAATATGGCTAGAGCTACTATTAAAGCTTTACAATCAATTAAAACTATTGATGAAGTATGTGCAGCTCGTGGAAAAACTAAAGAGGAGATTTTAGGATAATGGAACTTAATAAATTACCAAAGAGTGCTACTCATAGAAGTAAAAGAGTAGGACGCGGACCAGGTAGTGGTCTTGGAAAAACAAGTGGTCGTGGTGAAAACGGACAAAAATCTAGAAGCGGTGCTTCAATTCCAGCAGTATTTGAAGGTGGACAAACTCCATTATTTAGAAGACTTCATAAGAGAGGATTCTCTAATTCTAAATTTAAAACTAGATATGCTACTATAAATGTTAGTGATCTAAATAAATTTAATGATGGCGATGTTATTACTCCAGAACTTTTAAAAGAACTTGGAATTGTTAAAAAACAACTTTCAGGTATTAAAGTTTTAGGAAATGGTACTTTAGAAAAAAAATTAACAATTAAAGCACATAGATTTACAGAAAGTGCTCTTAAGAAAATAGAAGAATCAGGTAGTAAAGCAGAGGTGATTTAAGATGTTTAAAAATCTTAAACAGCTATTTACTAAAAAGAATAAAGATTTAAGAAAAAGATTATATTTTACAATTGCAGTACTTACTCTATATATAATTGGTACAGGAATTGAAATTCCTGGTACTTCAG
Organism: uncultured Bacilli bacterium; assembly: GCA_934101575.1. GTDB lineage: Bacteria > Bacillota_I > Bacilli_A > RF39 > UBA660 > UMGS1449. Next base: position 233,994 of record CAKORJ010000002.1, read on the forward strand.
AAATTACTAAGAATCTTGGATTTTTGGAACTTTTAAATGTTATGGGTGGTGGAGCACTTAAGAATTTTTCTATATTTGCTCTAGGAGTTATTCCTTATATCACTGCTTCTATCGTTATTCAACTTTTACAGATGGATATAGTTCCTTATTTTTCAGATTTATCTAAACAAGGACATGCTGGTAAACAAAAGTTAAATCAAATTACTAGATATCTTGGTATTGCATTTGCATTTTTCCAAGGTTATGCAATGAGTTATGCTTTTTTAGGTAGTTCTTATACTGTTATTAATTATATAGAGGTTGCATTTATAATGACTGCTGGTACGGCTTTTCTATTGTGGTTAGGAGATCAAGTTACTCAAAAAGGTTTTGGTAATGGTATATCACTTATTATCATGGCTGGTATAGTTGCTTCACTTCCTACTACTATGATTACGGCTTTCAGTAATTTAGTAGATTTAAGTACTACTAGTTCAATTATTGCTGGTGGTGCTAAGTTCTTACTATTTGTTATAGTTTGTATACTAGTTGTTATAGGTGTTGTATTTGTTGAAGGTGCTGCTAGAAGAATAAGTATTCAATATGCTAATAAATCTACTGCAAGTTTAGGTAAACAAACATATATGCCTATTAAGATAAATTCAGCGGGAGTTATTCCAGTAATTTTCGCTTCAAGTTTACTTGCGGTTCCTGTTACAATTGCTCAGTTTGTTGATAATAAAGCGTTTTCTGATTTTGTAAATTCTTATATTAATTATACTACTCCAGTTGGTTTAATTCTTTATATTGTACTTATTATATTCTTTGATTATTTCTATACATTTGTTCAAATGAAACCTGAACAAATGTCAAAGAATTTAAAAGATAATGGTGGATATATTCCTGGAATTAGACCTGGTAAGTCTACTGAAGATTATTTATCTAAAATGCTTATAAAACTTACTACCGCTGGATCTGTATTTCTTGCAATAATTGCGGCATTTCCTATTTTAATAAATATGTTAACTGATTTGCCATCATCTGTTTCAATTGGTGGTACTGGATTACTTATCGTTGTTGGAGTTTCTGTTGAAACTTATAAACAACTTGAAAGTAGTTTACTTAGTAGAGGTTATAATGCTCATACTGGCTCTAGTAGAAGGGGGAGAAGAAGATAATGAAAAATGTTATTTTAATTGCCCCTCCTGCTGCTGGTAAGGGTACTTTAGCTAAGAGGTTAGTTGATTCTTTGGGATATGTGCAATTATCTACAGGAGATATGCTTAGAGATCAAGCTAAAGACGATAAGAATTTATGTGATATGATGAAAACTGGTAAGCTTATTGATGATAAAACAGTTTTTAAAGCACTTGAGGCTAAGCTAAATAAATTAGGAGATACTCCATATATTTTGGATGGATTTCCTCGTACTGTTAATCAAGCTGTTATGTATGATGAATTACTTCATTCTATGAATAAAGATCTTGGAGTGGTAATTTATTTAGATGTAGACAAGGAAGAACTTAAGAATAGAGTTATAACTAGACTTGTTTGTCCTAGTTGTAAAGCTTCTTATTCGACTAGAAATGAAAATCTTTTTCCAAAAGAAAAGGGATTGTGTGATAATTGTAAGGTAGAACTTATTCAAAGAGAAGATGATAAGGAAGAAGTATTTAATATGAGATATGATGAATACTTAGAAAAAACTTCTCCACTTATTGATTATTATGAATCTAAGGGTTTACTTGTTAGAGTGGATGATGTAGATGTTGATTTAATATTTGATAAGGTTTCATCTTTAGTGAGGAATGTTTAATGATTTCTATAAAGAGTGATAGAGAAATAGAACTTCTTAGAATAGCAGGTAATATTGTTTATCAAACTCATCAGTATTTAAAGGATTTTATCAAACCTGGTATTACTACTGGTGAGCTTGATAAGCTTGCTGAGGAGTTTATTAGAAGTAAAGACGCTACTCCTTCTTTTAAGGGATATGAAGGGTTTCCGGCTTCTATATGTACTAGTGTTAATCATCAAGTTGTGCATGGAATTCCTGGTAAACTTAAACTTAAAAAAGGAGATATAATATCTATTGATATAGGGGCTTGTTATAAAGGTTATCATGGTGATAGTGCTTGGACTTATCCAGTTGGGGATATTTCTAAGGATAAGGAATATTTGCTAGAACATACTGAGAAATCTTTATTTATGGGGCTTGCTGAGGTAAAACCTGGTAATAGAATTGGTGATATCTCTTATGCAATAGAGAGTTATGCTACTGAATATGGTTTAGGAGTTGTTAAAGAACTTGTAGGCCATGGAGTAGGTACTAGTGTTCATGAGGATCCGGATGTTCCAAATTTTGGCGAAAAAGGAACAGGTCCTAGACTAAAAAAAGGTATGGTTATAGCTGTTGAACCAATGCTTAATTTAGGTAGTCCAAATATTGTTATGTTAGATGATAATTGGACTGTTGAAACTGAAGATTATAGTCCATCAGCACACTTTGAACATACAGTAGTAGTTACTGATGATGGATACGAAATTTTGACAGGAGTGATGCGTAATGGCAAAGAGTGATGTAATCGAAGTTGAAGGAAAAGTTTTAGAGGTAATTCCAGGTGGAAACTTTAAAGTTGAATTATCTAATGGTCATGTTATCGAAGCTCACGTTTCTGGAAAGATGAGAATGAATTATATTCGTATTGCTCCAGGTGATAAAGTTATGATCGAACTTTCTCCATATGATTTAACACGTGGGCGTATAACCTATAGAAAGTAGGAGGGATAAAAATGAAAGTTAGTGCATCAGTAAAGAAAATTTGTCCTAAATGTAGGATAATTAAACGTAAAGGAAAAGTAATGGTTATTTGTGAAAATCCAAAACACAAACAAACTCAAGGTTAGTAAGGAGGAAAATTATGGCTCGTATTAGAGGTGTAGAAATACCAAATGATAAGAAAATTGTTATATCTTTAACTTATATTTATGGGATTGGTAGAACTACTGCTAAGAAAATAGTTGACGCAGTAAAACTTGATCCTAATAAAAGAACTAAAGATTTAAGTAATGAGGAACTTGGTTTAATTCGTGAAGAATTAGGTAAGTATATCACAGAAGGTGATTTAAGACGTCAAGTTTCTATGGATATTAAAGCAAAAATGGAGATTGGTTCTTATGCTGGTCATCGTCATAGAAGAGGATTACCTGTAAGAGGACAAAGAACTAGTAGAAATGCTCATACTCGTAAGGGTAGAGGTAAAGTTGTTGCTAATAAAAAGAAATAATTTAATAATATTAAGTTTAAGGAGGTTAAACTATGGCTTATAAACAAAGAAAAAGAAAAGTTAAAAAGAACGTTCCTGAAGGTGTTGTACACATTCATGCAACATTTAATAATACAGTTGTAACTATTACAGATAAAGAAGGAAATGTTATTACATGGGCAGCTCCTGGAGCAGTTGGTTTTAAAGGTAGTAAAAAATCTACTCCATATGCTGCTGGAATTGCTGCTGAAAAAGCTGCTAAAGAAGCATATGATATGGGTATGCGTAAAGTTAATGTAGTTGTTAAGGGTGTAGGTCCTGGTAGAGATACTGCTGTTAGATCACTTGAAGTTGCAGGACTTGAAGTTATGTCAATTTCTGATGTTACTCCAATTCCACATAATGGATGTCGTCCACCTAAGAGACCACGTAACTAATAAAAGGAGGGGAACCTATGATTCAATTTGAAAAACCAAATTATAAAATTACAGATTATGTAGAAAAAAATAATTATGGAAGATTTGAACTAGAACCACTTGAAAGGGGTTTTGGTTATACTATTGGGAATGCTCTTAGAAGAGTAATGTTATCTTCACTTCCTGGTAGTGCTATTACTAGTGTTAAGATTGATGGGGTTTTACATGAATTTCAAACAATTGAAGGTGTTATTGAAGATGTAACAACAATCGTTCTTAATTTAAAAGATGTAGTAGTAAAAAAACATTGTAAAGAAGATAAAGTTATTAGAGTATCTGCTTCTGAAGAAGGTGTAGTTACTGCTGGTGATTTTGTTTGTGATGCAGATGTTGAGATAATTAATAAAGATAAAGTTATTGCTACCCTTGCTAAGGGTGGAAAACTTGATATGGAAATGACTGTTTCCTCAGGAAGAGGTTATGTTCGTGCAGAAGAAAATAAGAAACTTCTTGAAAATAAGAAGATTGGAGTTATTGCAATTGATTCACTTTATTCTCCAATTGAAAGAGTTGCATATGAAGTGCAAGATGCTCGTGTTGGTCAAGATGAAAGCTATGATAAATTAGTTATGGAAGTATGGACTAATAGCTCTATTAAACCAGAAGAAGCTATAGCACTTGCTGGTAGAATATTAATAGAACATTTAGAACTTGTTACTAAATTAGATGATATTGCAGATGTTTCTGGAATGATGATTGAAAAGAAAGAAGATCCAAAACAAAAAGCTTTAGAGACTGCTATTGAAGATTTAGATTTCTCTGTTCGTGCTTATAACTGTTTAAAAAGGGCAGGAATTCATACTTTACAAGATTTAGTTAATAAATCTGATGCTGAAGTTATGAAAATAAGAAATTTAGGTAAGAAATCATTAAAAGAAGTTCTTGATAAAGTTAAAGAACTTGATCTTACTTTAAGAGATGACGATTAAACGAAAGGAGTATTATAATGAGAAAGTTAGGTGTAGATAATAAGCATAGAAGAAGCATGTTAGCTAATCTTACTATTGATCTTATTATGAATGGAAGAATTGAAACTACTGAGGCTAGAGCTAAAGAAACTAGAAGATGTGTTGAAAAGATGATTACTTATGGTAAGAATGGATCTTTAGTTTCTCGTAGAAAAGCTGCAGCATTTCTAATGAATAATAAAGCTGCTGTTAAGAAGTTATTTGAAGAACTTGCTCCTCGTTACAACGATCGTAATGGTGGATATACAAGAATTTTAAAACTTGATGAAAGACGTGGAGACGACGCTTTAATGGTAATAATCGAACTAGTGTAAACTAGTTCTTTTTTTATTGACATGCTGGGGGTGGTATGTGTTATATTTATACTATAGTAGTTGTTATACAATTTGTTAGTAATAAACTATTGTAGTGGAGGATTTTTATGGATGCTAGATTAATTAATGAAGGTATGAAAAAAGAGTTAAAAAGAAGAATTCAAAGAATTGAAAGTAAATTAGAAGAAGCAAGAAGAGTTTCTAGAAATGGTAATATTTTTGAGAAAATTAGAGCAAAAAGTACTATATCTGATTTACAAAAAGATTTATCAAAGTTAACAATGTTTGAGCAGGATTTTTCTAAGTTTTATACTGAAACTAATGATAATAGTTATGAGTTGCCAGTAGAGGTAAAATCTCAAATTGAAAGGCTTTCTAAAGATTTGGATAGTAAAGAATTTAGTTCTTTAGCGTCAATGGTTAATTCAGTTTATCGTTATGAAAATTATACTAAAAACTATAGAGAAATAAAAGAAATGACACAACATCTTTTAGAGAATTCAGGTGCTATTTTTAAACCTGGAAATTTAGTTTATGTTGAAAGAGAAGGTAATTATTCAGCTAATCATTTAATTTCTGAACTTGAAAAACAGAAAGTGGAGAAGCTAAAGTATAAATATGATAAAAATAGTGAAAAAAATAAAATAAAACGAGAAAATGATGATTCATCACTTTATTTAACTGATCCTAGAAGTATGAAAATAGATGCAATGATGAAAAGTACAGATAAATTTGATATAAAAGGAATGAAAACTATAAAGGCTAACTATCCTGAAATAAGAAAAAATCAAGTTAATCAAAAAAAAGCAGAAAAAATTCTTGAACGTGTTGATACAGTTATTTCTAACATAACTGCAGAAATGAAAGTTAGTGGAGTAAATTTTAATGAAGTAATTACTGAATTACAAACTATAAAAAATAATGCTATGATAACCTTAAAAGAGTCAGAAAAATATTTAGCAAAATTTGATTTATCTATAATTGATCAAGAACTAGAACAGTATGAAAAAAAACAAGATGATATGAATAAAAGTAATGAATATATGAAATTGTTATATGATAGAGAGAAAGCTATTGAAGAAGGAAATTTAGCTAAAGCAAATGAGATTACACAGTCATTAAAAATTGCTGGTAGTAAATATACAGAAGAACAAATTATGGAAATGCAAAGCAATGTAAATCATAAATTATATGATGAAAAAATAGTTGAGAAAGCAAAAATAAAAGAACAAGAAAAAAAGAAAAACATGACTTTTGAAGAAAGGATGATGATGGAAGAGGGTAGAAAAGAACAAGCCTTTTCTGAAAGAGATAAAGTTATTCGTAATGGAGAAGCTCATTTAAAAGATCTTGCTATGGAGAAACTTATTAATGATGGTGTACAATTACAATTTGATGAAGAAAAAGATGCTTATTTAATACATAAAGAGATTGAAAAAATGAAACAAATTGCAGGTATGACTCCTAGTGAAAGAGCTAAAGCAGATGGGGTTACTAATCCTAATGATATTGTTTTTTATAATGATGAGTTTATGGGTTTTGATGTTAAAGATTTTAAGAATACTGATAAAATGTTACAGGATAATATGAAGGCTCAAGCTACTTCTATATATAAAGATTATATAAGATATTATGCTAGTCAAAAGGATAAGAAAGAAGCTATGAAATTTTCTGAGTTTGCTGCTAGGAGTTATGGTTATATAGATATGAATGAACAAATGGTTGAGGATGACGTAATAAAAGAGGGAAGATCAAGATGAATGAAGATATTGTTAAAAGAAGACTTATACTTGATTTGGCTATAAAAGATTTACTTAAAGTTATGGGGATTATTGATGGTATTGATTTTAAGAATGATAATAGAATAAGTTCTTTTAATGAAATCCAGTATTTAGATTATGAAACTAATCTTATCAATAGTGTGAGAGATAGATTAGAGGCTATTTTTAGAGAATAGTTGAAAGCTATAATAACTATAGCCTTTTTAGCTTTATTTTTCATTTGAGAAGAATTAAAAGATGGTGTATTCTTTTTATAATAAAGATATAGAGATGGATTCTGGAGGATAAAACTAAACTAATATATTTTTTAATAAAAAAAGCTATAAGTACGTTGTTAACGTCTTATAGCTTTTCTGTCTAATTCATCTATGTATTTGTAGGTATCTTCGAAGTCTCTTTGCGATATACCATACATATCATCAGGATTAGTTATATTGATATAGCCGCCTGCTGCTATTGCCATATTTTCGCCCCATTGATTCAATATTATATTATCTGGTATTTCTACAAATGTTTGAGGACCACCTTTTGGTTTGCATAGATTTGGGTTTTCTTGATCTACTTCATATTTTTTCTTGAATGTTGAATCATCTATTATCTAATTATTTAAATGGTTATTGTTATCTATAATTGGTTCTCCATTTTTGTTTACTTTTGTTGCAATCCATCCTGTTTTTTTGTTTTTTGTTTACTGAATTCTATTTTTGAATTATTTAGTATGTTATTTAATGAAATGATTTTATTATTTATTTGTTTTAATTTTTTATCTTTGTTTTTCATTTGTTTTCTCCTCATATATAATTCCTCTGTTTGGAATATTTAGATTTTCTGCTACTTCAATTGGGAGTTTGTTTTCACATAATTTGTTATATATTTCTTCTTCATTTTTTTCTAATCCTTCTTTTTTTATTACTTCTTTTATTTTTTTATTTGCTTTATATTCATTAATTTGATATGCACATTTTTGCATTTTTTCACCTAGTTCAGTAGTAAAATGTTCTTCATCTAAACGATTTGTGCTTCTTGTTATTATTTCTAAATGCCTAGCATCATATACTATATTTTGAGCAATACTTAGATCTTCTTCTGTTATGTTTTGTTTTTTCATATTTTCTGTTAATTTTTCATTTAATAAGTATATTGTATGTGTTAGTTCTGTTTCATCTTCTGATAGTTCTCTTGTTGGCATTATTGTGTTTGAAATCATATCAAATGAGATGTTTTGTGGCTTATATTTATTATATAGAATACTAGCAAATAGTTTTGTAATGTTATAATCTATAAAATCATTTTTTATAGGAGCATTTATTTCTTTTATTTCTTCGTTTGTGAGGTTTTCTATATCTTCTTTTAACATATTTATATCATATGCTTCTTGTGGTAATTTATTATTTTTTAAATCATGTTCATATTGTTTAGTTGTTGTGGTATTATCTATTTTGTTGATTTCTTCTAGTAGGTTTTCTTTTTGTTGATATAATTTTAATTCTTGTCTTTCATTTTGAAAGTATGGATAATCCATTATGAATGGTACTCCATCGAAATATGGGTTTATTTTTCTTTGTTCTATTTGCCATAGGTCATTTTTGAATTTTTCTTTGTTAATGGCATTTTTTGTTTGTTCTATAATTTCTTGTGCTGAATTATTATTTTGATTTGCTTCTTCTTCCTTTGCTGAATTAATAAATATGTTTAGTATTTCTTTTAGTTTTTCATCACTAAAGTATTTTTTTTCGTAGGTGTTTTTATATTCGTCTTCTATCCATGGCTTTATATCTTTTGGCATGTCTTTTGAACCGGATTTGTTTGTCATGAAATCTTCTATTATATGAGGAATTAGTTTTGTGTTTTTTGTTTCTATGAATTCGTTTGTCATGTTTGTTATTTTTTGTAGTTCGTTTTGATGTATTCTGTCTTGATTTATCATGACTATTGGGATGTTAAATTGTTGTGCTGCTTTTAATTGGTTTTCTTCTATTTCTTCTTTTGAACTTGCAAAACTTATTATATAGCGTGGATTTCTTTTATTTCCAGATGAAGTTGTTCTTTCTATATCTAATTCACTATATCTTCTTGTTGTTTTTATTAATTCGCTTGGATTCATATATCTTGCACTTTTGTATGTTTTTGTTACGAAACGATTGTTATCTGATTGTATATCATATGGTGCCATGTTTACTATTGCTCTGTTTTCAATGTTTTCGAATCCCATGATGATACAGTTATGTCTTTTTACTAATGCTAGGTTGTTATTTCCTATGTAACTTGTGCATATTCTTTGATTACCAGCGTTTTCTGTTGTATTCCATTGTTTGAAGTAGTCTTCGTAATTACCATTTCCTCCGCCATAGGCATCTAATACTGATACTAACATGTTGAAATTATCTCCGGAGTCATATATAGGAATGTTTGTCCCATTATATGTTATAGTATCACTTGTACTTTTGTTTTCTGGATTAAATAGTGTTTTATTGTATTCTTGTGCTAGGTTTAATTTTATATCTTCTTCAATTATGTCCATATCAATTCTATTTAATTTTTGTTCTTGTTTTGATTTTTGGTAGGCTATTTTTAGTATTTCTTCGTTGGAGTTTATTATGTTTTTTAATGAGTTTATGTAGTTTATTTTGGGGATATTTTCTTCAGTAGGGGGAAGGCTGTTTATATATAATTCATATTCTGATACTCTTTTTTTTGCTTCTTTATAGTTTAGACTATAGTATGTTTGAAGATAAGCATTTTTTATTGTTTCATTTTCATTATTTAAGGCTCTTTCATACATTTTATTTAGTTCTTGTTGATAATTTTCAGGTGTTATGGTTCTATATTTTATATTTCCATTTGAACTAAGTATGTTATATATGGTGGCAATTTCTTCTTCTGTTAGAGTATCTTTGGTATTTATGTATTCGGTTAATTGTATAAGTGATTCTACTGTTTGCTCTTCTAATATTTCGTTTAAACTGTAATCTGGGTTTTCCAGGTTATCTTTTAAATAGTTGTTTACTGTTTTTATTAAGTCTAATGTTCCTTTTTGATAACCATTATCTTTATAGTATTTATCAATATTTTTTATTTCTAGAATTTTTTCTTGAATTTTGGGGTATTTTAGTATTTTTTCTATTCCATCTATGCCTCCGAATGCTTGTAAGACGTTGTTATCTAGTAGTTCTAATGAGGTAGTTATTATGGCTTTGTTATTACTTTTTTGTAAGTCTTTTAGGTAAATCATTTTCTTTTTTATGTTTTCTGGATTTTCTTTTAATAGTTTTTCATATGCTGTGATTAGTTCTTCGTTATTTTCTAAGTTTTGTGTTAAGAATATGAGATTTTCATATTCGTTTTTACAAATGTTTATTATGTTTGGATTAATGTTATTGTTATTTATTATTTGTGTTCTTACTTCTTTTGATGCTTTGGTTAACATGTATAGAATGTTTGGTGCTTGTATTTTGTTTAAGTCAGTATTTTGTAATAATTTATCAGTGCTTTCAAATTTACTTATTAGGTTTGCTATTACATTTTGTTCATTTTTATATTTTTCTTGGTTGTTTTCTCTTTTTTCTTCGTTGTAGTGGTCGTATAAATCTAGTTTTAATGCTTTTATTATTGTGTCAGTATTCTCTATGTCTTGCAAGCAATTTTCAAACATAACCATTTTTTCTTCTTTGTTTTTACTATAAATGGCTTGGATTATTTTTAGTTTTTTGTCTTCGGATAGTTCTTTAAAATATTTTGAAAAGTCTTCTGTAATACTTTTTGGAGGAGTTGACCAATTATCGTATGAGTAATAAATTTTTTGAATCATATCTAGGTAATCATCTTTTAGTTGTTCTGCTAATTTAAATTTGTTATAAAATATGTCTAGTTGTCCTACTGTGTTCATTATATAGTTTTCATTAGTTAATACTTCTTTTTTATCATTGTTATTCATTAATGTAAATAATTGTATTCTTGTTGGGTTTACGTTATATCTATCTGTGCTTACTAGAAATAGTTTTTTTAGAAGTTTTTGATCGTATTCATCGTTATTTAGGTAGTCTTTTACTATGGTTGGTGGTATTTCTATATTTTCTTTCATAAAATTATTTATTTTTTCATCTGTTATTATAAAGTTTCTGTATGTTTTTTGGGCATCTTTTGATAGATTGTTGTATAGTGGAAGAATTTTATTTATAAATTCAGATGTGCTATATATAGGTAATTTTTCTATAACTTTTTCTTTTTTCATGTTATCTGTTATAAATGAAAAGTTATTTGTTTTATCTATTATTTTTATGCATTTTGTTTCATCTTTTAAGATTGCATTATCTATTTCGTTTGCTAAATTTTTTATATTAACTAGGTTTTTTATTTTTTCTTTTATGTCATTATTTTTTATATTTGTAATTCTGTTATAAATTGCATAAGTTGGGGTAGTACTTATATCTCTGATGCGATATTTCTCTTCATATAAGTCATAGTGTATTTTGCTATAGTATTCAAGAAATTGTTTGTTATTTTGAAATAGGGTGTATATTTCTTCATCTTGGAATGTGTCTAGTAGTTGTGGTGTTATGAATGAAATATAATTTAGTTTTTCTTTTAGGGCTTTTACTCTTAAGTTTTCGGGGATAGATAGTATGTCTTTTAGTGTGGTTTCATAATTAATATTTGCATATTTTTCTAGCATTTCATTTTGATTTGATTCGTCTTTTAGGTTATTTATTATGGTGTATGCTACGGATTTGTCTTTTATTAAGTCATCTTTTAGAATTGTGTATTTTATGTTTTCTGGTAATTCTTGGATTTTTTCGTTGTTTAAATTTTCAATATCAATATATTTTTGTATGATGTTTATTTTTGTGTCTTGGTTGTTTAGACTTTCTATTAGTTCATAGTTCTTTTGTGATGATGTTAATAAGTTATTTTCTAGAATTATAATTTTTATGTTTTCTGAGATTGTTGTTATTATGTTTGTGTTTTTTGAGTTATTTATTGTTTCTGCTATTTTTTTGGCTTTTCGTAGATTATATTTGTTTTGAATATTTGATATTAAAGAGTTATTGTTCATTTGTATCACTTCCTTATTCTATAAGTTTATTATAACAAAGATTTTTCTTCTTTTGAAGAATATTGTCTTGTTTCTTGATTTACTATGTATTTTTGCTATAATATAAATGGAGTTGGTGATTATGAAAGCACTTATTACTGGAGCTTCATCTGGTATAGGAAAAGATATGGCTATATATCTTAGTAAATGTGGTTTTGAACTTATTGTTTGTGGTAGGGATAAGTCTAAACTTGAGGAGTTACAAAGTCTTTTAAAGACTAAAGTTAAGGTTATTATTATTGATCTTGCTGATGAGAAGAAGGCTAAAGATCTTTATATGGTTACTAAAAGTGAAAATGTTGATGTTGTTATAAATAATGCTGGTTTTGGTCTTTTTGGTGATTATAATTCTTGTGATTTGCTTACGGAACTTGAAATGATTGATGTTAATGTAAAGGCTGTTCATATTTTGACACGTATGTTTCTTAAAGACATGGTTAAAAAAAATAAGGGTTATATTTTGAATGTTGCTAGTAGTGCTGGTTTACTTCGTGGCGGTCCTCTTATGAGTACTTATTATGCTACTAAGAGTTATGTTACTTCTTTTACTTTGGCTATTTCTGAGGAGCTTCGTCGTAATAAATCTAATGTTAAAGTTGGGGTTTTATGTCCGGGTCCTGTTAATACTAATTTTAATAATGTAGCGGGTGTTAAGTTTAATATGTCTTCTTTATCTTCTTCTTATGTTGCTAAGTATGCTATTGATAAGTTTTTAAGAGATGGTAAAACTTTGATTGTTCCTGGTTTTAAAGTTAGAGTAGGTTTGTTTTTTAGTAGGTTTTTATCTATTAAGAGCCTTGTTAGAATTACTTATAATTTTCAAAGGAGAAAGAAATGAGATATTTTATAAAGTTTTCTTATGATGGTTCTTGTTTTAATGGCTTTCAAAGGCAACCTGGAATGAAAACTGTTCAAGGTGTAATAGAGGATGCTTTGTTTCAATTAAGTGATTGTATTGTTAATTTATGTGCTTCTGGACGTACTGATAAGGGTGTTCATGCAATAGAACAATGTGCTCATTTTGATTTGAATTTGGATATTAAAGAATATAATCTTAAAAAGTATTTAAATAGCTTTTTTGATGGGGAAATTTATGTTTCTTCGTTGGAAAAGGTTTCTGATAGTTTTCATGCTAGATATGATGTTAAGAAAAAAGTATATTCTTATTATATAAATATGGGGGAGTTTTCTCCAATATTTAGAAATTATGTATATCAACTTTGTGTTAATTTAGACGTTGATAAAATAAAAGAGGCTTCTATGTATCTTTTAGGAGAGCATGATTTTAGATCTTTCTGTACAGATGAGAAGAATAAGGATAATTGTGTTAGGACTATATATAGTATTGATATTTCGGTTTTAGATAATGTTTTAAAGATTACATTTTGTGGAAATGGATTTCTTAGAAAGATGATTAGGAATATTGTTGCAGTTTTTGTTGATATAGGACTTGGAAAAAAGGATGTTTCATTTTTGAAAGAAGTACTTGATAATAAGGCTAGGACTGGTAATTTAAAATGTGTGAGTGGTTGTGGTTTGTATTTAGAAAAGGTAATTTACTAATTACTTTTTTGGTGCTATAATATGTTTTATTGTTTGGGGGAATATGTATGTCTAAGAAAGAGAGTATAGAGTCATTTGTTGATCAAATTAAGCTGTTAAAAAGTCAAAGAGAAATACTTGTGTCTTTAAATAAACTTTTTGAGCTTTATCCTGATTTAATTTGTGTTGAAGATGGATTAGAACAACAGGATTATATTGATACTAAATATATAAAAAATAGTGGTTTAGCTTTTTTTAATTCTTTGGTTGCGAGTAGTGTTTCTGTTTTAGTTGCTGAAAAGATGTTGGATTCTGATGATAGTACTATTCAGAGAGTAGTAGCTGTTTTAGTTGCTTCTATGGTTGGTTTTAGTCTTTTTCAAAAGGATAATCGTAGTAAATATTTAGAAGATAGTGCTGGTAATGAAGAAATATTAAGGCAGGATGCTATTCTTCAAGAAAAGATGAATAAGATATTTGATAAATTAGATGCGTCTTTTTGTGAATATGTTAGAGCTTCTGGATATAGTATGAAAGATTTTTCGGAAATAGATTTCATTAAGAATATTTTTAATAATAATTCAAAATATATTGATATGAAAAAGTATGACAAATCATTTAATTTTGCTTTTAATTATGATAAAGTTGTGGAGTTATTTGATTATATTTTTGGTGAGGATGGTATTAATTATTATTTAGAAACTATTAGCGATAATGATTCTTCTAAGGTGATAAAACGTTAGTTAGGAGTTAGTATGAAAAGCAGTAATTATAATGAACAATGTGAGATTTTAGATTTACTTAATTCAGTTTGTGAGTTTTATGATGAGATGAAGCTGGCAGAGAATGTGTTTGATAATGATAAGAGTGTTATTGTTAAATATGGGCGAGATTCTTTAAAAAATATTGTTAAAAGTTCGTTTGTTTCTAGTGGTTCTTTGTATGTGTCTCAATTTATACTTGATGCTAGTTCTTCTTTACCTCAAAAAATTGTTGCTATTACGGTTGGGTCTTTTGTTGGTTTTACTTTGTTACAACGCACTAATAATCATAGGTTTTCTTGGATAATTAATAGGACTGCGGATAAAGTAGAAAAAGTTGATGCTATTACAGATAAATTTATTTCTTCTATTGATTTATTTGACTCTGTTATTTGTAATTATGTTAATAATTCTGGTTTTGATATGAAATATTTTGTGGATAATAATATTATCATGGATATATTTACTAATAATGATTCTTATATTGAAGATATGAAAACTTTTTGTAGATATGATTTTGATTTTGGTTATGATACTGTTTCTGAACTTTTTAATTCTTATTTTGGAGTAGATGATGGCGTTAGTGGTTATTTAAGGGATAAATATGTTGATAAGAATCATCGAAAAAGAAAAGTTAAAAGTTTTTGATTTTTATCTGTTTTTAGTATATTGCTTTTTATATTTGTGATTTTAGGGGAAAATTTGTTAAAAATATTGACTTTTGTGTGTAGTTTTAGTATAATTTTAGTCGGTACATTTTTCTTATATAGCCCATTTTATAGGACCTGGGAAATCCTATGAAAAATAAGAAAGGAAGATTAAAATGAAAAGTTATATGCAAAAAAAAGAAACAGTTGAACGTAATTGGTATATAATAGATGCTACTGATGTTACCTTAGGACGTTTAGCTAGTAAGGTTGCTCATATTTTAAGAGGTAAAAATAAGGCAACTTATACTCCACATATTGATTGTGGTGATTATGTTATTATAGTAAATGCTGAAAAGGTTAAGTTAACTGGTAATAAGTTAGATAAGAAGCTTTATTATAATCATTCTGGTTATGCTGGAGGACTTAGAGTTCGTACTGCTAGAGAAATGGTAGAAAGATATCCTGTTGAAATGGTAGAAAGAGCTGTTAAGGGAATGCTTCCACATAATAGATTAGGTAGAGCAATGTTTAAAAAATTATTTGTTTATGAAGGAGAAAATCATCCACATATGGCTCAAAAGCCAGAAGTGCTTGATGTTAAATAGGGAGGTTAATTATGGCAAAGAAAGAAAATACAAGTTATTATGGAACTGGTAAAAGAAAAGCTAGTGTTGCTAAGGTAAAACTAGTTGAAGGAACTGGTAAAATCTTTGTTAATGGAAAAGATGTTTATGAATATTTTCCATTTAGTACTTTAGTTATGGATTTGGCTCAACCTCTTGAACTTACTAATATGACTGAAAAGTTTGATGTATGTGCTGATGTTAAAGGTGGAGGTTTTTCTGGACAAGCTGGTGCTATTAGATTAGGTATTGTTAAAGCTCTTTTAGATTATGATAGTGCTAGTGACCCTGAAAGTGAAACAAGCTTTAGAAAAATTTTAAAGAGAGCTGGTCTTATTACTCGTGATTCTAGAGTTAAAGAACGTAAGAAACCAGGTCTTAAAAAAGCAAGACGTGCACCACAATTTAGTAAAAGATAGGAAAGACTATTATATATGTTTGCAAAGTCCGTATTTACGGGCTTTTTTGTGTGTTGAATTAGTGAGTCTTGTGTGGATTACAAATTTATGACTGTGTGATATAATTTTTATAGGAAGTGATTGTATGACAAAAGTGATATTTAAAAAAATGAGTTTGGAAAATAATATTAAGTTTATTAAAGATATTTTTAATGAAACAGATGATGAATTATTAAGTGTTTATACTTTTACTATTAATTTGTTTCCTGAACTTAAAAATATATCTAATAGCATGTCTTTAGAAGAGAGAGATAGATTAATAGAAAGTGTGGTTACTAATTATTATGATAATAATTCTTTAAATATTGATAATGATGTAGAAAGATATAATAATGTTTGGAATAGATATAATGATGATTTTTTTATTAAGATAACGAAGTTTTTGCATCTAGAATGGCCTAGGGGACATGAGGTTATGGAAGCTACTGTTGGAATTATTCCTGTTTGTCCTAGATATTTAGATAAGTTTAGTTTTTCTGTGCATGATGGTCTTACTGATGAACAATTAATTGAAACTTGTGCTCATGAGTTATGTCATTTTTTGTGGTTTGAAAAGTGGAAGAAGTTATATCCAGATTGTCCTATAAAAGAATATGAAAGACCATATGTAGTTTGGCAATATAGTGAGGCTGTAGTAGATCCTATTTTAAATGCAAGTGGAATTAAAAAATTGTTTAATAGTAATAATGTATTTTCTTATGATAGTTTTTATGAAAACTATGATAATTTAATGAATGAACTTATTGATATTTATTTGAAGGATCTTGATATAGACGCTAAAATAAACGAAGGTTTTAATTGCTATAGAAAGATAATATCTCAAAAGAAATGATATTAACTAATTTGATTTACATTAAAAAAATAAGAGTTAAACTCTTATTCCCATGGAAATTTATCTTCCTCTTTGTTTTCTTTTTCTGTTGATTTTTCCCACTTAAATTGATTTTCATCATTTTGATTATTGTTAGGTTCTTCTGTTACTTCTTCATTTGAATCTTCTTTTGACTCATTTTCAATATTTAAGTTTGGGTTTATCATTGTATCTAGTCTTTTACATATTGAATATATTCCCATTGTGAATGTTACTAGTATTATTGTTGATAGAATAATCCAAAAGAATACGGCTATATTTTCTAAACGTATTCCAGTGACTAATCCTAGAATAAATCCTGCTGCTGCTAGAAATATTGAAATTATTTTATAAATTGCAACTTTACTGTTTTTCATAAAATTACTCCTTTCATTTTTAATTTTACACTTTTAACCTTTATATTTCAATTGTTTTGGCTCTTTTCTTCTTTTTTTCTTCTGTTTATGATATACTTTTATAGTAGGTGAGACTTATGGGAAATAAAACTTTTAAATCATTAGATGAGCAAATTACTATTTTAAGAAATAAAGGTTTAGTTATTGATGATGAAAAATTTGCTAAGGAAGTTCTTCTTAGAGAAAATTATTTCTTTTTGAATGGTTATCGTCATTTGTTTATGAAGTCTAGGGATAAATTTAGATATATTGATGGTACAAAATTTGAAGAGGTGTATAGTTTGTTTTTATTTGATCGAAAACTTAGAAATATTTTATTTAAGAATATTTTGATTGTTGAAAACAACATAAAGTCTATTATTTCTTATCAGCTTTCTAAGAAATATGGTTATCGTGAAAAAGAATATTTAAAGTCTTCTAATTTTAATACTTCTTTTGATTATAAGAGACAGGTTAGTGATGTTATTGGTAAGATGAAAAGACAAATTAAAACTAATGCTGTTTCTCATTCTGCTACTCGTCATTATGTCCTTAATTATGGTTATATACCTTTATGGGTGCTTGTTAAGGTTTTATCTTTTGGTATTGTTGTAGAACTTTTTTCTGTTCTTAAAAAGGATGATCAATATGATATTGTTGATTTATATGATATGGATTTGAGATCTTTTACTGTTAATCTTAGTATTTTATCTAATTATCGTAATTTATGTGCTCATGAAGATATTGTTTTTGAAAATAGGACTCAGAAAATAATAGAAGATTCTGTTTATCATAGGAAGCTTAAAGTTCCTATGATGGATAATGAATACATATATGGTAAGAATGATTTATTTGCTTTAATTATTATTTTAAAGTCTATGCTTAAAGATAGTGAAGTTAATGATTTAGTTCTGGAAATAGAAGATGCTATTAATAATTTGGAATTTAATTTAAGAAGTATTCCTATTAATAAAGTGCTTGATAGAATGGGGTTTCCTGATGATTGGGCACAAATTAAGAATGTTACAAAGAAGGAGTTGTTTTAATGGAAGAGAAAGTTACAGATGCTGAAATAGTTGTTAAAGAAGATGTTTCTAAGGAAAATAAGAATAATGATGATAAGACAAAGTATGAAGAGGTAAAGATTGATAGAGGTCCTAATTTTTTTGTTAAAAACTGGAAATATATTGTTATATTTTTGTTTGGGGTGGTACTTACTATATTTGTTATTTCTTCAGTAGGTGGTTTTTCTAATGATGTTAATACTTCTGTTACTGTTAATGATAATGGTATAGGGACAGGTATTAATAAAGTTTATGATGCTACTGTATATATTGAAAATTATAAGGGTGATAAAGTAAATGTGTCTGGAACAGGTTTTATATATAAGAAGGATTCTGGTAAGGCTTATATTTTAACTAATTATCATGTTGTAGGAGATAATACTTCTCTTGAGGTTACATTATCTGATGATAAGAAGGTTGATGCTAAGTATGTTGGTGGTGATCAATATTTAGACATTGCAGTTATTAGTATTAGTTCTAGTTCTGTTAAGCAGGTTGCAAAGCTTGGTTCTAGTAGTAAGGCTATTTTGGGGGATACTGTGTTTACTGTTGGTTCACCTGTAGGTGATGAGTATCGTGGTACTGTAACTCGTGGTATTTTATCTGGCAAGGATAGATTGGTTGCTGTATCTGTTAGTGGTGGTACTGAAGATTATGTTATGAGACTTTTACAAACTGATGCTGCAATGAATCCTGGAAATAGTGGTGGGCCTTTGTGTAATGCTAATGGTGAGGTTATAGGAATGAACTCTCTTAAACTTGTTAAGAATGAAGTTGAGGGTATGGGATTTGCTATATCTATTGAGGATATATTGGCTCATATAGATACTTTTGAAAAGGGTGATGCTATAAAAAGGCCATATCTTGGTATTTCTATGGTTAATCTTAATAATAAAGATGCTGTATCATATTATGGGCTTAGTAAAAAGATTGATACTAAGCTTGAAAAGGGTGTAGTTGTTGAAAGTGTACAAAAAGGCACTTCGGCGGATGGTAAACTTGAAATAGGTGATATTGTTGTTAAAGTAGATAGAAAAGATGTAGATAATATGGCTTATTTTAGATATGAGTTATTTAAACATGAAGTTGGAGATAAGGTAACTTTGACTATTGAAAGAGATGGTAAATTAAAAGATGTTGTTATTACTTTAAAAGCTAAATGATAATTTTATTATCATTTTTTTATTGACTTTGTTTTATATTTTTTGTTGTATTTATTGATGAGAATTTTACTGTTTTAAAAGTTTGAAAATTGGTAAAAACTGGAAATTGTATTTATTTTTAATTTGTCTTTTTTTACTTATGTTATAAGTTGTTAATTGGTAAATATTGGTAATTTATTTGTTATGGTTTCACATTTATTTTTATTTTACATAGTATATGTTAGGTGATAGTTTATGAATTATAAAATAGTTGTGGATGCTGGACATGGAGGAGTTGATCCGGGTGCAGTATATGGTGGTTTGCAAGAAAAGGATTTAACTTTGAGGGCCGCTAAATATATGTATGATAGATTTAATGATTTAGGAGTACCTGTTAAACTTACTCGTAGTGAAGATGAGACGCTTCCTAAAAAAGAAAGAGTTAATAGAATACTTGATGCATTTGGAAATAAGGAAGATGTGATTGTTATATCGAATCACATAAATGCCGGAGGAGAGACTTAGCTCTTACATGGATTAAATTTATAAGGGTATTAAGACGGCTTATATGGGACATTTTTTATACATAGTATTCAGAGACTTTATGCACTCAAAAAAGCTTTAAAAGGCACAAAAAACGTGAAATATACATTGATATATATCACGTTTTTTGCTATAATTATCTCAGAGATAAGGTTTAACAAATTATCTCAAAAAAAAGGCCATTCTTTTCGGCAAAAAAGAAAGGCAAAATGAATAAATGTGCGAACAATACAAAGCACAAATAGACGAGCAATAAGCAATTTACAAACTTATTACGTAATAATTATATAATAATTTGGAATTTGAATCAATAGGTTTTTGTAAGATTGCTGAAGTTTACATTTTTGCAATCTTTTTTTTAGTTAAGAAATAAAGACCTAGTGAGGAGATGGAAATATGGCAAGTAAAATTAGGACTTCCAAAGGTGTAGCAAAAAAAGCTAGTGGTCAATTACAAAGTAAAAAAACAACTAAAGACACTAAAAACATAGCTGGTAGTGCATTAAGAAATAGAGCAAAATAGAAAGGAGAATTTTATGATTAATACACTAGAAACAAGAAAAAAAGATATAAAGAAAGTAATTAAAAGTCTTGATATCACACCATCAATGTTTAAAAATGCCGAGGAAAAATATAAGAATATTGCGAAATTTTTGAACGAACATGGCTTAAATGTTGATATTTCATTACAAGGATCATTTGCGATAGGAACAGCAACAAAACCATATTCTGAGGGGAAAGATAAGGAATATGATATTGATGTAATTTGCTTATTTAAAGATACAGAATCAAACCCAAAGACAATAAGAGATAACTTAGTTTCTACGCTTAGTAGTTCTGAAGTATATAGCGATAAGTTAACTGAGTGGCCAAAATGTTTTACTTTAGAATATGCGAAATTTGGAGATTATGATTTTTCAATAGATTTAGTTCCTACAGTGGTGGATAATAATTCTAACATAGGATCCAAAAATATTAGTTTAGAATATTTAACAAATGTACTTAAAATAGCAACTAATGAGGATAAATATGATTGGTATACAATTAATCCTAAGGGGTATCAAAAATGGTTTAACGATGTCAATAAAAGGTTTGCTTTATACAATAAAGAATATAGGATGCGTCAGATGTTTGAAGAAAACAAAAGCTTTTATGCAAGTGTAGAAGAAATTCCAGAATATTTTAATAAAAGTGCTCTACAAGAGGCAATACAATTACTCAAGAGAAGTAGAGATATTTATTTCAGTAAAATTCATAAGGAAAAAAATAAACCATCAAGTATTATTATAACTACATTTGCTGCTTTAGTTGCTAAAGATTTACTCACTGATATTGATTCTATAGATTTAGCTTTTGAAGTTGTTAAAAGATTAAGCTTCTATTCAACTGAAAATTTGTATTCTCAAATATCTGTGCCTATTATTAAAAGAAATAATAGATGGGAATTTTTTAATCCAGTGAATTCAACTGACAATTTACTAGATTCGTGGAATGAAGAACAAGAGAATTCTAAACTCTTCTTTAAGTGGATAGAAAAAGCTAAAAATGATTTAAATGAACTTACTAATACAGTTAATACTGATTATATAGACATTTTAGGAAATTCATTTGGAAATGAAATTGTAGACAAGTTATTTAAAAGAGTTAGAACTGAAACTATAACAACTGGAGTCAAACCCTACTATGAATAATAATTATATTGATTTAATGGGAATAGAGGAGAAATATCCTAATCTTAAGTATGATGATAAAAAAAATATTCTAACAGGAACAATTAATATTTGTAAAAAATGTAATGATGAAATAATAAGGAAAAGCTATGATTTATTAATTGATTTTAATAAATCTAGCATACCTTACGTTTATGATATAGGAAAAAAAATTAAAAAGAATTATGAGCATAAATATGTTGATAGTAGACTATGCTTAGCAACAGATGTGGAACAGTTTATTTTTTTACAGAAAGAACAAAAAATTAGCTTATGGATAGAACATTTTGTTGAACCATATTTTATATCTTATGAATATTATCAATTATATGGAATTTATCCTTTTGGATCTTATTCACATGGCAAAAAAGGAATTATAGAATTTTATGAACAATATTTTAATCTTGAAAATGAAAAAAACAGTTTGGATATTATAAAATATATATTGTTAAAAAAGTATAGGGGACATGATCTGTGTCCATGTGGAAGTAATCAAAAAATTAGAAAATGTCATAAAAACTTTATTCTTGCTTGTAAGAATGATCCAAACATTTTAACTTTAGAAAAATATTTCAGGAGGAATTTTGGTGAAAAAAACTAATTTTTTTAAAAAGCAAAACGAAAAAGATATGTTGGATATACTATATAGTCAAAGGTTTTATTACAACAGAGTTAATTGCTTGGAAAATTTAAGTGTAGTGTTAACTCTATTTATATGTATTTTTGATTTTTTTGAAATAAAAAATTCCATAATAAAAATAATAGTAAATGGTTTTATGGTAGGGGTTAATGCTTTGCTCTTATGTTTTATAAAGAAAGATATTGTTAAAGGAGCTAATTTAAAGAAGTATTTTGACTATAGTCTTTTTGGATTTAGTGGTATTACAAAGGACTTTGAAAAGGAGTGCAAAGGATTTATTTATGATGTGTTGAGAAAAAAAAGAAAAGATTATAATCATCAAGTGAATAATAATGGTAAATCAAAGCCACCTGGACTAAAAGATTGGTATTTTGATGAAGGCAAAAGTGGTGAAGTTGAAGTAATAAAATCTATGCAGAAACAAAATTTATATTGGGATAAAAAAATTTCAAAGATTTATTTATCATTTATTGGAGTAACTTTAATATTATTATTGTGCTTGTATGTAACGATTTGTATTCTTTTGAAATTTAAAATAATAGAATTATTAGCTGGATTTATACCATTTATTAGTATAATTATATTTTTTATTGACAAAATTAAAGCTTATTTTTTAATTGACAAAAATGTTGAGGTTGCTAAATGCTTATTAAATAAAGCTAAAAACATTGACGATTTGGTTGAAATACAAGAAATAGTTGATAATAGAAGAATGGAAAATTTTTGCCCACCAAATATAATTCATTCTATTATTTCAAAGAATACACATAAAAAAATTGAATATATAAATGATAATAAATAGGTATTATACTGTATATGTGCTATAATAATATAAATTTAGGAGGTTTAAATTATGAGTGAAAAAGATTTAGATTCAAGTGTTAATGAATATGAAGAACAATATAAATCTAGTAATTATATAAAACAATTACAATGGGATATGGCTATTGGACTTCAAGAAGTAGATAATTTAAAACCTTCTAAATATTTAGAAAAATTATTAGAAGAAGAAATAGAAGGGACTTTAACAATAGAAGAAGTAGAAAAAAAATTAAAAGAATATTACATTGAAAAAGAAAATAAAAATGAGATAAATCATAGTGAATTAGAATGTGATTTTGTATCTGCTAGAATAGTTGAATTATTAAATAAAGATAATTTTAATTTATCAGTTGATTATTTAAAATATGTTCATAAATTTTTATTTCAAGATGTTTATGAGTTCGCTGGTGAATTTAGAAAAATAGATTTTTCTAAACATGAAAAAATACTTAATAATGATTCAGTAGCGTATGGAGATTGTACTACTTTAAGTGAGTCGTTAGAATATGATATATCATTAGAAAACGAAAAAAACTATAAAGAAATGAATATAGTAGAGGTTATTAATAGCATAACTAAATTTTCTTCTAGTATATGGCAAGTACATCCATTTAGAGAAGGAAATACTAGAACAACAGCATTATTTATTGAAAAGTATTTAATTAGTTTAGGCTATAGCGTAGATAATACTTTATTTAAAGATAAATCAGTTTATTTTAGAAATGCACTAGTTAGAAGTAATTATTTTAATAATTATTTAAATATAAAAGAAGATAATAGTTATTTAATTAAATTTTATGAAAATCTATTATTAGGTAAAAATAATAATTTACATTCAAAAGATTTAATTGTTCAAGAATTATTTGATGAAAAGTAAAAATACTTTTGCAAGGGCACTGTCAATTTTGATGGAGCCCTATTTTTCTTTTTCTAAGAAAATAGAATCTGTTAGAAAATATAAGTATGGTATAATAGTATATAGAAAAGGAGATGAATTCCTATGAAATGTACTTTAATGAATAAAAATAAAGAAGTAATGTTAACAGAATATGATTCTGCAACAGGAGTATTTACTAGTATTTATGATGTTTATAATATTGATTATGCTCCATATATTTTAGAAAGTTTTTATAAAAATGAAGATGTTAATGATACTTCTTTAAGAACTAATTTAAGTGAATGGTTTAAGGGAAGAGGAATACCATCTTGGAGAGATAAGCTAGACTTATTACTACATAGACTTAATATTAATGCTCCATGTGAATTATTAGATAAAGCATTTGGATTATCATTATCAGATCAATATTGGTTAAAACCAGTAGATTCTAATATTAAATATGAAGATATTAATTTCTTTGATAATGACTTTGATTATGCTGAATTTATGGAAGCGTCACTTTCTAAAAACAGTAAGATGATTCATAATGTTACATCTTTAAAAACACCTAATAATACTACAGATGGTATGTTAAAAAAAGCATGGATTATTGAAGATGGTACAAGATATTTATTAAAAGGTGGATATAAGAATGAAACATTACAACCATTTAATGAAGTATTAGCAAGTGAAATATGCAAAAGACTAGGATTTGATTATGTAGAATACACACTAGATAGTTATAAAGACATGGTTGTATCAAAATGTCCTTGTTTCATAACAAAAGATACAGAACTAATTACTTGTAATCAAATAAGAAATGATATGAAAAAACATAATAGTATAGAAGATTATGAAGAATATATTAAAAAACTAGAATCAGAAGAAATAAAAGATGCAAGAGAAAAAATAGAAAATATGTATATTTTAGATTTTCTAATTATGAATGAAGATAGACATCTTAATAACTTTGGAATAATAAGAGATGTTAATACTTTAAAGTGGTTAGATGTAGCACCAATATTTGATAATGGTCAAAGTTTGAATATTGAATACTATGATGAAGAAGAAATGCATATTATTGGTGATGGTAAATTATTCTATGAAGTTAAACCATTTGATGAAATAATTAAAGTAGTAAAAAACATAAAAAGAATTGATATAAGTAAATTAGAAGATATTCCTGAATGGTTTGATAATTTATTACATGAATATCAAGATATAACAGGATATTCAGATAATAGAATTAATAAACTATGTATTTTATTAAATAGACAAATAAATAAATTAAAGAAATTAATAGAAAATGATTAGAAGTGAGGATGTAAAATGTTAATAAAAAATAATAGACTATTAAAACAGTCAAATTTTAAATTAGAAAAAGACATACAATCATTTGTTGAAAAACATATCCCTGATATCTTAGGAGAAGAGTATGAATTTGTTTGTACAGAATTTTCAGTTGGAAATTTTAGAATAGATACTTTAGCTTTTAACAAGGAAACAAAATCATTTATTATTATAGAAGATAAAAAAGTTGAAAATAAAAGTTTAGTAGATCAAGGACTTACTTATTTAAAATTATTAAAAGATAGACGTGCTGATTTTATTTTAAAATATAATGAAATAAAGAAAACAAATTATAATATTAATGACATAGATATTTCTCAGTCTAAAGTTATATTTTTTTCACCTTACTATAATAAATATCAAATATATTCTTCAGATTATCAAAATATTCCTTTTGATTTATATAAACTCACTAAATATGAAGATGATATAGTTGACATAGAAAAAATAGAAAAAACATCTAAAGAAAAATTTAATAATGAGATATTTAAAGAATTAACAAAAGAAGATAAAAATGAAATAAAAGTATATACAGAAGAAGATCACTTATCACGCGCAAGTGAAGCTTTGAAAGAAACATACGAGGCATTAAAAGATAAAATATTAGAATTAGGGGATATAGATATTGATGTAAAAAAAGTTTATATTGCTTTTAAAGGAAGAAGAAATATTGTTGATATTGAAGTGATGCAAAAGAAACTAATTGTATTTATAAATGTAAAAAAAGATATTTTAAATGATCAAATGAATATTCTATCAGACATTTCAAACATAGGTCATCATGGTAATGGAGATTATAGTATTGATATATATAAACAAGATGATATAGACATGATAATTCCATTTATAAAGAAATCATATGAGATAAATAAAAAATAGTTATGTGTTAGAAGATTAATTTCTTCTTTTTTATTGGAATTAAGCCAAAAAAAGACAAAATTCATGATATAATTGTAAATGAAAGTACTAGGAGTGAGGAAGTTAATGAATAATAAAAAAGAGATTGAAAGAGAAGAATTGCATAAGACAATTTGGAAAATAGCAAATGAATTAAGAGGTTCAGTAGATGGATGGGATTTTAAACAATATGTATTAGGTCTATTATTTTATAGATTCATTTCAGAAAATATTGAAAATTATGTTAATGAAAATCAAAGAAAAACAGGTATTGAAGATTTTAAATATAGAGATATTTCTGATGATGAAGCGTTACTTGGAAAAACACAAATACTTGAAGAAAAGGGATTATTTATTTTACCTAGCGAATTATTTTGTAACGTTAGAAAAAATGCTGATAAAAATGAAAATTTAAATGTAGTAATTTCTAATATATTTAATAATATTGAATCATCAGCAAGAGGAACTGCATCAGAGAATGATGTTAGAGGGTTATTTGACGATTTTACAATAGATAATAAATTGGGTAATACGGTTGATGAAAGAAACGAAAAACTTGTTAAATTATTAAATGCAATAGGGGAATTGAATTTCGGAGATTATGAAGAAAATAAGATAGACTTATTTGGAGATGCATATGAATTTTTAATGACAATGTATGCATCATCAGCAGGCAAATCAGGTGGAGAATTCTTTACTCCTCAAGAAGTTGGAGAATTACTTGCTAAAATAGTAATAATGGATAAAACATCTGTTAATAAAGTATATGATCCTGCATGTGGTTCAGGTGGATTATTACTTAAATTTGCTAAGATACTTGGAAAAGAAAATGTAAGAGAAGGATTTTTCGGTCAAGAAATAAATCTTACAACATACAACTTAGCTAGAATAAATATGTTTTTACATAATATCAATTATAATAACTTTAGTATTGAAAGAGGAGATACATTAATACATCCAGTACATTGGAATGATGAACCATTTGACGCAATAGTATCTAATCCTCCTTATTCAATAAAATGGGCAGGCAAGTCTAATCCATTACTAATAAATGACGAAAGATTTGCTCCAGCTGGTGTATTAGCACCTGAATCAAAAGCAGATTTAGCATTTACTATGCATATGTTATCATGGTTATCACCAAAAGGTACTGCGGCTATAGTTGAGTTCCCTGGTGTACTTTACAGAGGTGGAGCAGAACAAAAGATTAGAAAGTATATGATTGATAACAATTTTGTTGATACTGTTATTCAATTACCTTCTGATTTATTCTTTGGTACATCAATTGCAACTTGTATATTAGTATTAAAGAAAAATAAATTAGATAATAATATATTATTTGTAGATGCATCTAATGAATTTATTAGAAATACTAATAAAAATAAATTATCAGAAGAAAACATTAATAATATAATTAGTTTATTAAAAGATAGAAAATCAGTTGAAAATAAATCCTATTTAGCTACATATAAAGAAATCAAAGATAATGATTATAATATATCAGTTAATTCTTACTTAAGAGCAAATACTGAAGATAAAAAAATAGATATAAATGAAGTAAATAGAAAACTTGCTGAAATTGTGCCTAGACAACAACAAATTAGAGAAGAACTAGAAGAGATAATTAAAGAACTTGAGGTTGATTATCATGAGTAATATTAATGATTTGATAAAAAAGTTATGTCCTAATGGAGTTAAGTATTCTACAATTGAAAGTGTGATTGAATCTTATTCCTCAGGCCTTAATCCAAGACAAAACTTCAAACTAAATGAATATGGTGCAGATTTGTATTATGTAACAGTTAAGGAAATGACAACAGGTAAAATTGTTTTCTCTGACAAAACTGATAGAATAACAAAAGACGCTTGGAATAAAATACAAAGTCGTTCTAAACTTGAAATTAATGATATACTTCTTAGTGGTATTGGAACTATAGGTAAAGTAGCTTTAATTGACATTCCTGTAGATAATTGGAATTGTAGTGAAAGTGTTATTATTTTGAAGCCTAGAATAAATATGATATTACCAAAATATTTGGTTCATTTGTTAAGATCAAGTAATGTACAAGAACAATGGGCTAATCAATCAGTTGGTTCTACTTTAAAAGGATTGAGAAAAGATAATGTTTTGAAAACAAAAATTGCGTTACCACCACTAGAGGTGCAAGAAGAAATAGTACAAATTCTTGATAAATTTGGCGAGCTAGAAGCGGAGCTAGAAGCGGAGCTAGAAGCGGAGCTAGAAGCGAGAAAGAGTCAATACGAGTTTTGGCGTGGAAAACTATGTGGAGATGATAAAAAACAATACAAAAAAGTTAAATTTAAAGATATAGCAACAATTTCAAGAGGAGGAAATTTTCAAAAGAAAGATTATATAGAAAATGGTTATCCATGTATTCATTATGGGCAAATATATACTCAATTTGGTCCTTATACAGATAAAGTGATTTCATATTTGCCAAAAGAAATATATGATAAGCAGAAAAAAGCTCATACTAATGATGTAATAATGGCTGTAACAAGTGAAAATTATGATGATGTATGTAAATCAGTTGCTTGGACTGGAAAAGAAGAAATAGCTGTAAGTGGACATAGTGCAATTATATCATCGCAACAAAATGGTAAATTTCTATCTTATTACTTCAATAGTAGTGTATTTCAAAGTAAAAAATTAAAGTATGCAAGAGGTGTTAAGGTTATTGAATTTCCACCTGAAAAATTAAATGATATAGAAATAGCGTTGCCACCAATAGAAGTTCAAAATAGAATAGTAGAAGTATTAGATAAATTTGATACAATATGTCATGATTTTGGAATAGGACTTCCTGCTGAAAAAGAATTGAGAAAAAAGCAATATGAATATTATAGAAATAAATTATTAATTTTTGAGGAGCAATCTAATTATGAAGAAAACTAAAGATGAAATTAAAAAAGAGCAAGAAACTTTGAACAAAAAATTACAACATTTTAATAAGTTTATTAAGCAGGGATATTCTGAATATCCAATTATTATGCAAACAAAACATTCAATAGATGTAGCCGATGATTTTAAAACTGTTGCTATAATGATATATGATAATAATTTGTCAAATGATTCTATTAAGAATAAACTTTTAAACCCTTTCGTTATGAATGCTATGTTTTCCATTGAAATTTATTTGAAAATAATTATTAAAAGTATTAATTCATCGGTTGATAATGTTCACAATTTAAAAAAGTTGTTTGAAACAATAAAAAATGATGGGAACGATATTTATTGTGAATTAAATAATACTTATATAATAAAAACAAATAAAGATTTAAATTATTTTGCAGATGCATATCAAAATGCTTTTGAAAATTTTAGATATTCTTATGAAGGTTATAATTATGATGGATCCATTGATTGTAGTAAAATTATGCTACGTTTTTCTCCTGATGATATTGTACCTTTATTAGTAATTTTAAGTGAATTTTGTAATGAAAATTGTAAAGAGGTGAGTTTTTGTGACTAATATAGGTTTAATAAGTGAAAATGATAATTCTACTGTATTAGCTGAATATACAGGATTAAATAGAGTAGTTACTTCTTATCAAAGTGAAGATGCTCTTGAAAAAGAATTAATTAAAACTTTAGTTGAACAGGGATATGAAAGATTAAATATTAACTCTGAAGATGAATTAATTCTTAACTTAAGAAGACAATTAGAAAAAATTAATAATTATCAATTTACTGATGGAGAATGGGATGATTTCTTTACTAAAGTAATTGCTAATAAAAATGATTATATTATTGAGAAAACAAGACTTATTCAAGAAGATTATAAACAAGAAATAACTCTTGATTCAGGTGAAAAGAAAAATATCTATTTAATAGATAAGAATAATATTCATAATAATAGTCT
>CAKORJ010000003.1 GCA_934101575.1 uncultured Bacilli bacterium
GAAAAGGCAAAAATCAGTATAGTAAAGATTAATATAGGCTCTAACTAGTTATCTAGTTAGGGCTTATTTTTTGTTTTCTGATATATTTATGGCTTTTTACGGATTTTATGTTTTATAATAGTAATTAATAAATTTAAGAAAGGAGAAAGTGAAATGGTTGATATTATTGAAAAAATAATAAAAAAATTAGATGAAGTAAAAGATAGTATAGAAGATTCTCGATATATTACAGATTTGAAAACAATTGATAACATGATTAATGGAATTATGCCTGTTGATTTTAATATAGTTGAAATCATAAGAAAAAGATATGAGAGTGAATTGTTATTTCTTGATAATCTAGAGAATAATTTAAGAGGATTTCAAAGAAATCAAAATAATAGTGTAATTTCAAATTATAATAAATATTTAAAAAATCTCAGACATGCTCTAATAAGAGTTGGTGTAATGCGTATCTTAAAAAGAAGAGGTAAAAAAATGTTAGAAGATGATTTGATAAATAATGACAACAATAATTTATACAATAAATTTGTAGATATACTAGAAGAAAATTAAAAAATAATAAATTTATAAAAGGAGGATATTTTTATGAAATTAATAAATATGGATGAGGACTGTCCTAAAGTTTTTTATGTATTTATAGGCCTTGGTAATAGTATATATAGTAAAATTAATTATCATAACTATAAAATAAATAATTCATTAATTTCTGGTGGTTTTAAGAATTTGGAAATATCAAATATAGATATAAATGATTTTATTATGGGAAATATTACATATGCACCTTTTATTCCTAATTCAACAACTTTTCTTTCACCAACATCACATTTGATGAATGTAATTAATAGTTATCAAGTTGAATATATATTAGAATTTTATAGAAAACAAGAGTATCCATCTAGATTCTCTTGTTTATATGCTTTTGGAGACTATGAATCGTGTGAAAAGGCCAGCAGATTATATCCAAGAATATTTGATTTGTCGAAAGTAAAAAAATTCAAATTAAAAATTACAAATACAGATTTAGATAAGTGTATTAAAGTTGCAAAGTGTAATATGGAAATTGTTACAAGAATGTGGAATTGTGATGTTTCCTCGTTTGATAAAGACTCAATTTCAAGAATATCATATGCATATTGGGATGGAACTGGGCAGGTTGCTACAGAAAGGAAAAATATTGAAGATGGATTGTTTTCTCAAACAATAAGTGATGTTTTATATGAATATTTAATTGAAGGAATATTAGAAGAGGTAGATTAAGGCAATTATATTTAAGTATAAATATTGTGAAAAATAATCAATAATGCTAACTAAACTTACCAGGTGGCGATGGAGCAGAAGTTGTTTATGCCCTTAGAAATAATGATACTTTAGCAAAATCTATATTAAACAACATAGCTAAAGAAGGACAGAATATACGTAGTTATTATCAGAGAAGACTTCCAAGTGATCCTACAAAAGATTACTACTTTATTCATAGGGAAACGGGCAAGACCCAACCACTTTTAGTAGAATATGGCTTTATTGATAGTTTTAAGGATGATATATCTCAACTTCAAAATAACTTGGAAGATTATGTGGAAGCTGTTGTAAAATCTATAGCAGAGTATATAGGAGTACCTTATAAGGCTCCAGGTGTTATGGATAATACTTATGTAGTAAAAAGAGGTGATAATCTTTATAGTATTGCCAATAAATATGGGATAAGTGTTGAAAACTTAAAAAATGCTAATGGTATAAGTGGAAATTTAATAAATGTTGGACAACAACTAATTATTCCTAGTAATAATGGAACATCTCCTGGGGACTATATTATATATACTGTGAAACGAAATGATTCTTTATGGAATATAGCTAATACATATGGAGTAAGTGTAAATGATATAGTAGAGTATAATAATTTAGGAACTACGGTGCTTCAAATAGGACAACAACTTTTAATACCTATTAAAGATGATTCGAAGACTTCTTCAAACGATTCTCAAATTATTTATATAGTTAAAAATGGTGATAGCTTATGGAGTATATCAAAAAAATATAATATAAGTGTAAATGATTTAAAACAAGCAAATAATTTAAAAAATAATATGCTTTCTATTGGACAACAACTAATAATTCCAGAAACAAATAATTATGAAACTTACATAGTTAAAAGTGGAGATAGTCTTTGGAAAATCGCACAAAAATATGATGTTAATGTGAATGATTTAATAAAGGCAAATAATTTGAGTAGTAATGTTCTTTCGATAGGTCAAACTATAATAATACCAAAGTAAAATAAAAGACTTCTTTTGAAAAAGAGTTTTCAAGAGAAATCTTTTATTAATGAATTTGCCTACATACACCTTGATATGGTATGTAGAAGCAATGATTTTTATATTTTCCTGAGTTTTTTTGATCATACCATAGTGAGGGACAGGGGGCATTGGAACCTGGATTATAAAACCATAAAGAATTAGTAGCTGGATGATAGTATTCTCCTCTTAGGATTCTACTAGCGAGTTCGAGTTCTTTGGATGTTGATTTTCCGACGAATAGTGAGCTATTAATGCCAGAAAACTGATTTTTTTGATAAATAACATCTGTAATGCTCCTTAAGTTTTTAAAGGTTAAACAATTTGCGATAGTTCTATTTATTATTACATTACCAACCATTAACATAGCAAGATTTCCATCTCCTAGTGCTTCTGCTCTCATTATTCTAGCAAGTAAGTCTTTTTCTTTTTTATTATAATTAACAATTGCCATATTATCACCTGTTTAATAATATGTTTATATGAAAAATTATTGACAAGTAATACATTTTTTATGTATAATTAATTTGTCTTAGGGGTATAGTTCAATGGTAGAATAACGGTCTCCAAAACCGCTGATGTGGGTTCAACTCCTGCTACCCCTGCCAAGATAATACCGATTTTTTTGTTTTAAAGCGAGAAAAAATCGTTTTTTTATTTAATACATTTACCTTTATAAAAAAAGTCTTGCACTTGGCAAAACTTTTTTAGATAAACTAATCATTTAAAATTACTATTTTTTTAACATCAGATAGTTTTGCTGGATCGCTTGGCAATATAACATCAGATGAAGTAATAGTTACTTTTTGATTAGTTTTTAATTTATCTGCTGTAGTTTCTTCATTGTTGAAAACTATTTTAGTATCTTTATTTATCTCAAATTCGTACTCTGTATTATATTCCTTTTTCTTTTTGTCATATTCTTCTACTAAAACAGTGTATATATTATCATTCATTTTAACTTCTTTGATTCTTGCTTCAATAACAAGATCTTTTTCTTTTGGAGTATAATTTGCATATACGAAATATCCTACACCAGCTAGAATGACTAACCCTACAATTATTTTTATTAATAGTGATGCTTTCAATTTAGTCCTCCTTTCTTAAATTTTATTTATATCAAAAAATATTTTATCTACTGTTTTTTAGAATAAATATTTTTTAATATCTTTATGCAATTATACCACATTTTTATTGATTTCTGAAAGAAAAAGTTTTTATAGACATGTTTATGTGTAAAATATTTGACAATATTTATAATAATGGGGAAATACTAAATGTAGAAATTTAGTCTCTTACATTATTATCGATATTAACAAATAACTTTAATTTTGTTATTGAAGATTAGTTAAGTTTTTAAGCGAACTTTCGAGTTTGTTTTTATTATGTATTAGTATTTTTAGTTTTGTGATATAATAGTTTTTAGAGTAGGTGATTATATGAAAAATAAAGATAGACTTAAACAAATTATAAAAATTATTGTTAATAATGGGGTAATTAGTGATAAGAGCCCTTCTAATATTAGAAAAACTTTGGAAGATTTGGGCCCTACATTTATTAAAATTGGGCAGATTTTATCTACTAGGGTTGATTTGTTGCCTGCTAAGTATATTATGGAATTATCTAAGCTTAGAAGTGATGTTACTCCAATTGAATATGATGAGATTATAGATTTACTTAGAAAAGAGTATAGTAATTTTGATGATATTTTTGTTGAGGTTTCAAAAAAACCTATTGGAAGTGCTTCTATTGCTCAGGTTCATGTTGCTAAAACTAAAAAGTATGGAAATGTTGTTTTAAAAATAAAAAGATCCAATATTGATGATGAGATAAAAAATGATATAAAACTTTTAAAAGAAGCTGTTAAAGTTCTAAGATTAAACTATTTTATTAAGGTGATTGATTTAGAAATGGTTTTAGATGAACTATATAAATCTACTTTAAAAGAACTTGATTTTGAACAAGAAATAGAGAATATGATAGAGTTTTCTAATAATAATAGGGATGAAAAATATGTATCATGTCCTAGTGTTTATGTTGATATTTGTAGTAAGAATGTAATAGCTATGGAATATATAAAAGGGATAATGATTTCTGATGTTGCACGTTTAAATGAAGCTAAATATGATAAGAAGTTAATTGTAAGAGAACTTAGTAAAAACTATATAAAACAAGCTTTGGATGATGGTTTATTTCATGCTGATCCTCATCCTGATAATATTTGTATTAGTAAAGGAAAAATCATATTTTTGGATTGGGGAATGGTTGGAACTCTTACTAGAAAAAATAGAAATTTACTTTCTGACTGTATGAAAGCTATTATTTATGAAGATTATGACAGAGTTTCTGATGATTTGGTTAGTATGTCTGTTAAAAATGGTGAATTCAATTATAATTCTTTAGTAAAAGATGTTGAAGGTGTTTTAAGTATTTTTAGTGATATGAAGCTTAATGATGTTGATGCTAGAAAGTTTATGAATGATATGTTTAATATGCTTAGAAATAATAATTTGATACTTGATCATGATGTTACTATGCTTGTGCGAGGTATTTGTATTATTGAAGCTGTTATGAAAGACTTGGATCCTTCGACTAGTTTAATTAGTGTTTTAAGAAATAAAGTTCTTGATGAGGGTATTAAATCTTTTATTTCAAGAGATTCTTTGAAAAAGACTGGTAGAAATCTTGCAAAAAATGGAGCTAGCTTGCTGGAAATTCCTAATCAAATGGAAAAACTTATGAAAATGGTATCTTCGGGGGATTTTAAATTTAAATTTGAACTTAGTGATTCTAGTAAACATGTTGATAAGATAGAAAATTTAGTTCATGAAATTATACTTGGATTTATTGATGGGTGTTTAATTTTAGGGTTTAGTTTCCTAGATTCTTCTTGTGTTAAATTTATATTTCTAGTATTTATTATTTTGATTTCTGCTTGGCTATTATTAAAAATGATTTTTGATTTATTTCATAAAGGATATTAACTTTATAATGAAAAGACTAACAAAAAATAGAATTGTTAGTCTTTTTTTGGATTTATTGTGTTGGTCCAGTAGGTCCGGTAGGTCCAGTAGGTCCAGTAGGTCCAGTAGGTCCGGTAGGTCCAGTAGGTCCAGTAGGTCCAGTAGGCCCGGTAGGTCCTTGTGGTATTGTTAGATCTAATGTATAGTTTGGTGCTGTTCCTGATATGGATGCTTGAGCTTGAGAACCAGGATTTCCGGTGGTTACTGTTCCTATTGTGAGTGTTGGTGTTTCTGCAGCTTCTCCTGTAGGTCCAGTAGGTCCGGTTGCTCCAGTAGGTCCAGTAGGTCCAGTAGGCCCGGTTGCTCCATCAGGTCCAGTTTCTCCGGCAGGTCCAGTAGGCCCAGTAGGTCCGGTTTGTCCGGTAGGTCCAGTAGGCCCAGTAGGTCCGGTAATTCCAGTTGGTCCAGCAGGTCCGGTTGCTCCAGTAGGTCCAGTTTCTCCGGTAGGCCCAGTAGGCCCGGTAATTCCAGTAGATCCAGTTTCTCCGGTAGGTCCAGTAGGCCCGGTAATTCCAGTAGGTCCAGTAGGTCCGGTAATTCCAATAGGTCCAGCAGGTCCGGTTGCTCCAGTAGGTCCAGTTTCTCCGGTAGGTCCAGTAGGCCCAGTAGGCCCGGTTGCTCCAGTAGGTCCAGTAGGCCCGGTAATTCCAGTAGGTCCGGTTGCTCCAGTAGGCCCAGTTGCTCCAGTAGTTCCTCCGCTTGGTCCGGTAGGCCCAGTCGGTCCAGTAGGTCCGATTACTCCAATGTAATTAACTGGTGGTAATGGTCTTTTTTTATTACAATTATTCATTTTTTTACCTCCTCATTTTATTATATGTTTGTTTAAATTTTTTGAATAAATTGTATGACTATATGTTTTTTGATTTTATTTTTGATATAATTACAATATAATGGAGGAAATTTTTATGAAAAAAGAAGTTATAAAAAATATGAATAATCATAATGTATACTTATCTGAGTATGCTTGTCCTGATTCTGAAGCTATTAGATTAATTAATATATCTCTTGATTTTAGGACTAGTTTTTTTAGAGATATAGATAAAGTTATTTATTCTTTATCTTATGTTAGATACGCTGATAAGACTCAGGTTTTTTCTAATGTTAAGAATGATATGATAAGTAAAAGAATGACTCATGTTCAACTTGTTAGTAAGATTGCTAGAACTATTGGTAGGGCTCTTGCTTTGAATGAAGATTTAATTGAAGCTGCTTGTTTGGGTCATGATCTTGGACATGTTCCTTTTGGGCATGTTGGTGAAAAAATTTTAAGTGATATTAGTGTTAAATGTGGGGAAGGTTATTTTAATCATAGTGTTCAGAGTGTTAGAACTTTGATGTGTATTGAGAATCAAGGATTAGGTAATAATCTTTCTGTTCAGGTTCTTGATGCTATATTTTGTCATAATGGGGAAGTTATTAAAGGCGTATATGAACCTGTCTCTAAAACTGTGGATAAATTTTTATATGAATATAGTGCAAGTTATTATGATAAAAGTATTTTAAAAAGTGTTAGACCAATGACATTGGAAGGATGTGTTCTACGAATTAGTGATGTTATTGCATATATTGGAAAGGATATAGATGATGCTATTAGATTAGGTATTGTTAAGGATTCTGATGTGCCTTCTAATATTAAATCTATTTTGGGATCTAGTAATTCTGAAATAATTAATACTATTGTTTCTGATATTGTATCTAACAGTATTGGTAAAAACTATATTAAAATTTCTGATAATATTTTTAAAACTATGAATGAACTTATGAGTTTTAATTATGAAAATATTTATTTGAAGGCTAATACTGATGATGATATTAATAATTATAAACTTATGTTTAATAAACTTTTTGATTTGTATTGTACTCATATTAAAGATAATATGGTTTCTGAGGATATTTTTACTTTGTTTTT
The DNA here is from genome assembly GCA_934101575.1 of uncultured Bacilli bacterium. Classification (GTDB taxonomy): domain Bacteria; phylum Bacillota_I; class Bacilli_A; order RF39; family UBA660; genus UMGS1449. Next base: position 7,227 of record CAKORJ010000003.1, read on the forward strand.
AAATGATATGAATGATGATTATAATAACGAATCGGTTTGTAGAAGAGTTATTGATTATATTGCTGGTATGACTGATGATTTTTTTATGTATCAGTATAGTAAGTATTTTGAAAATAAAAAAAACATTAACTAGGGTGTTAATGTCTTTTTATTAGATATAATTATCAGCTTTTACTTCCATGTAGCTTTGTGGATGATTACATACTGGGCACACATCTAATGCGTTTTCTCCTATGTATACATGTCCACAATTTCTACATATCCACATTTTGTCTCCGTTTTTGTGGAATACTTTGTCTTCTTTTACGTTGTTTAATAAAGTTAGATATCTTTCTTCATGTTCTTTTTCTATTTTTGCAACTTCTTTGAATAGATATGCTATTCTATCGAAACCTTCTTCTTTTGCAACTTTTGCAAATTCTTTGTACATTTCAGTCCATTCGTAGTTTTCGCCGTTTGCTGCATCTTCTAAGTTTTCTTCTGTTGAAGGTATATTTCCTCCATGTAGTTCTTTAAACCATAGTTTTGCATGTTCTTTTTCGTTGTTTGCTGTTTCTTCAAATATTGCTGCTATTTGTTCAAATCCATCTTTCTTAGCTTTGCTTGCATAATAAGTATATTTGTTTCTTGCTTGTGATTCTCCGGCAAATGCTGTCATTAAATTTTGTTCTGTTTTACTTCCTTTTAATTCCATTTTTTTTCTTCCTCCTTTTTTAGACATATATGACATATTCCTGTGTAGTTTAAACTGTAATCTAATATTTTATTACCATTTATTGTTTTTTTAACTTTTAATTTTTTTTCTATATCATAAATAGTGTTACATATATCACATATGAAGTGCGTATGTTTGTTATGAACTTTGTCATAGTGCTCTACAGAATCATTTGTATGAACTTTTATTATCATATTTTTTTCGTATAATAAGTTTAGGTTTCTATATATGGTTCCTAAACTTATGTTTGGAAATATTGTTTTAGCTTTTTTGTATATATCGTATGCTGTCGGATGATCTGTACTGTTATTTATGATAGTTAATATTAGATTTCTTTGTTTGGAATTGTTCATATTATCTCCTTTTAAAAACAGTAATGATTACTGATTTCTATTTGATTTTAACATAGATGTTTTTGGGTGTCAATATATTAAATGTTTTAAATTTTTATTGACGTATACCCTATATGGGTATATAATGTTTTTGGAGATGATTCTGTGAGTAAAGAGTGTGATAGATGTAAGATGCTTGTTCATAGGTCTGATGAGGAGAAACAATCTTATATTAAGAGACTTAATAGAATAGAAGGACAAGTTAGGGGAATAAATAAAATGGTAGATGAGGATAGACATTGTGATGATATTATGATACAAATTTCTGCAGTGTCAAATGCTCTTAAGAGTTTAGGACAAGAGATTCTTCTTAATCATATGAAGACTTGTATGGTTGAGGATATTAATAATAAAAAATATGATACTATTGATGAAGTGATGGATTTATGCAGGAGGATGATGTGATGAAATATAGTTATAATATAATTGGTCTTGATTGTGCTAACTGTGCTAGAGAGATTGAAGAAAATCTTAATAAGAATTCTAATTTAAAAGATGTTGTTGTTAATTTTAGTACTTCCAGAATTAGTTTTTATTCTGATGAAGATATGTCTATTGATCAACTTAATCGTATGATTAAAAAGATTGAACCATCTGCTTATGTTAGTGATTCTGATGATGTTAGTAGTCCTAAAGAGTATTATTTTTCAGTTTTAATTATTGCGGTGTTGTTTGGAGTTTTAGGAATGCATTTACCTTTACCTAATGTTTTAAAATATATATTTATATTTATTTCTTATGCTCTTCTTTTGTATAGACCTTTTGTTAATGCTGTTAAAATGCTTGTTCGTAGTCATACAATAAATGAGAATGCTCTTATTAGTATTTCATGCATTGGTGCTATGTTAGTTGGCTCTACTATGGAAGGTATTATGGTTGTGGCACTTTATACTTTTGGTAAAATTTTAGAGGAAAAGGCTATTAATAATACTAGAAAGTCTATTAAAAACTTAATGGAAATAAAACAGGATTTTGCTAATGTTAAAAAAGGTTCCTCAGTTGAAATTGTTGATGTTTCTCTTATTAAACCTGGCGATAAACTTATTGTAAAAAAAGGTGAAAGGGTTCCTGTTGATGGTGTTATTACTAAGGGTTCTGTTATTCTTGATATGTCTATGCTTACTGGAGAGTCTGAATTATGTAATTTGAATAAGGGTGAAAATGTTCTTTCTGGTTCTGTTAATATGGGAGAAGTTTTTGAAATGAATGCTTCTGAACTTTATGAGAATTCTACTGTTGCAAGAATACTTGAACTTACTATGAGTGCTGGAGATAAGAAAGCTAAAACTGAGACTATTGTTACTAAATTTAGTAAGATTTATACACCTATTGTACTATGTTTAGCTGTTTTAACTACTTTTATTTTACCTTTATTTGGAGTTAGTTTTAATGATAGTATTTATAGAGGTCTTACTTTTCTTGTTATATCTTGTCCTTGTGCTATTGCTATATCTGTTCCTCTTTCATATTTTACTGGTATAGGTATTGCTTCTTCAAATGGCATTTTGATTAAGGGTAGTAATTATTTAGATAATTTAGTTCATTTAAAGAAAATAATTTTTGATAAGACTGGTACTTTAACTACAGGTTCTTTTAAAGTTACTAGTATTGATATTGTTTCTAACGATTATTCAAAAGATGAACTTATTAAGATAATTGCTCATGGGGAATCTTTTTCTAATCATCCTATTGCTAAGGGTATTGTTTCTTTATATAATGGAAAAATTGATGATAAGTTAGTTAAAGATTTTAAGGAGATTGCTGGTAAAGGTCTTTCTTTTAAATATGATGGTAAGTTTGTTAAGATAGGTTCTAAGAGTATTTGTAATGATTGTTTAGTAGATACTACTATTCATGTTAATATAGATGGGGTTCATGTTTGTTCTATTGAACTTGATGATGGTATTAAGAAGGGTGCATTTGATGCTGTAAAGAGGCTTAAATCTTGTGGTATTAGGACTATGATGTTTACTGGTGATAAAAAAGATGTGGCTATTTCTGTAGGAAAAAGACTTAAAATAGATGATGTTAAGTATGAAATGCTTCCTGAGGATAAATTTAAAGAATACGAAAAGGTTGCATCAGGGGGCCTTACTGCTTTTGTTGGTGATGGTATTAATGATGCTCCTGTTATAAAAAGATCTGATATAGGAATTGCAATGGGTGGTGTTGGATCTAGTTCTGCTATTGAAGCGTCTGATATTGTTATTATGACTGATGATTTGATGAAGATACCTAGGAGTATTGAAATATCTAGATATACTAATTATATTATAAAACAAAATCTTATTTTTGCTATTGGTGTTAAGGTTGTTATACTTTTACTTAGTATGTTTGGCATTGCTACTATGTGGTTTGCTGTTTTTGCTGATACTGGTGTTACTTTAATTACTATTCTTAATACTCTTAGAATTAGAAAAAAGTTTAGATAGTTAGAAGTTATCATTTCTAACTATTTTTATTTTTGTTCTAAAATCTTTTTTTAATTCTGTTATAAAAATTGATTCGTTGTTCTTTGATGTTAATAAGTATGTTATATTTTTTGTTCTGGTTATTGCTACGTAGAATAATCTTCTTTCTTCGGCATATTTATATTTATCTTCTTTACATGAGACATATTTTAATATTTTATTATCTTCTATTTTATTTGGAAATCCTGTTTTATTATTAGTTAGATTTATTATGATTACATTCTCTTCTTCTAGGCCTTTTGATTTGTGAACTGTTAGATAGGTCATTTTAATGTTTCTGTTTTCTTTGTATATTAGATTATTTTCTATTAGGAGAAATTTGTTTGATTTTGTTAATAAGTTTATATCAAAATTATTTCTTCCTAATATTAGTATTGGTTTATTTGTTGTTTTATGTATATGTGAAATTAGTTTTATAAAAATTGTTATGATATTTGTGTAGTAAATTATTTGTAATGGATACTTTTCTTCTTTGTTTGATTTTAGATCTTTTTTTAATTGATTTTTATTTTTCATTATGAAGGCTCCGGCTATGTTTATTAGTTGTTTACTGTTTCTATAGGTGTTTTCAATTTTTAATATTTCACTATCTTTGAATAGTGTTTTAAATTTTAAAAATAGCTCTAAATCACATCCTGTGAATCTATATATTGATTGAAAGTCATCTCCGACGACTAATAGTTTGGCATGTGTTTTTTCTAATATTTCTTTTATTAGATTGAATCTTACTTTTGATGATGGGAATAGGTAACCATTTGATATTATCTCCAGGTTTTCCCCTCCCTCACACCGTGCATGCAGGTTTCCTTGCACACGGCGTTCCATCGGTAGCGTTATCTTCTCTTCCTATCTAATCTCCTAAGGTTCTTCTATTTCTGAAAGTTTTGCCATTTCTCTGAGCTTATTGACCTTGTTCAGCTGTTTTTGGGTTAGGTTGAGTTTCGCTAGGTACTTCTGCATGGTTGCTTCAGTCTTAGCGTGTATCAGTCTGTGTACATTTTCGTGTACCAATACTAGATTGCTGTACTCATCCTTTCCTCCAAGTTCTCTTGGGATTTTGTGATGGCAGTGTATTTCTGCCGTTGTCTCAAATTCCCGCCCTGTTATTGCACATTTGCCCCATTGTGCCGAGAATAGTGATATTCTATTGTCCAAATATTCTGCGCTGCGTTTTGGCTCAATCGCACGCATTAACTTACACATTAGTTTGGTATTGATTCTCAGCGGTTGATGCATCCTTGCCCGACCTTCCTGTGTATAGAAATTTAGGCTCGTTTTCGCATTTATTGGACTTCTGTGCTGGACGTATGAAACAGGGTAGATAGGCTTGTTGCCGTCCAGGTATCTTATTGACTTAGTTTTCCCATAATATATGGTTTCAATCTTCGTCAATGGTTTTCCCGTTTTCTTGAGTCTGGTCCCTGTTTCTTGTCTGAACCTGTTGGTCATTGTTATGTCTACTGCTCTGCCGATAGTTTTGAAGTCCCAGCTTACTTTAGTTGCTATGCGATAATAGTTTTGCATTCCCATTACCATGGCATTGTATATGCCCAACTCTTTCAACTGTTCTTCAGGGGTTCCGGCTTTTGCTAGTTTCACAATTTGCTCTTTGAGCTTTTGAGTTTCTCTTTCAATTTGCTTTTCGCTTACATGTGATTCTATGACCAGTTTATTGCCTTTGGGGACGAGTTTCATTTTGAAACCTAAGAAGTACATGTAGTTCTTCTTTGCGTTTATTATCCGTGTCTTTTCGTCCGAGGCTTCCAGTTTAAGCCTGTCTCTTAACCATTTAGTTATAGCAATTTTGGCTCTCTCAGCATCTTGCCTGTTTCTGCAAAAGATTCTGAAGTCGTCAGCATATCTTACGATTTGCATTTCCTTCAGGTTTGTTTTTCTCATTGCGACATATCCTGCAGAATGGTCTTCGGCTCCGCTTGGGCGGATTCGATGTGCGTATTTATAGACGACTGGGTTATATCTCCATTGTGATTCTATCCAGTGGTCTAACTCATTGAGAACTATGTTTGCAAGCAGGGGGGATATTATTCCGCCTTGTGGTGTGCCCTCAGTAGGGTACATTATGGTCTTGTCAGGCATTTGTATAGGAGCTTTCAGTATTCTTTTGATTATGAATAACAGTTCTTTATCATGTATGTTCAGTGCCCATATCTGCCTTATGAGTTTAGAGTGATTTACGTTATCGAAGAAACCTTTGATATCGAACTCAACTATATAGGGCAGTTTGGAAACTTGCATTAACTGGTATGTTCTTGCTATTGCATTTTCTACTGATTTGCCAGGTCTGAATCCGTAACTAGTGTCGCTGAAATGTGCTTCACATATCGGTTCCATGACTTGCTTGATACATTGCTGTATCAAGCGATCCCATATGCACGGTATTCCAAGAGGTCTTGTTTTTCCGTTTGGTTTTGGGATTTCTTTTCTCCTAACTGGTTTTGGTCTGTATCCATGTTTGCTTCCCCTTACGATGAACCTTACTTTCGAGACCACTTCTTCAGCAGTTAGTTCTGCTATGTCCGTGATTTTGAGTTTGTCCGTTCCGGGGGTGTTTTTTCCTGTGTTTGTTTTAATGTTTCTGTAGGCTAGCAGTATATTCTCTCGTGACAGTATTATGTCCATCAGATTTGTGAATTCCTTGCCTTGTTTACTTTTCTCATACAGCTCATCATGGATGCTCTGCATGTCGTAGTATTCATTGTGCCTCAGCACATCTACACACATGGATTTTTCTTCCTTAGGCATAAGGCACCACCTCCTTTCGTTGGTGGGCTTTTTATTCTTACCCGTAATCCTTATCTTTTTGATTAAGATGGAAGGTTTGGGTTGCTATCGACTTGAGGCCATTCCTCCTTCTTCCATTACAGAAGATGTCAACGGTTCGACCTCGGCTTTTCAGCATCGGTTCAACTGCTTATAGTTCTTCGTCAGTTTAGCCATGCTTTAATGGCTCCGATACCTTTCCTTGTTCCGATAGTTCTATCTTTGCATCTTCACCCTTAGGTTTACACTCTAACCCTGCTGGTTTGTTGAAGCCCGCCATCCATTTAATGGATTTCGCATTCATACGGTGTTTCATAAAGACAATTCTTACTCCACCGCGCCAGCCCGGCATTTAAGCCGGTGCTACATTTCTATAGCCTATTCCTTTAGAGCCGTACATTCGTGTATTCGTCAGTAGATTACTACATTCTAACCATAGGTGATTTATAGACCCCCGGCTTATAGGATACACACTCTGCCTCCAGAGCGCTTTCGTGACACTGTTTCGCTGTCGCTTATGCCGCTATTCCATGTGTTTCGGTATCTCTCAGCCGTCTTCCGCGAGCTCTCTGACCTATTAGCTTTCGCTTATATACGCCAGTCGCAGTCTTAGGGGAGGCGTTTCCGGGGCGTTACTCCCGTCATTCCACCTCTCAAACTATCAGTTCAACCTGCTTGTGCAAGTTGCCCCATTTTCATCTGTTATAGACTTGTAGGGGAACAAGTCGCACTGTCTTGAAATTCATCTATTATTATGTATTTTGTGTTCTTATTATAACCTTCTTCTTTTACTTTTTTAGATGCTTTTGATATCATGTCTTGAAAATCTATTTCATTTTTTGATTCTAGTTCTTTTTGATACTCATAGTATATGTGATATGTTAGTATTAAAAAGGCATTTTCTTTTTTCTTTTTTGCTGTTTTTAAGAAATCTAGGTATGATTCTGGTTTGTGATCATTTGCTTTAAATAAATTGATGAACTTTTCTATTAATGTTGCTAGCTTTTGTAAGTTTTCTTTTTCTATTTGTTTATATTTTTTGTTGTAGTTTAAGTTGTTATGTTTTATTTTGAGTACTGTTAGTACTCTTTTTTTGTCTTCTTCTTCTATTGTAGCATTCAAATATTCATTTATTATGTATGGTAATGTGTCTGTTTTTGCTATTTTTTTATTTTCTTGTTTTAGAATTTCTAGTCCTAGTTTGTGAAATGTATAACATGTTATGTCATAGTTATAGTTTTCAAGTAGTTTTCTTTTTAAACTGTTGGTTGCTTCATTTGTAAAAGATATACATAGTATTTCTTCTGGTTTTAATTTTTTTATTTCGATTAGATATCTTATTTTTCCTATTATAGTTAGAGTTTTTCCAGAGCCTGCGCCGGCGGATACAAGTAGATGCGTTCTTTCTGATGTTACTACTTTTCTTTGATTTTTATCTAATGGATAACCATTTATGTTGTCTAACAATTTGTTTATTTTTTCTTCCATGTTATAAGTATAGTTTAATTTATTTTTGACTGCAAATGATGTTTTTTTATATTTGTTTTAGTTTTATGTTTATAATGTTTTTTTTGATATATACAACTTTTAATTTTAATACTTCTTTTTCTTTTATTTTTTTATGTTTTTATAATATTAATTTTTTTTATATTAATATGTTTTTATGATATAATTAATGTTGGAGGTATGAGTATGAAGAAAATTTTAACAGGACTTCAGCCGACTGGAGTTATTACACTTGGTAATTATATTGGTGCTATTAAACAAATGGTTAAGTATCAAGAAGATTATGATAGTTATATTTTTATAGCGGATTTACATTCTATTACTGTTCCTCAGGATCCATATGTTTTGAGAGGTAATATTAAAAGTTTAGTTGCTATTTATTTGGCTTGTGGTATTGATCCTAATAAGAATACTATTTTTATTCAATCAGAGAATGAATACCATACTAATATTTCTTGGCTTCTTGAATGTAATACTTATTTTGGTGAGCTTTCTCGTATGACTCAGTTTAAAGATAAAAGTAAGAAAAGTGTTAATTTTTCAGCTGGACTTTTTACTTATCCTGTTTTAATGGCTAGTGATATTTTAGCTTATGACATTGATTATGTGCCTGTTGGAATTGATCAAAAACAACATGTTGAAATTGCTCGTGATATTGCTATTCGTTTTAATAAGAAATTTGGAGATACTTTTAAGGTTCCGGATGTTATGATTAGTGATAGTGGTACTAAGATAATGGATTTGGTTACTCCGGATAAAAAAATGAGTAAGTCTAGTGAAAATCCTAAAGGTGTTATTAGGCTTTTAGATGATTTAGGTAGTGTTAGAAAGAAAATAATGAGCGCTACTACAGATAGCGATATGCTTATTAAATATGATCCTGTTAATAAACCTGGTATATCTAATTTAATTAATATATATAGTGCTCTTACTGGTGAAAGTATTTCATTTATTGAGGATAAGTTCAAATCTTCTAATTATGGTACATTTAAAAGCGAGGTTGCTGATGTTGTTTGCGCTGAACTTAAGGTTATTCAAGATAAGTATAATGAAATTATTAATAGTGATATGCTTGATAAGATGCTTGATGATGGTGTTTTGAAAACTAGGGCCATTGCTGAGAAAAAATATAAACTTATGAAAGAGAGGATGGGACTTGGAAGATGAGTTTTGATGAGGTTATTGCTTCTAGAAGAAGTATTAGAAAGTTTTTAGATAAAAAGGTTGATATGAGTGATGTTGAGGAGATAATAAAAGCTGGTATTATGGCTCCTTCTGCACATAATAGACAACCTTGGAAAGTTGCTATTTTAGAGGTTGAAGAAAAGGATAACATTGCTAGTGTTTTAGAGGATAAAGCAGATGGGGATGAAAGTAAAGTTAATACTGCTAGAATAATTAAAGAAGCTCCTATATTACTTGCTATTTATTATGATGATAAAGATGGTAATAGGGATGATGATATGTTATCTATTGGAGCATTTATTGAGAATATGCATTTAAAAGCTACAGAAATGGGATATGGTTCTTTATGGATTGCTAATACTAATTCTATTAAAGAAGATATAAATTATATTAGTTCTGTTGGTTATGAATGTGTTTCTTGTCTTGCTATAGGTTATAAAAATCAAGATCCTAAAATGAGACCTAGAAAGAGTTTAGAAGAAATTATAGTTTCTTAGTTTCTTCTTTTTTAATTTTATATGAAAATAAAATATATTAAACATTATAATCATAGAATATTTATATTATTATTCTTAATAATGGTACTTTTTTTAATAATTCTTGTGGGATATAATATTTGTTTTGGTAGTAAAAAGTTAAATTCTGATGATGTTTCTGTAAAGATTTCTTATCTTGGAGATATTGGTTTATCTGATAATGTGGTCTCTTCATCTTATAATAAACTTGTTAATAAGTATGATTTTGATTATATTTTTAGTGGTGTTAAAGATACTTTCAGAAGTTCAGATTATGTTTTGGGATTTTTTAATAGTAATGTTTCTAATTATTCAGCTTTTGAAGACTTTTTTGATAGTGTTTCAAAAAATGGAAGTTTTTTCTTTGATGTTGATGATAATTTAGATATTAAAAAATCTATTAATAAATCTGGTGGTTTTTATAATAATAGTAATATGAATATTTTAAAAGTAAAAGGAATTAAAATTGGAATTTTTTCTTATAATTCATGTGTTTCTAATTGTAATTCTAAAAATGATATTGTGCCAAAAAGTGATGATACCTTTATGGATGTTAAGAATAATGTTATATCTTCTATAAAAGATGGCTTGGGTTCTGCTGATTATATTTTTGTTATGAATGATATGAAAGGTTTTAAAGCATCTGATGTTGATGTATGGAATGATATATTTTCTTCTTTGAATGTTGATGTTGTTTTTAATAATGGAGTTAAAGATAAAATTTTTAATAAAAATAGTACTTTATTTATTAATAGTATTACTAATTTTTTAAATGATAGTAGTGTTAATAATAATACTGTTATTACTGAATTTGATGTAAGTGTTAAAAATGGTATAAAGAATATTAGTGTCTATCCTTTATATGATAGTGAGCATGATGGTAAAAAGTTTAAAGTTTATATAAGTGATATATTTGCTGATAATTTTTTGAAAGAAAAGTACAATTTTAGAGATTTGAAGGAGATTGATGATCTTTTAAAAGATGTTACTTATAAATATATTAATAAAAGACTTGGAACTTCAAAATTACAGAAAAAGTACATGGTACTAAATGATAAATATTATGATTTTAATTTAAAACGTGCACTTAATAATGGTGGTTTAAAGAATGTTTTATCTGATGCTTCTAGTTTTGTATTTATTGGTGATAGTATTACAGCGGGGAGTGCTAATAATGGTCATGGTTGGTATGAACCTATTTCTTCTATGTATCCTAATACTAAGGTATATAATATATCTCATGGAGGATATACAACAAAGGATATTTTAAATAAGTTTTCTAATAAAATAAAAGATACTAATGGGGATGTTTATTTTATTGCTTTGGGGATAAATGATATTAGAAAAAGAGATAATTCTTCTTCTTTAAGTGGAAAGGAATATATTTCTAATATTGATGAGATAATAAAGCTTATTCCTAATAAAAATGCTGAAATTGTGCTTGTTGCTCCTTGGAGGAGTATGATTAATGACATCAAATGTAAATATGATTTTTATGATAGGGATAGGATGATTAATGAGTTTTCTGATTATTTGAGAAAATATGTTGAGGATAATGGTTATATTTATTCTAATCCTAATTCTTATATTGATGGTTTTATAGATAAGAATAATGCATATATGTATTATGTTGATTTTATTCATCCTAATAAAAGTTATGGTATTAAGCTTTATAGTTATGCAGTTTTGTTAAATAGTAAACAGTATTAAAGAAATTATTAGTTAAATAGTTTCTTTTTTTTCATATAATTTAGTGGTGATGTTTTATGAAATATAAGATTGTTTTGGATGCTGGGCATGGTGGTAGTGATTCTGGAAATACTGGTAATGGTATTACTGAAAAAGAGTATTCTTTGTTAATTTCTAATTATATTAAGGAAAGACTTGATGCTTTGGGTATTGAAAATATTGTTACTAGAAATACAGATAGGTTTTTATCTGATGATGATAGGGTTAATATTATATCAAGTGCTTTTGGGAACGAATCTAATGTTATTGTTTTATCAAATCATTTACGTAATGAGGATGGTGAGGGATTAGAGGTTGTTTATGCTCTCAGAAATAATGATAAACTTGCTTCTTTAATTTCTGATGAAGTTACTTCGGCTGGAGGTATTGTTAATAAGTATTATCAACTTAGGGATCCAGATAATACTGCTAATGATTATTATTCTATTATTAGAGATACTCCTAATTATCAGACTATTTTGATATCTTATGGAAATGTTAGTAATAGTAAAGATGCAGAAAGAATTAAAGATGATTATAGAGATTATGCGGAGGCAGTTGTAAAAGCTATTGCTTCTTATGTTGGAGTTAAATATGTTCCTATTTCGGGTGATAATTATTATATTGTGAAAAAAGGAGATAGTTTGTGGAAGATAGCTAATTCTTATGGTACTAGTGTTGATGAGTTAAAATCTCTTAATAATCTTAAAAGTAATGTTCTTTCTATTGGGCAGCTTTTGAATATTCCTAAGAGTAACACTAATAGTTCTTCTAGTTATTATGTTGTTAAAAAGGGAGATAGTCTGTGGAAGATAGCTAGTTCTTATGGTATAACTGTTAGTAGTTTGAAAAGTGCTAATAATCTTAATAGTGATCTTCTTAGCATAGGGCAACAGCTTGTTATTCCTAGTGTTACTAATTATATTGTTAAGAAAGGGGATAGTTTGTGGAAAATAGCTAATTCTTATGGTACTAGTGTTGATAAGATTTATAGTTTTAATAACTTGAAATCTAGTGTTTTACAAATAGGACAAGTCTTAAAAATACCTTTATTTTGACTTTTTTTGATATTTATGTTATAATTTGTTTGCTCAGGAGGGAGTATAATGAAAAATAATAAAAATGGTTGTAAGAAACTTATTTCAATGTTAGAAGATAATTTAGATAAAGATATAAGTGTTTATATAGATGATTCTAATGGAAGATATGAATACAAGCTTATATCAAATGATGGTGATGATAATTGTTATAAGTGTATTGATGTTTTAATTACTAATGGTGAGGTTTTTGAAAGTGATGATAATGCTAGTTTAGTGCAAAATTCTGATTATGTTGTTATACAATCTATTGTTGATAGAAATGTTGAGAAGTTATCTTATATACTTTCTTATGAAATGTATGGACTTATGACTTCGGTTTTGTTACAAAATCCTAATCCAGAACTTTTTATGAAATTTAATTCTAGTAGTAAAGGTTCTTTGGAAGAATTTGATGCGAGTTGTACTGTTGAGTCTGGATTTTTGATTCATCCTGCTGCGAATGTAAATAGTCGTGTCAGAAGTAGGGGAAACTCTATAAAATAGGAGTGTTAGGATTTGTATTTTGATTATTTTCTTTTTCGCTTTTAATAGTTGTATATAGAAGTATAAATCCTGCAATTAGTGTTAATATAGAAGCAATAAATTCATTTTTTTGAATATTGCTTTTTTTAGTGTCTTTGTTTATTTCATAAAATTTGTAATTTATATAGGTGAATATTATTACTAGTATTGTTAATATAACTCTGTTTGTTATTGTTACTTTACTTTCTGTTTTTGGAGAGAATATTGTTTGTTTATTTTCATGTTTTTTTATATTGTTATTTGTAAGTATAGTTGATATTACTGTGGATATAATAAGTATTATGGAGGCATATATTTGTAGGTATAATAATTGTGTTTCTTTTTGATTAGTATTCATGTTTTATTATATGAGTGAAAAAAATAAAATATTTTAGCACTTATACTTGACAAGTGCTAAAATATGAGTATAATTATAATTGTAAGGAGGAATGAATAATGAATTTAATACCTAGAAATTTCTTTTTAGATGATTTCTTTGATGATTTTGGAAAGGTTAAATCTCAAGACATGAAATGTGATGTTTATGATGACGGGGATAACTATGTTGTAGAAATGGATGTTCCTGGATTTAGTAAGGATGAAATTGTTATTGATGTTGAAAAAGGTTATCTTACTATAAGTGCTGAAAGAGATGCATTAAAGGAAGAAGAAGAAAAAAATTATATTCGTAAGGAAAGAGTATATGGTTCTGCTAAAAGACAATTTTATGTTGGAGATGTAGAAGAAGATAACATTAAAGCTAATTTTAAAGATGGTGTATTAAAAGTAGTAGTTCCTAAAAAAGAAGAAATATCTAATAAGAAAAAAATTGAAATTGAATAATAAAAGGTCTCTTTGCGAGACTTTTTTGTTTGTATTTATTTATGTTATTATGTTAAATGTTGTTTTAGTTGTTATGCAAAGGATAAGTCCTACTAGTGTTGGTAGTATTATTGCTAGTATTGTCCATTTTATACTATTTGTTTCTTTTTTTATGGTTGCTATAGTTGTACCACATGGATAGTGACATATTAATAGTATTATGAAACATATGGCTGTTGTTATTGTCCAGTTATTTTGCATTAGTATATTGTTTAAGTCTATTAAGTTTGTATAGTTTGTTAGGGCTTGTGAGTTTGTATATATCATTAGTATAATTGGTAGGATTATTTCATTTGCTGGTAGTCCTAATATAAATGCTAATACTATTGTTCCGTCCAACCCTATAAATGATCCAAAGTTTTCTAAAATATTTGATATCATTAATAAAAGATTTTTGTCATTAATTGTTGTGTTAGTTAGAAACCATATGATTATTCCTGCTGGTATTGTTATATATATTGCTCTTAGTAATACGAATATTGTTCTATCTATGATTGATCTTAGAATTGTGTTTAATATTTTAGGCTTTCTGTATGGGGGTAGTTCTAGTGTGAATTCTGATGACTCATTTTTTAAGATTGTTTTTGAGAGAATCTTTGATATTATTAGTGTAATTAGTATAGAAATTAGAATTATTGCTAGTAGGAGAAGTGCGGCGGAAATTGAAGAGGTTAATTTGCTTGCTGTGTGTGATACTAGAAAAATTGATATTATTGCTATTAGTGTAGGAAATTTACCATTACAGGGAGAAAAGACATTTGTTAATATAGCTATTAGTTTTTCTTTTTTTGATTTTATTATTCTGCACCCTATTATTCCACAGGCATTACAACCATATCCCATGCACATTGTAAGTGCTTGTTTTCCGTTAGTTCCACAATTTTTAAAGGCATTATCGAGATTGAATGCTATTCTTGGCAAGTATCCTAAGTCTTCTAATAATGTGAATAATGGAAAGAATATTGCCATTGGTGGGAGCATTACAGATATTACCCAGCCGGTTATTTTAAATATTCCATTTAGTAGAAAGTCAATTAATGTTTTATTCATATTTAGATTTGTAAATAGTATAAATAATTTATTATATAGATAAGAAAAGAGTTTGGTTAATAGTTCGGATGGATAGTTTGCTCCTATTATTGTAATCCATAGTATTATTCCTAGTGTTAGTAACATGATTGGAATGCCATATTTTTTTGATGTTATTATTTTATCTATTTTTAATGTTTTTTTGTTATAGTTTTCTTCTTTTAATTTTACACATTTTCTATAGATTTCTTTTGCTTTTTCTTCTGTGTTTTCTGTGTGTTTTGTTGTTTTTTGATCTAATTTGTATTTTTCTATTTTGTTTTTTAGTTTGTTTATGTCTTTTTTATCTTTTGCTGTTATTCCTATAACAGGCAGCTCTAGTTCACGTTTTAATTTCTCTATGTTTATTTCTATGTGCTTTTTCTTTGCTTCATCTAATAAATTTATACATACAATTATATTATTTTTTATATTTTTAGTTTGTAATACTAGGTTTAAGTTTCTTTCTAGAGATGTTGAATCTAGTACAATTATTATTAGGTCTATGTCTTTTTGCTTGATGAAGTCTCTGGCTATTTCTTCTTCTTCTGAATAAGCATTTAATGAATATATTCCTGGTAAGTCTATAATATTATATGTTTTATTATTAATCTTTAGTGTTCCCTCTTGATGGGATACTGTTTTGCCGGGCCAATTTCCTGTGTGACTATGTAATCCTGTTAAGGTGTTAAATATTGTTGTTTTTCCTACATTTGGATTTCCTAGTAGTGCTATTATGTTATTGTTATGTTTTGTGATGTTTTCTTTGTTTTTTGTTTTGAATTTTTTTGATGTTCTAGTTAGTCCCATTGTTAATCCTTAATATTTTTATTTGTTTAGTGTCTTCTTCTCTTAAAGCAATAATTACATTTTTTATTAGATATGCTTTAGGGTTGTTGAATGGACTTTTATATAAATATTTTATTTTTGAATTTTTTGTTATGCCTAGGTTTATTAGATTTTGTTTGTTTTTTATATTGCTTTCTAATATATAGGCTTCTTCATTTAATCTTAGATTGTTTAAAGTATCTATTGTCATAAAATCACCTAGTTTAGTATATGTTTTTAATATTTGTGTTGTTAATAACTTTAGTAATTTAGTGTGATTTTTTTTCTGTTTGTGGTTATTAGGTTGTCTTCTTTTAAGTTTTTTATTTCTCTTTGCATGGCACTTCTATCTATTCCTAGATAATCTGCTAAATCTGTGTATGTAAATGGTATTGTAAAGGTTTTTGACAGTCTTTTTTTTGACATTATATCAAAGTATGCTAATAGTTTTTCTCTTATTGTTCTTTTTGCTAATATTTCTATTCTTTCATTGATGTTTACAATTTTTTCAGATAGGATGTTAAGTGTGTTTTCAACTAGTTTACTATGATATGGACATGCTTTTTTACATCTTTTTGTTATATGATAGTAATCTATAAATAGTACTTCTGTTTCTTCGCTTGCTTTGATACTAAGTTCGTTTATATTATAACTTGAAAATACTTCGCCAAAGATATCATCTTCTGTTAGAGTTTCTATGATAGTTCTATTACCATTATAATCGTTTCTTATGAGTTCTGCTTTTCCTTTGGTTATTATTCCTATTGTGCTTGTGTTCCCTAGGTAATTCATTATGATTGATTCTTTTTTAAATACTCTTTTTTTTGCTTCGAAACACTTTAACATTTTGTTAATATCTTCATTTTCTATATTTTGAAAGATTTTTGTTTTTTTCATTTTTTACCTTCCTTTACAACTAAAAATATTAATTTAATTATATTTCATTTATGTTGCAAATGCAACAATATTTATTTTATTTTTGTGTTAGAATTAAATTGTAAAAACTAGAGAGGAGTAAATTTTATGAAGGTAATTAAACGTGATGGTCGTGCAGTTGACTTTGATAGAGAAAAGATTAAAGTTGCTATTTCTAAGGCTAATCAAGATGTAAGTGAAGAAGAGAGGGTTAGTGATAGACAAATTTTAAATATTATAAAATATATTGAAAGTTTGAATAAAAAGAGAATTTTGGTTGAAGATATTCAAGATGTTATTGAAAAGAAACTTATGGATATAAAAAAGTTTGATCTTGCTAAGGCTTATATTATATATCGTTATAATAGGGCTCTTGTACGAAAGAGTAATACTACGGATGAGTCTATTCTTAGTTTAATTAAGAATGAAAACAAAGAGCTTAATGAGGAGAATTCTAATAAGAATCCTACTGTTGCTTCGACTCAAAGGGATTATATTGCAGGGGAGGTTTCTCGTGATCTTACTAAGAGAATTCTTCTTCCTGAGAAGATTAGTAAGGCTCATGATGAAGGAGTTTTACATTTCCATGATGCTGATTATTTTGTTCAACCGATATTTAATTGTTGTCTTATAAATATAGGCGATATGTTTGATAATGGTACGGTTATGAATGGTAAGATGATTGAGACTCCTAAGAGTTTTCAAGTTGCTTGTACTGTTATGACACAAATTATTGCTGCGGTTGCTAGTAATCAATATGGTGGTCAATCTGTTGATGTTAGTCATCTTGGTAAGTATTTAAGATATAGTCGAGAAAAGTTTAAAAAGAAACTTGCCTCTAAGCATAAGGATAAGCTATCTAAGGAAGAAATAGATGTTTTGGTTGATGAAAGATTAAAGGAAGAACTTGCTGCAGGGGTTCAAACTATACAATATCAAATTAATACTTTGATGACTACTAATGGTCAAACTCCTTTTGTTACTTTGTTCTTATATTTAAGAGAAGATGATCCTTATATTGAAGAAAATGCTATGATTATTGAGGAAATTCTTAATCAAAGATTAAAGGGTATCAAGAATGAAAAGGGTGTTTATGTTACTCCAGCATTTCCTAAACTTATTTATGTTTTAGATGAACATAATATCTTAAAGGGTGGTAAATATGATTATTTAACTAAGCTTGCTGTTAAGTGTTCTGCTAAGAGAATGTATCCTGATTATATTTCTGCTAAAAAGATGAGAGAAAATTGTGAGGGTAATGTTTATAGTCCTATGGGATGCCGTAGCTTTCTTGCTCCTTGGAAAGATAAGGAGGGTAATTATAAGTTTGAAGGAAGATTTAATCAAGGTGTTGTTAGTATTAATTTGCCTCAGATTGGTATTTTGAGTGAAGGAGATGAGGATAAGTTTTTTGAAATTCTTGATGAAAGACTTGATCTTTGTTTTGAAGCTATTATGTGTCGTCATTATGCTCTTCTTGGAACTTATTCTGATACTAGTCCTATTCATTTTCAACATGGAGCTATTGCTAGACTTAAGAAGGGTGAAAAGATTGATAAGCTTTTAAAAGATGGTTATTCTTCTATTTCACTTGGGTATATTGGAATTTATGAGACTACTAAACTTGTTAAGGGTGTTAGTCATACTGATCCTGTTGGAGAGGAGTTTGCACTTAAACTTATGAATAAACTTAGAAGTACTACTGATAAGTGGAAAAAAGAAACTGGTATCGGTTTTGCTTTATATGGTACTCCGGCAGAAAGTTTATGTTATAGGTTTGCTCGTATTGATAAGGAAAGATTTGGTACAATTAAAGATATAACAGATAAAGGCTATTATACTAATTCTTATCATGTTGATGTTAGAGAAAAGATTGATGCATTTGATAAGCTTGCTTTTGAGAGTAAATTTCAAAAGATATCTAGTGGGGGTGCTATTAGTTATGTTGAAATTCCTAATATGAGACATAATTTGAAGGCTCTTGAAGAACTTGTTAAGTTTATATATGATAATATTCAATATGCGGAATTTAATACTAAGAGTGATTATTGTCATGAATGTGGTTTTGATGGTGAAATAATAATTAATAAAAATTTAGAGTGGGAATGTCCTAATTGTGGTAATAAAGATAAAAACAAGATGAATGTTACTCGTAGAACTTGTGGATATCTTGGTGAAAACTTTTGGAACGAAGGTAAAACAAAGGAAATTTCTCAAAGAGTTTTACATTTGTAGGTGATATTATGAAGTATGCGACTATAAAAAAATATGATGTTGCTAATGGCCCTGGGGTTAGAGTTTCTATATTTGTAAGCGGGTGTAATCATCATTGTAAGGGATGCTTTAATGAAGAAGCTTGGGATTTTAATTATGGAACAGAATTTACTGATGAGACTATTTCTATTATTATAGATGCTATGAGACCTGATTATATTAGTGGACTTTCTATTTTAGGTGGTGAACCTTTTGAACATGTTAATCAAGTTGGATTATTAAAGCTTGTTAAGAGTGTTAAAGAGGTATATCCTTATAAAGATATATGGGCTTATTCTGGATTTTTATTTGATCGTGATATTGTAGGCAAGCAGTCTAAGATTTTTCCAGAGACTAGTGAACTTCTTAAATATATTGATGTTTTAGTTGATGGTAAATTTATTGAAGATAAGAAGAATCCTAATTTGTATTTTAGAGGTTCTTCTAATCAAAGAATTATTGATGTTAAGGAAAGTTTAGAATTTGGAGAGGTTAGTGAAATTATTATGGAAAAGGAGAAAGTTTTATGTTAGAGGGCAAAGTAAATATTAAGAAATTAGATGAAAGGGCTAAGGTTCCAGTTTATGGAACAGAGTTTTCTGGGGGCGCTGATTTATATGCAGTTTTAGATGAAGATATTGTTATAAAGTCTGGATGTACAGTTTTTGTTAAGACTGGTCTTGCTATGGAAATACCTTATGGTTATGTAGGTCTTATATATGCTAGAAGTGGTCTTGCTTGTAAGAAGGGTCTTGCACCTGCTAATAAGGTTGGTGTTGTTGATGCAGATTATCGTGGCGAGGTAATGGTTGCACTTCATAATCATTCTTTGGATGATATTACTATTGGTAATGGTGAGAGAATTGCTCAACTGGTTATAACTCCATATTTTAGAGCAGATTTTGAGGTTGTTACGGAACTTGAAGATACAGTTCGTGGTGCTGGAGGATTTGGCTCTACCGGGGTGAAGTAATGTTTTTTAGGAAAATAAAAGAGTCTGAACTTGATATTGCAAAAAAAATTTATTTTGAATCTTTTGATGAAGATGTTGTAAGTAATGTTTGTTATAATAAAGATAACATTTATGTAGTTGGTGAAGGATCTACTATTATGGGAATGTGTATGATTGATTATATTGATCATATATTTACTGGTAACTGTGTTGCTTATTTGAATGATGTTTGTGTTGATAGGAAATTTCGTGGAATGGGTGTAGGTACTTTTATGCTTAATGAAGTTGAGCGTGTAGCCAATTCTTATGGTGCATTTTCTATAATGCTTACTTCTAATGAAAAGAGATGTAGTGCAATTAATTTATACAAAAATCATGGGTTTGAGATTTATGATACTAATATATTTAAAAAAGATTTGAAACAAAAAAATGAATGATATTGTTTTATAGCATTCATTTTTTTCATCTATTTTTTATTTTTTGTTTTTGCTTTTTGTTTATCTTTACTATTTGCTTTTTTAATAGCTAGATAATATATTTTTTGAGTTACAGGAATATTTTTTTCTTTTAATGTTTCTACAATGCTTAATTTTTCTTCTCTTGTTACTTCTGTTCCAGAGTTTTCTATATATTGATCATTTTTATCAAATTTAGCATTTAGAATCATTCTTTCATCTAATAAAGTTTTTAATTCATGTTCTGTACATGGTTTCATATTTTTGTTTTTTGCTATGAATTTTGAGTTTAATAATATATAATTTGCTGATGATAATTCTTTTTGATTTATCATTTTTTTACATATTAAATCAAATTCTTCGACTGGAATTGTTGTTAATGAATAGTAGTCAAGTATTGTAAAATCTTGTGGTTTTTCTCTTAATGTCTTTATTATATCTGGAATGTTTTGTTTTAATGTTTCTATTTGCTTTGCTCTTTCTTTTTCTATTTTATGCAATAGAATTGTATATGTCATTGATTCGTTTTCTTTTATGAGATTTACATATTCTTCGAATTCTTGGCTAGTTATATTTGCCTCTTGGCATATATCTTCTTTTGTTGCTGTATCATTTATTGCATAAGACATTATTATTCTATGAGCTCTTTTTAGTTTTTCTTCGTCTATTTCTTGTTTTTTTATAACTCTTTTATCTTTTTGTCTATATATAGTTATATCGTGTTTTAACTTTTTAAGTATTTGTTTATATTCTTCTGTTCTATATTTTATGGCATATGTTGGAATTTTTTCTAGTATTACTTTTAGGTTTGTTTCAGAG
The DNA here is from genome assembly GCA_934101575.1 of uncultured Bacilli bacterium. Classification (GTDB taxonomy): domain Bacteria; phylum Bacillota_I; class Bacilli_A; order RF39; family UBA660; genus UMGS1449. The sequence goes on from CAKORJ010000003.1 coordinate 28,293, forward strand.
CTATCAATCAGTTTTATTATTTCTTGCTCTTCTGTTTCATCACTTAGTTTTTCGAATAGTATAAATAAAGATGGAGTTAACATATTGCGTTTTAATTTTCTATTTAACTCTAGTGTTTGATAGAATTCTTCTTTTGGAATATTTAAATATTTTGTAGCATATGTTAATGCGCCTTTTCTAATTGTTGATATATCTAGTTCTGGAGTTCTTATATTCTTTAACTTTTCTGTTTGCCAATTTGCTTGTTTCCAGTATTCATAGTAATATTTAAATACTTCTAATTCTATTTGTTCTTTTTTTGCTTCTTTTTCCATATTTTCACCTTTTATATTGGCCTATAAATATCTTCATATTTATAAGGATCTTTTTTATCAATTTTATCTGTAAATAGTATTCCATTTAAGTGATCTAATTCATGTTGGAATGCTACGGCAAGTTCTTCTCTTCCTCTTATTTTTATTTTATTACCATCTATATCATATCCTTCTAGGGTTATTCTTGCATGTCTTGGTACTATTCCTTCAATTTCTCTGTTTACACTTAAGCATCCTTCACCTTCTTCGACGTAGATCATTTCTTCCGATGTTGATACTATTTTTGGATTAATTATTATATAAGTTTTAAATGTTTCTTTTTGTTCTTGTTCGTGTACTATGACAAAATATCTTTTATCTATTCCAAGTTGGATTGCTGCCATGCCCATGCCTGGTCTTAAGTTATACTTTTCTGCCAGTTTTTCTATTTGACTATTTGTTAAATATTCTATTATTAGTTCTATTGTTTTTTTATCTTTTTCATCTAATGGAAAAGTTACTTCTTTACTTATTTTTCTAAGTCTTTTGTCCTTTTCATCTAAGATATCTTTATTTTTTAACATACTATCACCTCAAAGACAAGTGTATTATAACATAAATTTTATAATTTTGAAAGAAAAAGTTTCATTAAAAAAGATTTAAGTTTAGTTAAATCTTTAGTTTGTTTTTCTTTTTTCTTTTTTTATTAATTTTGCATGAAGTACAACTTTTTCTTTTTTATCCCAACAGGTTGATAGAGTTAATATGTTATCTGTATCATTTACTGTTGTATTAAAATTATGATAACTTCTTTTTATTAGTTTGTCTGTTAATTTTTTGAAATCTTTATTTGTGTTAAATTTAATTTGTAGATAGTCATTTGTTGTAGGAATGTGATAGACACTGAAAACTTGCCATAGGGTGTTTTCATATTCTGTTGAGAGTCTTACTACGTAGTTTTCTTCATTATCTAACCATCCACTTGATATGATGTTTTTTAGTGAGCCAAACATTGTTTTATCTTGCATTCCATGGGCATATATTATGGTGTTTCTATTTTCTATGGAAGTGTTGTTTCTATAATCTAGGAAGACCCATCCTGCTCCATTATAACTTTTATCGAATGAGTGATTTAAATAATAATCATTATTTGTTGTTTGAACGAATGGGTAATTTATATTTGTACCTTTTACTTGGATCCATCCTACTGTTTGATCATTTTCTTGTTTTAATTTTGAAAAATCTACATTTATTAGTTTCATTTTTATGTAATCCCAGTAGGGGTTGAATTTATCAATATTTTTTTGTTTTATTATTTCTGTGTTTTTGTTATCAGATATTTCTGTTATATTTTTATCGAATTCTTGATTTTTTGTTTTATGGGAATCTATTTTCCATAGTATTACTTTTGTTAGTGAGAACAAAAATATTATTATTAATAGTATTAATATTATTATCATTATTGTTTTCTTTTTTTTATATTTATTATTTTTCATAAAATCACCTATTGTTATTAATATGATATCATATTTTGTTGGTGTTTTTAATATATAATTTAAAAGAATTGCTAAAAAAGCAACTCTCTTTTTATTAGCTCCAGTTTCTAGCGCCAATTATAATTATTAGTAGAATAAATAAAACTAGGATTATAGCGTATCCATTGGAGTATCCTCCATTATAATATCCACCATAATTCATTGGTGTACAACCGCATCCTTGACCATAGCCATAGGAATTTCCGTAATAATACATATACATCCTCCTTTTTAATATCTAATATAGTTTATTATAATTCTACAGTTTTTGACATTATAAAAAACTATTTTATTAAAAAAAATATTATTTATTATGTTTTTATGATATTATATTATAGAGGTAGATTATGTTAAGAGTATTTAAAAAAATAGATAAACCACTTTTAATTGTTTCAGTAATATTATTTGCACTTGGTCTTGTTACTATTTATTCTGCATCTAATGTTACTGCGTATATGCTTAATGAAGCTGATCCAAGTAGATATTTTTTGAAGGAGTTAGTTTTTTTAACTGTTGGTTTTTTTGTTTGTTTATTTTTTATTATGATTCCTACCCGGAAGTATTATGGTTTTTCTTGGCTTGCTACTATTGGTATATCGGGAGTCATTGTGGTTCTTTCTGTTTTAGGACAGGTTATAAATGGTATGAGTGGGTGGATTAACTATAATGGTTTAGGTATTCAGCCTAGTGAATTTGTTAAGATTGCTATTATTCCACTTATTGCTACTTATTATGATAGAAATGTTAAGTATAAGGATAATTTTATTAGGATGATGATTCCTATGTTTGTTGCTTTTGTTGTGGCTGGTACGATTGTGTTTCAGGGCGATTTGGGTACTGCTATAATATTTGTTGGTCTTTGTTTACTTATGTTTTTTATATCGCCGGTTGCGGGAAAGATAAAATTTAAAATATTTGGGATAGGTATTATATTTGCAGCATTTGTTGCTATGCTTGTTATTGCTTGTGGTGATAAACTTATTCCAGCGGATAAACTTGAAAGGTTTAATTTTAACAATCCTTGTAGTAGATATATTACAACAGGAAATCAGTTGTGTAATGGATATATTGCTATTAATGGTGGAGGTCTTACTGGAAAAGGACTTGGTAATAGTACTCAAAAGTATTTGTATTTACCAGAGGCTCATACTGATTTTGTTTTTGCTATATTTGTAGAGGAGACAGGTATAGTTGGAGCTATTTGTTTATTTGCTTTATATTTTATTTTAATTGTTAGGATTATTGTTATTGGAAAACGATCTAGTTTTATATCTGGTAGATTAATTTGTTTTGGTGTTGCTTTTTATATATTTATGCATATTATGGTTAATTTAACTGGAGTTATGGGTCTTCTTCCAATGACAGGGGTTCCACTTCCTTTTATGAGCTATGGTGGTAGTGTTTGTTGGTGTACTTTACTTGCTCTTGCTATGGTTCAAAGAGTTAGTTATGAAAATAATGTTAGAGCTTCTGTAAAAAAATAAAAAGTTTTGAATAATTAAGGTGTAACACCTCTTATTTGGTAATTATAAAGTAGGAGGTGTTTTATTGTGGAAAAATTTATTATGTTTTATTCAAAGTATCGTGATTATATTTTATGTGCAATTATATTAATTGTTATGCTTGGGGTTCAAGCTGTTTTCTTTTGGTATTTTTCTAATGATATTAATAATCTAAGAAAGGATTTTGATAAAAGAAATATATATTCTGTTAAAGTTGATAAAGGGGTTTCTAATAAGCTTATTGTGGATATAAAAGGCGAGGTTAAAAAGCCTGGTGTTTATTATCTTGATAAGGGTAAAAGGGTTATTGATGTTGTAAATAAAGCTGGAGGTTTTACTATTGATGCGGATAGTTCTGCTAATAATTTGAGCAAAAAAATTTTTGATGAAATGGTTATAGTTATTTATAGTAAGGATGAAATAAGAGATTTTGTGCATACTAAAGAGAATCAAGCTATTGTAGAGGAAAAATGTACTAGTGATATTGTATCTAATAATTCTTGTTATACTGTTTCTAAGGATAGTAAAACTAATGATAAGATTACTTCATCTAAAAATAATTCTTCTAGTGAGAAGAAACTTGTTTCTATAAATGATGCTACTTTAGAGGAATTAATGACCTTGTCTGGAATTGGTGAGTCTAAGGCTAAAGCAATTATTGAATATAGATCTAAGAAGAAATTTAATACTATTGAAGAGCTAAAGGAAGTTTCTGGGATAGGGGATTCTTTATTTGAAAAGATTAAAGGTAATATTACAGTGTAAGTTTATTTACTTCTTTTTGTTATTTATTGCTTTAATACTGTATTTTATTTCTAGTAGTTTAAATTATGTTAGTGTTTATGATAGTTTTAATAATGAAGAGTTTGTTATAACTAATATTACTTTCAAAGATTATGGAGTTAGATTTGATTTAAAAGGTAAAGAAAAAGTTATTGGGTATGTATATTGTAAAGATGATGAGTTTTCTTTGTATGATGATTTTGTTTTAGGAGATAGGGTTTTAATTACAGGAAATCTCTCTTCTATTAGTAATAATACTGTTCCTAATACTTTTAATTATAAGAAATACTTAATTAGTAATGAAATATATAATGTTATTGAAATTACTGATATAAAGAAAGTTAATGCTAATATTAGTTTATTTTATAAGATAAAGAATAAACTTTATGAAAGGGGTAAGATGCTTGATAAGTCTTACCCTTATATTAATAGTTTGATTTTTGGTAATAATAGTTATTTGGATGAAGATGTACTTGCTTCTTATAGAGAAAATGGAATTAGTCATTTATTTGCTATTTCTGGTCTTCATATATCTATTTTTATTATGATTATTTCTTATGTTTTGGATAGAATGAAAATTCCTTTGTTTTTTAAGAGTCTTATTTTAATTTTATTTCTTTTATTTTATATGTTTCTTACTAATTTTTCTATGTCTGTTTTAAGAGGTGCTATATTTACTATTTTAATTCTTATAAATAAGTTATTAAAGCTTGATATTCCTATTTTTAATTTGCTTCTTTTGACACTTTGTATTATTTTATTTATGAATCCTCTTAATATCAATAATGTCGGTCTTTTATATTCTTTTTTGGTAACTCTTTTTTTGGTTGTTTTTTCTCATATAATAAATGGAAAGAGTAAAGTTTATTCACTTTTTATGATTTCTTTTATTGCTTTTTTAGTTTCTTATCCTATTACTATTAATAATTTTAATCAAGTTAATTTTTTATCTGTTATTTATAATGTATTTTTTGTTCCTTATGTTTCTTCTATTTTGTTACCATTTACACTTGTTTCTTTTGTTTTTCCATTTTTAGATGATGTTTTGTTCTTTTTTGTTAAAATTATTGAAATTTCATCACAATTTTTGAATTCTATAAGTATTTTTAAAGTAAGTATGTGTAAAATGAATGTGTTAATGATATGTGTTTATTTTGTCATAATTTGTAAACTGTTTTTATCTTGGAATGGAAAAAAATGTAGATATTTGATTTGTCTTTTTATTTTTTTTGTTATTCATTTTTTCTTTCCGTTTTTAAAAAATGATTATGTTATGTATTTTGATGTTGGACAAGGGGATAGCTCAATTGTGCGTGTTGATGGTGTTGTGTCTTTGATTGATACTGGTGGTATTCTGAGCTATGGTGAGGGGGAATATAATTATAAAATTTCTAAGAATAAACTTATTCCATATTTGAAGTCTAATGGAATTAGAAAAATAGATAATCTTATTTTAACTCATGGTGATTTTGATCATATGGGTGAAGCTATTAATTTAGTAAATAACTTTAAAGTAGAGAAAGTAATCTTTAATTGTGGTGAATTTAATGATTTAGAAAAAGAATTAATCAAAGTTTTAGATAAAAAGAAAATAAAGTATTATTCATGCATCAAAGAATTAAATATAGATAAGAATAAATTACATTTCTTACAAACTGGTGTTTATGATAATGAAAATGATAATAGTAATGTTATTTATACAGAACTTAATGGTTATAAATTTATGTTTATGGGAGATGCCGGAGTAGAGAAGGAAAAAGATATTTTGAATAAATACAAAATATCTAATGTAGATGTATTAAAAGTAGGCCACCATGGCTCTAAAACAAGTAGCAGTAAAACCTTTATAAATGAAATTAATCCTAAATATAGTGTTATTAGTGTTGGCAAGAATAATAGGTATGGTCATCCAAATAAAGAGGTGTTAAATAACTTAGAACAATCTAAGATATATAGAACAGATCAAGATGGAAGCATTATGTTTAAAATCAAAAATAACAAATTAAAAATTGAGACATATAGTCCATAGAAAGGAAGAAGATATGAACTATTACAATGAGATAAAGAATGAATTAATAAATAATGAGATAAATAGAAAAGTTAAAAATTATTCAATTAATAAGAGTGATCTAAATACTTATTATAATGTTGGTAAATTATTATTAGATGCAGGCAACCAATATGGAGAAGGCATTATTAAAGAGTATTCATTAAAACTAACTGAAGAGTTAGGTTTAGGTTATAGTCAAAGAAATTTAAGAAATATGAGGCAATTCTATAAAGTTTCTCAAAAGTGGCAGACACTGTCTGCCAAATTAAGCTGGAGTCATTATTGTGAAATTCTCTGGTTTGATGATAATAAATTTCAATATTATGTTAAAAAAACTGAATTAAATAATTTATCAATCAGACAGTTAAGGAAAAGAATAAAATCTAATGAATATGAAAGATTGCCAGAATCTACTAAAAATAAAATAATAAACCAAGATAAGTCTAATGTGGTTGACTTTGTAAAAAACCCAATTATCATTAAAAATAATAGCAAGTATGATATATTTTCAGAAAAAGTATTACAAAAATTAATATTAGAAGATATTGAAAATTTTTTAGATGAGCTAGGAAATGGATTTACATTTATTAAAAGTGAATATCCTATTAAAATAGGCGATAGATATAATTATATAGATTTACTCTTATATAATATTAAATATAAGTGCTATGTAGTGATAGAACTAAAAGTTACTGAAATTAAGAAGGAACATACTGGTCAAATTATGACTTATATGAATTATATTGATAAGAATTTAAAAACAATTGAAGAAAATGCTACAGTAGGTATCATTGTATGTAAGCAAAATAATGAATATATAATTAAATATTGTTCTGATGAGAGAATTATTGCTAGAGAATATGAACTTGTGTGATACTTAAAAAGTTGAAATTTACTAATTGTTATGATATAATAAATACGGAGGTTATGAGTATGAGTAAGCAAAACGATTGGTATAGTACGCCACTAAAAGATTGGGATAAACCATTGAATAATGATATTCCTGATGGTTCTGAAACATTTTCTAGTGAAATTGAAAATCCAATAAAAGAAACTGATTCTAGAATTTTTCAGTTTTCATTTAAAACTTTGGCGATGCTAAATGACACAGATTCAATTGCAGTTGTAGTTGGTAATTTATCAAGAGAATATCAAATTACACCAATGGATATTATTCAATGGGCTAGAAACAAAAAATATACAAATGGAAATGAAGAAAAACAAATGCTTTATAATGCAGATTTAATTGAAGAAAAATTATCAAATTTAGGTTTTGATTTTAGTGAAAAAAAAGTAAGCAGATAAGTAGCAAAAAATGCTACTTTTTTTATTTAAATCCGTATGCATAAACATATATCACCACATGGTGATTTTGATCATATGGGTGAAGCTATTTATTTTGTTAGTAATTTTAAAGTAGATAAAGTTGTATTTAATTGTGGTGTTTCTAATAAACTTGAAAAGGATCTTATTTATGTTCTTAAAGAAAAGAATATAAGTTATGATAGTTGTGTAGATAAACTTGATGTAGGTAAATATAAGTTTAAGTTTTTAAACACAGGAATATATGATAATGAAAATGATAGTTCAAGTGTTATATATTTTAAATATAATGAGTATAAGTTTCTTTTTATGGCTGATGCTGGTAAAAATAGAGAAAATGATATTATTAACAAATATAAAATAAGAAATATTGATTTTTTAAAGATTGGTCATCATGGTTCTAATACTAGTAGTGATTCTAGTTTTATAAAGGTTATAAATCCGAAATATTCTATTATTTCTGTTGGTGCTAATAACAGATTTGGCCATCCTAGAGAAGAGGTTTTAGACATTTTAGATAAAAGAAAAATCTATAGAACTGATATGGATGGTTCTATAGAAATTAAATTAAGTAAGAATGGATATAAAATTAGAACTTTTAAACCTTAAAACTATGTAAAATGTATATAATTGTTATATTTTGTTAATATTAAGATTATAACAATGTTTTTTATTATGTCTGTGTTAAAAGCTTAATTTAATAATAGGTTGTGTTTATTAGTTTTTGGGAAAAGACGAAACATATTTTGTTTTTTACCATATTATATATTAGACGCGACCCGTGAGGTGTTCTCGCGTTTACATAGATGAGGGCTTTTTGCTCTCTTTTTTATTTGAAAAAGATTGTTTTTGTGGTATATTAATAATATAAGGAGTAGTTTTATGAAGAGTTTTTTTAGTAGGATAAATATGGCTAGTTATAATTTTGATTTTAAGGATACAATTTGTTTGTATATTTTAGTATTTTTAGCGGGTTCTTTGGCTGGTTTTATATATGAGGAGATGTTTACTTTATTATTTGATCATGTGCTTATTAAGAGAGGATTTTTATATGGACCTTATTTACCTGTTTATGGTTTTGGATCTGTTTTGCTGGTTTTTACTCTTAAAAGATTTAAAAAAAATCCTTTGGTTGTTTTTTTTCTAGCTATGTTGGTGACTGGAGTTTTGGAATATTTTACAGGATATTTTTTATGGGAGATATATCATAAAAATTGGTGGGATTATTCTGGGTTATTTCTTAATATAAATGGTTATGTTTGTCTTAGGTCTGTTCTTACATTTGGAATTGGAGGGCTTTTACTTATTTATATTGTTGAGCCTTTAATAAGTCTTTTTATATCTAAAATATCTAAATATAAAATTTATATTCTTTCTTATTGTGTTTGTGTTATATTTATGTTTGATTTAATTTTGACGTTGTTATTTAAAAATAAAATATAAAAAGAAGATAGTTTATTTTGAATCTGAACTATCTTCTTTTTTTGTTTCCTCATTATTTATACTTTCAGTTGTATATAAATCTAGTTTATTATTTTTTGCATTTTCATATATTTCATTCCATATTTGACTTTCTATGTGCCTTGACTTTTTAGGGTGTGCTAGGAATCTTATTGTTAGTTTAACATAATTTTCTGTTAATTTTGTGTATATTATGGGTTCTAAATTATTGTAATATATTCTATAGTTTCCTATTACTGTAGTTAATTGGTCTTTCATTTTTTTAGGTATTCTTTTTACTATATCGTTGCTATTTACTATATCATATAATACTTTTTTATTTTGTTCTAGGTTGCAATTTAGTTTTATTTTTACTTCTAATTCATTCCAAATATATTTGAAGCCTTTGGTGTAGTTTTTGATGGGGTCTGTAAATATTTTTGAATTTGGTATTTGAATGATTATTCCTGTGGATTGTTCTCCATCTTCTTTGTTATTGACTTCTAATATTTCAAAATTTAATGTGTTTATATTTACTACGTCTCCTATTATGTTTCCTACTACATCTCGTATTTCTATTCTATCTTCGACTTTGAATGGTTTTTTAATTGATATGAATAGTCCTGCGAAGAAGTTTAATATTACATCTCTTAGAGCCAGGGTTGCTGCGGCACTTATGAAACTTATTAGTGTTATGATATTTTTGATTTGGGCTTCCCATATGAATAATAGTACTATTGTTGTAATTATTAATTTTGTTATTTTGACTTTTTTATTAAATATGTAAAGGTTTCTTTCGTTTTTAATTAATTGATTGTTTAAGAATATAATTCCTTTTGTTATTAAATCTAATATTATTAGAGCAATTATACTATATGTTATAAGTAATATTGGTGTTTGATTTATTCCAGTTAATTCTGCTAGTGATTTACTGAATTCTTGTAAGAATTTCATATTAATCCTCCTTTTTCATTTTTATATTATCATATTTTATATTTATTATCTTTTTATTTCAATATTTTAGGCTTTTGTTTTTTTATCTTTACACTTTTTTGTAAACTTGTTTTTTTGTGTTTTTTCATATATAATTTATTGTTGAAATGAGGAAAGGTATTATGGATTTTAGAGGAAAAACTGTTCTGGTTACTGGTTCTAGTAAGGGAATTGGTAGACAAATTATATATGATTTTGCTAGACTTGGTGCTAATGTTGTTATAAATTACAGTAGTGATAGTGATGGTGCTTTTAGACTTGAAAAGGAAATTATGGATAAATTTGATTGTAAAGTTTTAACTGTTAGGTGTGATGTATCTAATGAGACGGATGTTAAGTATATGATTGATAGTGTTATTTCTAGGTTTAAAAGTATTGATATACTTGTTAATAATGCTGGGGTATGTAATGATTCTATGTTTGATGATAAGAATTATGATGATTTTAATAGAGTTTTAAGTGTTAATTTGATTGGTACTTATTTGGTTAGCAAATATGTTTGTAAATATATGGTTTTAAATAAATTTGGTAAGGTTATTAATATTTCTAGTGATAATGGTATTTGTAATGGTTATCCAGAGAGTGCGGAGTATGATGCTTCTAAGGCGGGTGTTATTTCTCTTACTCATAATATGGCTAAGTTTTATGCTCCTTATGTTAGTGTTAACTGTGTTTGTCCTGGTTGGATTAATACTTCTATGAATGAAGGACTTGATTCTAAACAGATTTCTGATATCAATTCTAAGATTTTACTTAATAGATTTGGTGATGTTAAAGAAATTTCTAATGTGGTGCTTTTTCTTGCTAGTAGTGCTGCTAGTTATGTTAATGATTCTATAATTAGTGTTAATGGAGGTAGTTTATGAGAAATGATATAGTAATTAGTGATGATGTTTTGAAAATGGCTAAGGATGCTGAAAAGGAACTTGTTTCTATATATAATAAATGTGATGATATTTGTTTTTCTAATACGAGAAAGGTTCTTAATGCTTTTATAAATAATAATGTTTCTTTTAATGATTTTAGTGGTACTAATGGATATGGGTATAATGATGTTGGTAGAGAGAAGATTGATTCTATTTTTAGTGAGATCTTTGGAGCGGAGGATTCTCTTGTTCGCTCACAATTTGTTTCGGGGACTCATGCTCTTACTGTGTGTTTATTTGCAATGCTTAGACCAGGGGATGTAATGCTTAGTATTACAGGAAGTCCTTATGATACTTTACATGAAGTGATTGGAATTAAAGATAATGCTAGTAGTTTGAAGTCTTTTGGAGTTTCTTATGAGGAAGTTGCTCTTAAAAATGGTGAATTTGATGTTTTAGGAATAAAGTCTATCTTGAAGGATAAAAAAGTTAAACTTATTGAAATACAAAGATCTAAAGGATATTCTAACAGAAATAGTATTACTATACCAATGATTAGAGATGTTATTAAAGAAATAAGAAGTGTTTCTAAAGATGTTATTATAATGGTAGATAATTGTTATTGTGAATTTGTTGAAGAGATATCTCCTCTTGAAGTGGGTGCGGATCTTATTGTTGGATCTTTTATTAAAAACTTAGGGGCTGGAATTGTTCCTAATGGTGGATATATTGCTGGTAGAAAGGACCTTATTGAGCTTGCTGGCGAAAGGCTTACTGTTCCTGGTGAAGGAAAAGAAGTTGGAGCGACTCTTGATATGAACATGAAATTTTTACAGGGTATTTATATGGCTCCAAGTGTTGTTAACGCTAGTGTTAAAACAGCTATTTTTGCTAGTTATATGCTAGAAAAACTTGGGTTTGTTGTTGAACCTAGATATAATGATAGTCGTGTGGATATAGTGGAGGCTATTACTTTTAATGATCCGGATAAACTTATTAAATATTGTGGTGGTATACAAATGGCTTCTGCTATTGATTCTTATGTTAAACCAATTCCTGATGATATGCCTGGATATGGAGATAAGGTTATTATGGCTGCAGGAACTTTTGTACAAGGTTCTACTATAGAGCTTTCTTGTGATGGACCTTTTAGAGAGCCTTATACGGCTTATCAGCAAGGTGCACTTACATATGAATATGGCAAGCTTGGGGTTATGAAAGCTATTACTGAGGTATTGAAGTAATATGTATAAAAAAACAGAATTTGTTTGATTAAATTCTGTTTTTTGATTGTTATTTATTATTATTTTTTTTGCTAGTAGTTTTAGTATCTTTTTTTGGTTTTTCTACTGTTTTTGCTTCTATTACTTTGGCTTCTTTTGGTTCTTTATTTTCTTGTTTTTTATTACTCTCTTCTTTTTTCCAAAGCATATTCCACATTGTTCCAAGTCCTATAGTTAGAGATAATATTGCAAGTATTGTTCCTAATACTGGAATGATCATTAATACTTTTAGTAGTAGTATTCCAATTATTCCTGTTAGGTATTTATTTGTTTTAAGTTTTAGTATTTTACTTAGTAGTAGAGTACCTAAAATATATCCTGCGACTATAAATGATAGGTATAGTGCTATAGCATAAATTGCTGCGATTATTAGTCCTAGGTATGTTCCTATGTTACTCATTAATAGAAGTAGTGCTGTTATAGGTACACACAGTAATACTAGGAAGCCTATTGCTATGTTTTTGATATATTTATTATTTTTCTTTTCGTATTCTTTATCTGCTTTTTCAAATATTTGTGGTATAAGTAGTGTTATAGATAGGAATACTATTATCATATTTAAAACACTTTGTAATACTTCAGTTGTGTCTATTTTGTTGGTGTTTTGATTCTCATATGTTTTTACTTTTCCAATTAGAACTTTATTTCCTATTGTTGTTTTGGCATTTTTGTTGTAATTTAATGTTCCTTCTATTCTTGCCCCGTCTTGGATGATTATTTCTGATGCATCTATATTAACGTTTCCGTTTATTATTGCATCTTTTTCAATTGTTAGCTTTGATGTGCTTATGTTTATATTTCTTTCTAGTTTACCGTTTAGTGTCATTTCGTTTGCCACCATAATGACATCTCTTCCTACGGTTGTATTTTTTGTAAATGTGATTGTGTTACCAGCGGCATATATATTTTTTGTTATGTTGCTATTAACTTTGATGTTTTGTCCTGCAATGAAACCATATTCAAGATTTCCGTTTATGTTTATGTTGTTTCCTGCGATAAAGCCTATTCCATCGATGTTTCCTAACATATCAATTATATTTCCAGCGATGGCACTATCTCCATTTACTGTGTCTTCAAATTTTACATTATCATCGGCGACTGCATGAAAATCATTTATTTCTTTTGCTTCGACTGGAATTGTTATAAATAATGCTAGTAAAATTAGTAGACTAAATATTTTCTTTTTCATTTTATTTCCTCCTTTGTTTTATTATAATACAAGTGTTTTTAATAGTAAATAAGATAATTTTTTTTATTTATATTTTGTGTTACCTGTATAAAATCTTTATTTTATAGAAATTTTTTGTTTTTTGTGGTATTATATTTTATGAAATTATTAAAGAAAGAAGGAATTATATAATGAAAATATTATCTGTTAATGCGGGTAGTTCATCACTTAAGTTTCAAATGTATGAAATGCCTGAGGCTAAAGTACTAATTTCTGGAGTATTTGAAAGAATTGGTATTAATGATAGTTTTTATACTATTAAAATAAATGGAGAAAAGATTAAGAAGGATGCTGTTTTAAATAATCATGAGGATGCTGTTAAGATTCTTATTAATGAATTATTTGAAAATAAAGTTATTTCATCTTTAAATGAAATAGAAGGAGTAGGTCATAGAGTTGTTCATGGTGGTTCTAAGTATGCTAGTTCTGTTGTTATTGATGATGATGTTATTGCTACTATTAAATCTTTATTTGATTTAGCACCACTTCATAATCCTGCTAATTTGCTTGCTATTAATGCATTTACTGCAGAACTTCCTGATGTTAAACAAGTTGCGGTTTTTGATACATCTTTTCAACAAACTATGGATCCTGCTGAATATATTTATCCTGTTCCATATGAATGGTATACAAAATATGGTGTTAGAAGATATGGTTTCCATGGAATAAGTCATAATTATCTGGCTAATAGAATGAGTGAAATTCTTGGCAAAAAAGAGTTTAAGCTTATTACTTGTCATTTAGGTGGTGGATGTAGTATTGAAGCTATTAAAGATGGTAAGTGTGTTGCTGCTAGTTTAGGATTTTCACCTAATGCTGGGCTTATGATGGGTACTAGATGTGGTGATATTGATTCACAAATGATACCTTTTGTTATGAATAAATCTGGCATGAGTTTAGAAGAAGTTATGAATGAACTTAATAGGAATAGTGGTTTCTTAGGTGTGAGTGGAGTTAGTAGTGATTCTAGAGATATTGAAGCTGGTGTTAATAATGGCGATGAAAGATGCATTCTTGCTCAAAAGATATTTGTTAATAGATGTGTTGAATATATAGCTAAGTATTATGTATTACTTGGTGGTGTGGATGCTATATGTTTTGCTGCTGGTCTTGGAGAAAACTCTATTACCACTAGAAAACAAATTATTGATAAATTAGAAGTTCTTGGAATTAAGATTTCTGATGAAAGAAATGATGTTAGAGGAAAAGAAACTTTGATTAGTAGTGATGATTCTACTGTTCCTGTTTATATTGTTCCTACTGATGAAGAACTTATGATTGCTAAAGATACTTATAGTTTTATTAAGTAGTAGATAGGATGATTTTGATGTATAAAGATATTTTTAAAACAATAAAATCATATGATAATATTGTAATAGCTAGACATGTTGGAGTAGATCCAGATGCTATGGCTAGTCAGATTGCTCTTAAAAATTCAATAAAGCTTACTTTTCCTGAGAAAAATGTTTATGCTATTGGAAATGGAACTGTTAAATTTAATTTTATAGGTAAACTTGATAAGAATGTTTGCTTTGATAAAATTAATAATATTCTTTTAATAGTTGTAGATACTCCGGATAAAAGAAGAGTTGATATGGAAGAGCTTACTCATTATGAATATAGTGTTAAGATGGATCATCATCCTTTTATTGAAAAATTTTGTGATATAGAATATATTAAAGATGATGCTTCTAGTGCTTCGGAAATAGTGTATGATTTTATTAAAAATACAGATCTTTGTCTTGATAAAGAAATATGTGAGATACTTTATGCAGGAATGGTTGCTGATACTAATAGATTTTTATTTAATAATTCTAAGTCTTATACTTTTTCTGTTGTTAGTGAAATGATTTCTAATTATGATATAGATATTACTAAAGTTTATTTTAATTTATATAAGAGACCTCTTGCTGAAGTTAAATTCTTTGGTTATATGGCAAGTAATATGGAAAAGACTGATAATGGTGTTGGATATATAAAGCTTCCTAATGAAGTTGTTGAGAAATATGGAGTAGATCCTGCAACTGGAGGAAATTCTATTAATGAATTTAATAATATAGAAGAGTTACTTGTTTGGCTTAGTGCTACTGAAGATAAGAAAAATGGTGTTATTCGTGTTTCTGTTAGGTCTAGAGGTCCTGTTATTAACAAGCTTTTAGAAAGCTATGGTGGTGGAGGACATGCTCTTGCAAGTGGTGTTAAACTTACATCATTTGATGATGTTTCTAGACTTGTTTCTGATTTAGATAAACTTTGTGAAGAATATATAAAAGGTAGTGATAATAATGAAAATTACTAGTTCAAAATTTGTTATAAGTGCTATTAGAAGGAGTCAGTATCCTACTGATGGATTACCTGAATTTATGTTAGTAGGAAGAAGTAATGTTGGTAAGAGTAGTTTTATTAATACTATTACTAATAATAAAAAGATGGCTAGGGTGTCTAATACTCCTGGTAAGACTCGTAATCTTAATTTTTATTTACTTAATGATAGTTTTTATTTTGTTGATGTTCCTGGATATGGATATGCTTCTGTTAGTAAGAAAGAACATCGTAAATTTGGACTTATGATTGAGGAATATTTAGAAAAAAGATCTAATCTTGTTAGAACTTATATGCTTGTAGATTTAAGACATAAACCTAGTGATGATGATGTTCTTATGTATAAATATTTGAAATATTATAATTTACCTGTTACTATTGTTGCTACTAAAGCTGATAAGATAAGCAATAATAAAAGAGAAAAAGCTAAGAGTGTTATTCTTAAGACTTTAGAACTTGAAAAAGGTGATACGTTTATTGTTCTTTCTAATGTTACAAGAGAAGGAAAAGATAAGATACTTAATGAAATAGAAAGCCTAATAGAGGAAGAAGAAACTTTATAGGCTTTTTTTCATACAATAAATTAGGTGATTTGATGAAGGTTATTAGCAAAAATGATAAAATATCTGTTTTTGTTATAGATAAAAAAGTTGTTGATAAAGATAATATTAATGAGTATATGAAAAGAATTATTTTAAAACTTAGAAAATATAGAGATGATATACATGGATTTTATAGGGTTGATGTTTATAATAATAAATTTGGGGTTTGTATTGATTTTATAAAGGAAGATGATATAGAGATTTTCAATGATATGGTTGATTTGAAAATTGTTTTATTTGATAATGAGGATATATTTTTGAAATTTGATGATTATTTCTTACTTAATAGGGATGATATTTATTTTTTTAATGGATCTTATTATGTGTGTTTAAATAATCTTAGTTATTTAGAATATTTGAGTATTTGTGAGTTTAGTTCTTTTATATATGGAGAGGATTATAAGAATATTAAGTTTGATTTGAAGAAGATTAAAGTTTAGTTTTATATTGATAATGTTTTATATTTGTAGTATTATGTTTATAGAATAAGATGATAGGATTGGTACTATGTTAGTGAGAAATATTAGAAAACTATTTGTTATTTTTTTATGGTGTGTTTTTTGTTTTCATTTTCTTTTAATGATGTTTATGTGCTTAATGGAATGAGCCGTCCTAATGTTAAGGCATTGTCTGTTACTTATAATAGGGTTAAGATATATTGGAATAATGTTAAGAGTGCTAAAGGTTATGCTGTTTATAAGTATAATAGTAAGAGTAAAAACTATATGTATTTGACTAGTGCTAGTAGGATTATGTATATTATTCTGGTAGTGGTACAATTGAGTTTTATAGTTGTTCTTTTTCTTATTTTATGTTATAAGAGAGATAGAAAGGTGGATAGATATGAAAAGTAATAAAAAGAGTAAGGGTTTTATAATAGTTGTAGTTTCTTTTGTTATTCTTTTTTTGTTGATTGGATTTGTTTGTATTAGTAAACTTACTAGTAGCAATGATAATTCTTTTTCTGCTTCTGAGTTTTATTCTGTTTCTAATCTTGTTAAGAATCAATATATTACTGAAATTACTAATATTAGTATGAGTGTTGCTGATAAACCTGCTATTAAGATAGAAAATGGAAATGTTTTGGTTGCGGATAATCTTAATAAGGATAATCCTTCTTTTGTTAAGGCTAAGGGCATTGAAGGAACTCCTAAATATGTTTATGCTAATAATTATCATACTTTTACTGTTACAATATTTGTTTGTTTAACTGAGGAAGGGGATGTGTATTACTCTAATACTAATTCTACTTCTGATAGTTCTGCGGTGGTAAGAGACTTTGTTAAGATTAATTCTGTTAAGATGAAAGCTATTTATGAATTTGCTACACTGTCTGTTAGCAATATTAATTATCCTAGTGCTCCTTTAACTATTTATTCTTTAGGAGAAGATAATGAACTTTATAAAGTATCTACAGATAATCTTATAGAAGGTTCTAGTAGTTTTACAAAATCAACATTTAGGGAAGACTTTCCTTATCCTGATATGATTCCAGGTGGAGCATGTGCTGATGATGCGTGTAAAGGCCTTTATATTTCTCCGGATAGAAAACTTTTTGTTGAGAAGTCTGAGGGAGATAATTATAAATATGAAGAAGTTAAGATTAATAAAAAATCTTTAAATGTAAAAGATGCATTTTCTTCTATTAAATTTACTGATGATAATATGAATGTTATTAAAAATATTTTGTTTTATGTCATAGATAAGGATAATAGTATTTATGTAATTGAAGAAAATTCTGATTTTGAAGTAGTTTCTTTTAAAACTTATAAAAAATATAAAGTTAAATCATATAAGTATGATAAAGATACTTTTACTTTAAATGTTACTTATGATAATGGTAAAACTGAGGATATTGGTGTTGATAATGTTTCGACTTTGTATGATAGATATAATAAATAATTACATCCTATTTTGGATGTTTTTTCTTTTGATTTTAGTTTTTTTATAGTATAATAATTTTGGTGATTTATATGGTTTTACCTGCGGATAGTTATATTGTTGTTAATAAGACTATTATTACTGAAGTTGATAAACAAATTCTTATTGATTTATATCAACCTATTATTGGAAATAAGGCTGTTTCTTTGTATCTTACTTTGTTTAATGATTTGGAGAGAAATGCTTTTGTTACTGGAGAGTTTACTCATCATCATTTACTTAGTGTTATGCAAATGCCTCTTAAGGATATTGTGTTTGCTCGTGAAAAGCTTGAGGGAATTGGACTTTTGAAGACTTATTTTAAAAAGGGTTCAGTTAATAGTTATGTTTATTTATTGTATGGAATGCTTAGTGCAAATGAGTTTTTTAATCATCCAATTTTTAACATGGTTCTTTATAATAATGTTGGTAAACTTGAATATAATAAACTTGTTAGTAGATATAAACTTCCTAGAGTAGTTCTTAAAGATTACGAGGATATATCTCTTAAGTTTGATGAAGTTTATACTAGTGTTCCTGTTAATTCTTTCTTTAATAATGATGAGATTATTTCTAGGAAGAAAGGGGAAGTTTTATTTAAAGATGTCGTGGATTTTGAGCTTTTAATATCTGGACTTGATAATAGTATTATTAGTGATAGAGCTTTTAATAAAGATGTTCGTAATTTAATTAATAATTTATCTTTTTTATATAATATTGATATTAGTACTATGCAAGGGCTTATTAGGACTTGTATTAATGAAAAAGGTCTTATTGATAGGGATTTACTAAGAAAAGGTGCTAGGAATTTTTATCAGTTTGAGAATAGTGGTAATTTGCCTACTATTGTTCATTATTCGCAACCTGAGTATTTGAAGAGTCCTAGTGGTGATACTTCTAAGAGGGGTAAGATGATTTATACTTTTGAGAATACTAATCCATATCAGTTTTTAAAGAGTAAATATAAAAATGGTAAAGTTGTTACTAGAGATTTACAAATTGTTGAAAACTTGCTTTTGGATTTGAAACTTAGTCCAGGAGTGGTTAATGTTTTACTTGATTATGTTCTTAGGGTTAATAATAAGAAACTTAATAAAAGTTTTATTGAAACTATTGCTAGTCACTGGAAAAGACTTGGTATAGAGACTGTTCCAGAAGCTATGAATGCATGTATTAAAGAACATAAGAAAAGCTCTAAAAAGGGTGTTAAGGTTAATAAAAGTGAAGAAAAAGTTCCTGATTGGTTTAATCAAACTGTTGAAAAGAAAAGTGATTCTAAAGAGGAAGAAGAGCTTGCTAAAATGATTAATAGTTATAAATAAAAAAAGCTTAGGATTATTTACATGTAAATCCTGAGCTTTCTATTTTTTTGATTGCTTCTTTTTTGGTATCATTTCTATTTATTAATAAGTTTCCTTCTCCGTCTGATTTATCTTTTGTAAAATCATAGTTTACTTTTATTGTGATGCTGTCTTTATTGTTACCTATATGAGCATTTCTGCTCGATATTAGGTTACTTAGTTCACTGTATTTTGTGTGATAGTATATTTCTGCATCTGCGGATGTTGGAGAGAATTTCATTTCATCTTTATATGTGTATGTTATTGGTTTATCGTCTTTAAACTTTATTTTTACTTTTGAGTTATAATTATTTGTTTCTATTGTACATTTTAAAGTACTTGAGCATCCAGTTAATAATAATGGAATCATTAATATTAGTATCATTTTTATTCTTTTCATTTTTATCACCTCTTACATTTTATTACATTTTTTATGTTTTTTCAATTATTTACTTATATTTTTTTTGTGTTATAATACTTTTTATAAAGGAGTGGTTTTATTGTTATCTGATGATTTATTTGATATGAAGTTTCCAAAAAAGGATATTGTTTCTGTTTCTTTATGTGAAACTCTTTGTGATAATGGATTATTTCATATTGATTATATTGGAGATTCTGTTGGGTTTTTAAATGATAATGTGTTTATTGATTTTATTGATGGTAATTTTTATAGTGTTATTGATATTAATTCTAGTGCTAAAAGTAAGCCTCTTGGTGTATATGTTACTGGACCTAATAGAATATATGATGGATGTGGGAAAATTAGTCCTAGTGAAGTTATTAGTGATTTTAATAATAGTAAAGTAGCAAGGAGATTGAAATGAAGGAAGACATTTTAAAATCTTATAATTTAGTTAGTAATAATTATATAGGAAATAGTAATTCTTTACATAAGCTTGGTCTTGATTCTAAGAGACTTGAAGATGCAGCGGGAAAACAGATTTTAGATGTTTTAGGTCTTGATGGTTATGATGTTATTTATACTAGTGGTAATGCTGAGAGCATGTCCACTATATTATTTAATGTCTTTGGTGATAGTGATGTAGAGTTTAGTGCTACTGATATAAATCATTTTGGAAAATATAGTCATATCAATGTTAATCTTAATAATAATTATTGTGATCTTAATGATTATGATTTTATTACTATTGAGGATGAAATTCCTTTTTTTGGAGTGCTTCTTAAGAAAAAAAATATTGATATTAAACCTATTATTTGTGGTGGTAAGAGTTCTACTAAGTATAGAAGTGGTACTGCGGCGACTAGTTTAATTGTTAGTTTCTCAAAACTTGTTAAATTTAAGTATAAAAAGTAATTTATTGCTAATAATATTATTGGGTGATAAATTTGAAAAAGGAAAAACAAAATATTAATTGTGATGTTCATTCTTGTAAACATTGCAATAATGATGAAAATCATTGTAATTTAAGAGAAGTTGAAATTAAGAATCAAAGTGGTGTAGCTAAGGATGAAAAGGAAACTATTTGTTCTAGCTATGAACTTGATGAAGAAGCTTCAGAAGAGTAGTATTTTAAAGCACTGTTTGGTGCTTTTTTAATTTGTAAAAAATATAAGTAAAAGTTATGCTTATGTGTTATAATGTGTATAAGGTTTGAGAAAGTAGGTAATATGAAAGATTCTTTTTTATATAAAATATTGAGACCTATTATTAAAGGGTTGTTTTTAATTGTTTTTACTCCTAAAATAGTGGGAAAAGAGAATATTCCTAAGGATGTAAGGATTGTTCTTGCTGGTAAGCATATTAGTGTTTTTGATGCTTTGTTTTTGATTAGTGCAGTTGATAGAGATGTTCACTTTTTAGCTAAGAAGGAATTATTTGATGGACCATTTGGTTTTATATTTTCTAGACTGGGACTTATTCCTGTTGATAGGAGTAGAAAAAGTCCTAATTCTTTGATGTTAGCTAATAAGTATTTAGAATCTGAAAAGCTTGTTTGTATATTCCCAGAGGGTACTACTAGTTGTAATAAGGTTTTATCTTTTAAATTTGGAGCAGTTAAAATGGCAAATAGGGCAAATTCTAAGATTGTTCCGTTTGTTATAAGTGGAAGATATAGATTATTTTCTCGGGACTTAAAAATTGTTTTTTTGAATGAGATATCTGTTTCGGAGGATTTAGTTTATGAAAATAATAGACTTAGAAAACTTATTGTTTCTAATTGGGAGGTGAAATAATGTCTATTTTTGATATATTTAGAAAAAAGAAAAGGATTCCTGCACCTTGGAAAAAGTATTATAGTAGTGATGAACTTAATATTAAGATTCCTAATATTACTATGTATGATCAGGTTAGAGAAAGTAGTTTAAAATATGGTGATTTAGTTGCTGTTGAATATCTTGGTAAAAAGATTAAATATAGGAAGTTTATAAAACTTATTGATAGAGCTTGTAATTCTTTTTATAAAATGGGGGTTAGAAGGGGGGATATTGTTACTATTTGTCTTCCTAATGTTCCAGAGGCTTTGATAAGTTTATATGCTCTTAATAAGATTGGTGCTATTGCTAATATGATTCATCCTTTATCTAGTGAGGATGAAATAAAGGATAGTATTATTAGTACTAATAGTAAATATTTTATTGTTTGTGATATGTTATATGATAAGATTGATTCTTTTATTAAGGATACTATGGTTAAAAGGACTATTGTTGTTTCTGTTTCTTATTTTATGCCTTTCTTTTTGAAGTGTGGTTATAATATTACTAATATGTTTAAATATAAGCATTTTTATAATGATAGTTTTTATATTAAATTTAAGAGTTTTATGATGATGTCTTGTTTTAAAAAGTATAATTTTAATTATTCTTTAGGTAAGAATAGTCCTGCTGTTATTCTTCATAGTGGTGGTACTAGTGGTAAACCTAAGAATGTTGTTCTTCAAAATAGGGCTTTTATTTTAGGAAGTATGCAGGAGAAGATTGCTCTTAAGAAGCTGAATGTTGGGGATTGTTGTCTTGCTATTATGCCTAATTTTCATGGGTTTGGTCTTAGTGTTTGTATGCATACTCCTCTTTGTTTGGGGTGTTATACTATTTTGATTCCTCAGTTTGATTCTAAGAAGTTTGATGTTTTGTTTAATAAAAAGAAACCTACTTGTGTTTTAGGGGTTCCTACTTTGTTTGAGGCTCTTATTTCTTGTTCTAATGTTAAAAACCTTGATTTGTCTTTTTTAAAGTATGTTGTTAGTGGTGGTGATAGTTTAAATCCTAAGTTAGAGGAGAGAATTAACTGTTATCTTGCTAGTCATAATTCTAGTGCTAAGATTACTCAAGGATATGGTATGTCTGAGGCTTTAGCGGCTGTTTGTCTTGCTCATGATGATGTTAATAAAAGTGGTTCTGTAGGAATACCTTTGCCTGGTAATTATATTAAAATTATTGATTCTAATAGAAAGACTGTCCCTTATGGTGAGGTTGGTGAGATTGTTATTAATTCTAAGGCTTTAATGATGGGATATTTAAATGATGAGACTGAGACTAATTCTGCTTTACAAATACATAAAGATGGACATATTTGGCTTCATACTGGTGATTTGGGTTATATGGATGAAGATGGTTTTGTTTTTTATAAATCAAGAGCGAAGAGAATGATTATTACTAGTGGTTATAATGTATATCCTTCACATATTGAGGAAATTATTGAGAGCCATCCTGCTGTGTTACAATGTACAGTTGTGGGAGTTCCTCATCCTTATAAACAAGAGGTTGGAAAGGCTTTTATTGTTCTTAAAGAGGGATATCACTGGTTATTTGTTAAGGGTGATATTAAAAAATTGTGTACTAAGAAGCTTGCTAAGTATATGATTCCTAAGTATTTTGTTTTTAGAAAGAGACTTCCTAAGACTAAACTTGGAAAGGTTGATTTTAATGCACTAAAAAATGATATTGATGGTGACGATGATGAATAAGAAAGTTCCATTTTTATATCATTTTGGAAGAGTTTTACTTACTCCTGTTTTTAAAATTTATTATAATCCTGTGGTTATTGGAAAAGAAAATCTTAATGTATCGGGCTCTATGTTAGTTGCTGGAAACCATAAACATTTTTTGGATCAATTTCTTACTATTATTTCTACTAGGAGAGGTATTCATTACATGGCTAAAAAGGAGTATTTTGATGATAAAAAAGTTTCTTGGTTTTTTAAAGGTACAGGATGTATTCCTGTTGATAGGAGTTGTAAGGATAAGAATTGTGTTGATCTTGCTCTTTCTGTTTTAAAAGATGATGGAACAGTAGGTCTTTTTCCTGAAGGAACTAGAAATAGAACTTCGAAGCTTTTGCTTCCTTTTAAGTTTGGAACAGTTAGTATGGCTAAGAAGACAAATAGTTATATTGTTCCTTTTGCTATTACTGGGGAATATGGTTTTAGAAGTAAGCCTACTATTAGGTATGGTAAACCTTTTTTTGTTGGGGATATGAGTCTTTCTGAGGCTAATAATTATTTATATAATGAAGTTAAGAGGTTGCTTCTTATAAAGTAGTACGGGTGGTGTTTTATGAAAAAAATTGAACTTCTTTCTCCGGCTGGAGATATGGAATGTCTTAAAATGGCGGTTAAATGTGGCTGTGATGCTGTTTATATCTCTGGTAAGGATTATGGAGCTAGAAAATATGCTTCTAATTTTTCTATGGAAGAGATAGAAGAAGCAGTTAAGTATTGTCATTTGTATGGTGTTTTGTTATATGTTACTGTTAATACTTTGATTGATGAGGAATATATTGATTCTGTTATTTCTTATATTGAAAAGTTATATTTATTAGGAGTAGATGCTCTTATTATGCAAGATATTGGTCTTATTTCTTTAGTTAATGAGAAGTTTCCTGAGTTTGAAATTCATGCTTCTACTCAGGTGCATAATTCTAATAATGATGATTTAACTTTTTTAAAGAGTATTGGTTGTACTAGAGCAGTTTTAGCACGTGAGATGAGTATTTCAGAAATGAAGGAATTAAGTGAAGATATAGATCTTGAAGTATTTATACATGGTGCTTTGTGTGTTTCTTATTCTGGGTGTTGTTTGATGTCATCTAGACTTTTTGGTAGAAGTGGTAATAAAGGTGCTTGTGCTGGACCATGTAGATTTTGTTATGATCTTTATAGAAATGATGATCAGATTGATATTAACTCGGATTATTTACTTAGTATGAAAGAACTTGCTGTTCTTGAAAAGATTGAAGAGCTTGTTAGAATTGGTATTAACTCTTTAAAGATTGAGGGAAGAATGAAATCTAAATATTATGTTGGATATGTTACTAAGTTTTATAGAATGTTAATTGATAAATATTATAGGGGTGAGAGACTTTCCTTTAGTAATGAAGAACTAATTAATTTGAAAAAATTATATAATAGAGAATTTACTTATGGTTTTTTAAATGATGAGAATGATGTTGTTAATAGTAAAACTTGTAATCATCAAGGATATCCTCTTGGAAAAGTTATTTCTGTAGGTAAAAGGTTAAAAATAAAACTTTTAGATGATTTAAATCAAGGAGATGGAATTCGTTTTTCTAATGGCGAAGGAATGATTTGTAACTATATTTATAATGAGAAGGGACTTCTTGTTAATTCTTCTACTAGGGGAAGTATTGTCTATTTAGATAATAAAGTTAATATTAAGAGTAATTTGTCTATTAATAAGACTTTGGATGTTATGTTAGAACGAGAAATAGAGAATTTTTGTGATAGAAAGATTCCGGTTAGTTTTGAGGTTATTGCGCATAAAGATAGAGAACTGGTTATTTCTATTATTTGTGATGATGTAAAAATTAGCGAGTCACTTGATGTTGTTAGTAAGGCTATTAATCGTTCTACAACTAGGGAAGATATAGAAGAAAAATTGGAAAAACTTGGCTCTAGTCCATTTGTTTTATCTGATGTTAGTTTTGATATGGATGATAATATATTTATTCCTATTAAGAATGTTAATATTTTAAGAAGAAAACTTGTTTCATTACTTATTTCTAAAAGAGAGAATAGTAAAATTGTTGCTAATGATTTTATAAATGATATTAAGTTTAATAGTAATAGTAGTGGCATAACTAATGATATTAGCTTTTTAGTTAGAACAGAAGAACAACTTAAAGCTTTGCTTGATTATAATGTTTTAATATATACGGAAGATACTTTACTTTATAATAAATATAAAATGTATGATAATGTTTATTATAGAGGTTCTAGAATAAAGACTAATAATTTAAATCATATGGTTATAGCTAATAATAGTGGTTTTATTAACTCTAAGAATGGTATTAGTGATATTTATATGAATGCTTTTAATAGCCTTACTGTTAATAAATTTCTTAAGTTTGTATACAAAGTCGGTTTGTCACCGGAGCTTACTCCTTTTGAGGTTAAGGTGCTTATTGAAGGTTATAAAAAAAGATATAATGATGTACCTAATGTTGAGGTTTTAGTGTATGGTAAACTTGAGGTTATGATTATGAAATATTGTCCTATTAGTAGTTTTGTTAGTAAGAGTGATGTTTGTAATGCTTGTTTTAATAATAAATTTTATTTAGATGATAGAAATGGACATAGATTTAGATTGTTTGGAGATGAAAATCACTTTATGAGAGTATTTGATTATAAGAATATTGATTTGATTTCTGAGATTGATTACTTTAAAGAATGTGGTGTTACTAATTTTAGAATTGATTTGCTTGATGAGGAAGATAGTGATATTAAATGTATTTTAGAGAAATTAAATGTGTTATGATTTGGGTAGGTGATTGTTTTGAATAAAAGAGCGGAAATTGATAAACTTTTAGTTGGGAGAGAAGATTTAAAAGGTGGTCTTTTATATTCTCGTAGTGTTTCTTTTGTATATGAAGTTTTGAATTTGCCTTACTGGAAAGATTCAAGATTTAAAAAGTTACTTACTCCGAATATATGGCGAAGTAGTATTTATGATATTGTTAATATTTTGAGTATGAAAGAGTGGGATGAACCAAAATTTACGGAATTACTTACTTCTAATATTTGGCATAGTAATTATACTAATGTTAAGATTATTTTGAAAATGTCTTGGTTTGATGATCCTAGATATGATGGGCTTCTTACTTCTAGTATATGGCAAAGTAGCCCGGAAAAGATTGATAAGGTTCTTTCTATGGAGGAGTGGGCTGATCCAAGGTTTAAAAAATTGCTTACTCCTAATATATGGAGTGTTCCTTTTGATAAGATTCAAGAAGTCTTAAGTTTGTCTTTTTGGAAAGATTCAAGATTTGCGAATTTACTTACTCCTAATATTTGGAGATATAATGTAGATGATATAGATAAGGTTCTTAATTTATCTTGTTGGGATGATTCTAAGTTTAATGAATTGTTAACTTCTAATATATGGAATTGTGGTTTTTCAGAGATTGAAAAAATTGTTGATTTGCCGTATTGGAATGATCCAAAGTATAAGAAATTACTTACTTCTGGTATTTGGCATAAGTTGTCTTCGGAGATCAAAGAAATTCTTAGTTTACCTTATTGGGATGATCCTAAGTATAGTCATTTGCTTACTTCTGGTATTTGGTGTAAGTCTGCTTATGAGATCAAAGAAATTCTTAGTTTATCTTATTGGGATGAGTATTCTGAACTTTTAACATCTAGTATTTAGAACAGTAATATCAAAAGTATAAATAATGTTTTTCAAAATGAGATTATTATGAGTAATCCTAATTTATTAAAACCTAGTATCTTTAGTATTACTCTTAAGAATGTAGAACCAGTTTATGAACTTTTTAAAGAGTATGGGATAGAGGATTACATTACTATAAATTCTTTTAGAAGAGGTGTTTCTAAGCAAAGAAGTTTATTTACGTATATGGAAGAAAATGATATTCCGTTTTTAGTTGGTGATGATGAGTTAAAACTTAATCCTATCTTAAATGCTTCTAATGCTTTTATGAAGAAGAAATATGATATTGATTTTAATGATTTACATAAGAGGGGTGTTAGTAGATGACGTATGATGTTATAGATAAATATAATAGCTCTGTGTTAGATAATTTGGATAATGATAATGTACTTAAAATAATTAACTTTTTAGGGGATAATTATTGTTCTTGTATAGATGATTTGCTTAGAGATTATTTAGATTTGTTTACTATTCCTTATGATGAGTTTGTGGATAAATTTAATAAACTTAATTTTAAATATAATAATGAGTTTTTAGAACTTGCTGCTTATGATATGAATTTTTTTGATGAATTCTATTATGATTTATAAATTTATGTTATAATATATTAGGAGGTGTAATATGAGATTAAAAGATAAAGTAACAATAGTAACTGGGGGTTCTACTGGAATAGGTAGAGCTGTTACAGAGGCATATTTAAAGGAAGGTGCTAAGGTAGTAGTAGTTTCTTATGATAAAGATGAAGTTGATTCTTGTGTTAAGGAACTTGGCAAAGTATATGATTCTAATAATATCTTAGGTTCTGTTTGTAATGTTAAAGAAACTAATGATGTTAAGAGAGTTGTTAAGGAAACTATTGATAAGTTTGGAAGAGTTGATGTTCTTATAAATAATGCTGGTATTACTAATTCAGGACTTACTGAAAATGTTAGTGATGAAGATTTTATTAATATGTTTGATGTTAATACATTTGGGGTATTTAGATTTATAAGAGAAGTTATTCCTGTTATGAAAAGTCAAGGAAAGGGATGTATTATTAATACTAGTTCTATGGTGGCTAATGATGGATCTAGGATGCAAACTGCTTATTCTGCGTCTAAGTATGCTGTTAATGGTATAACTAAGTCTTGTGCTAAAGAACTTGGACCTTTTAATATAAGAGTTAATGCTGTTGCACCTGGGGCTGTTTTAACTAATATGGTTAAGAGCGCTACTACTCCAGAGATGAGAGAAATGCTTTGTAAAACTTGTGCTCTTAATAAGATTGCTGAACCTAAAGAGCTTGCAGGAGCTTATGTTTATCTTGGTAGTGATGAGGCTTCATTTACTACGGGAGTAATTTTAAGAGTTGATGGCGCTACTGTAATGTAATATTAGAAAAAATATAGGAGAAAATAAAAAAATGGAAAACAGATTAAAAGAGATGGAAAACAGATTAAAAGAGTATGAGATTGACTATTATATGGGTCAACTGGATGCTGCTAACAAAATTCCTAAAATGAAAGATACATATGCATATAATGAAGGATATGAAAATATGCGACAAGCAAAAGAGGCTATGGAAAATGGGGATTATGAAATTGTAAAAGAAGAAGAATTAAGCATTGATTCTAATAAAAAGGATTTTATTCCGTTGGATAGTCTAAATGTGGAAGACACTCATAATCATAGACGATGAAGATAATATCAGTAGTTTTAAGAGTTGATGGCGCTACTGTAATGTAATATTAGAAAATCGAATTTATTTCGATTTTTTTTATGAAAGTTTATTTGAAAACTTTGTTAATACTTTGGTTTCTATTTTGAAGTTTTCGTCAATTTGACTTTCTTTTTCAGTCTTAAAATGTTATACTCATAATATATTATTAGACTAGGACAGGAGAGAGTTTTTTGATGAAAAATGGTAACAAATTTAAGGCTTTTATGGTTTTATTTGTATTGCTTGTTTTAATTGCAGGATCTAGTTATGCAGTGTGGAGATATAACTATAATGAAACAAGTAATAATACAATCAGTAGTACAGATTTATCTTTTAGATTTTTAGAGAGTAATAAAGAGATTGTTAGTATAGATAATGCTGTGCCTATGAGTGATGAGGATGGGATAAAACAAGAGGGTACAGGGAATGTATTTGATTTTGAAGTTAAGTCTAAAGTAGGGGCTACTACAGATGTTAAATATATTGCAAGTTTAGAAAAGATTAGTGTTGATAGTGGTAAGACTGCTTTAAATGATAGTGATGTAAAAGTATATATAGAAGATTTTAATGGTAATACTGTGTTAAAACCTACTAAGATAAGTGAATTAAACAGTTATAAGTTATTTGAAAAGTTACATAGACATAGTAGAGATAATAGTGAGATTAGTACAAAGTATAAATTAAAAGTATGGCTTGATAGTGAAGTAGATGTATTTAGTTTAGAGAATAAACAATATAAGTTTAAGATAAATGTAAAAACAGAACAAAAGGAACAAGATAGGAATCAAAGTTATAAGTTAGTTTATGATTTAGATGGTGGAACTGGAAGTATAGCAGATAGTACATTTAAAGTAGGAGATAAAGTAACTATAACAAGTGTTGTACCAACAAAAGAAGGATATAACTTTTTGGGATGGAGTACAAAGAAGAATGCTAGTAGTGCTAGTTATAAAGCAGGAGATAGTGTAACACTTAATGATGCATATGATGGAAGTGTTAGGTTGTATGCTGTGTGGCAAGGAAAAACATATACTGTTAAGTATGATAGTAATGGTGAAAATGGAACAATAAGTGATAGTTCTTATAAGCTTGGAGAAAGTAAGAAATTAACAAAGAATACATTTACAAAAGAAGGATTTACATTTATTGGATGGAATACAAATAAAGATGCTAATGTAGCACTTTATACAGATGAACAAGTTGTAAGTGATTTAGGACAAACTGGAGAAACAGTTACATTATATGCAATATGGAAAGCAAATACATACACAGTCAAATATGATAGTAATGGTGGAACTGGCTCTATGGCTAATGTTACATATAGTTATGGAGAAAGTAAAAAGTTAATGAAGAATACATTTACAAAAGATGGTTATACATTTATTGGATGGAATACAAATAAAGATGCTAGTACATCACTTTATACAGATGAACAAGAAGTGAGTAATTTATCTAAAGAAAATGATGGAGTAATAACTTTATATGCAATGTGGGAAGTTAAGAAATATGATGTAAGTGTTGTTGTTCAGAATGGTACAGTTGATGCAGCTAACAAGCAAGTAGTAGAAAAACAAAATGGTGTATTTAATTTAACTCCAAGTGATTCAAAGTATAAAGATGCTAGTGTTAGTTGTACTAATAATCAGACTGGTACATTTAAGGATAATGTACTTACAGTTAGTAATGTAACTAGTGATACTACATGTACTGTAATTTTTGAAGGCTTTAGTACTGTTTTATATAATGATGGGACATTTATATTTAATGAAAAGTCTTCTAATAGAGATAATAATATAGTTACTCATGGTAAAGTTATTACAGAATATTTACCATTTAGTAATAGTAATTCTTATGTTTGTTCTTCTAGGGGTTGCGATTGGTACTCTCAAGCTGCATCTATTAAGAGTGTTAAGTTTGATAGTTTAATTAATCCAACATCTACTTATATGTGGTTTGAAGAGTTTACTAATTTATCTTCGCTTGATCTTACTAATTTAGATACTTCTGATGTTACTAATATGAGTGAAATGTTTGTTGCTGTTGCTGCTGAAGTTGATAATGTTTCTTTTGATTTATCTAGTTTAAATACCTCCAATGTTACTAATATGAACTGTATGTTTAGTAGTTTTGGTAGGGGTAGCTCAACTATTGATATTGGTGTTTTGACTAACTGGGATACATCAAAAGTAACAGATATGACAGAAATGTTTTCTGGATTTGGCAATGAGAATACTAAAATGAGTTCTATTGGTAGATTAAGTATTCCGGATAGTGTCAATTTTGCAGGCTTTGCTAGCAGTTCTCCGGCTTTTGTTGGCGATTTATATATTACTGGTTATCTGTGTATGGCCAATGATTGTGAACAGAATTATTTTTTAGATGCTGCTACTGTTGATGGTTCTAGAATTAATTTATATTATAATGATTCTTCATTTAGGTATGTCAAGGAATGTGTTTATAAATATGGTCCTGATAGTGATAATCATGGTAATATATATGCAATTGAATTAACTTCTTAATATTTATTGTTTTAGTTTTATGGGTTGATTGTCAAATAGTGTATGTAGATACAAAAAAGTGATGATTATTTATATAGTTAATGTAGTTATGCATTGGCTATTTTTTGGGGTACTAACTTTTTTTATGATAGTAGTTTTATTAGAGTTTTGTCTTGTATATTTTGAAATTTTATATATAGTATAGGTTTATTGAACTTTTTACGATTATTATTTTTAGTAGTGCTATTAATAGGGATAGAAGTAGGCATATTATGAATATTTCTATGTTATTTGGTATAAATGATAAGTAGTCTGGGGTTTATATTTGCTTTTGCAGGTTATAGTGTTGCGACTTGGAGTGTAGGTTCTTTGTCGAACTGGGATGTATCAAAGATAACAAGTCTGAAAGGAATGTTTAAAAATTATGGTAGTGGTGCAGATACTATAGTTTTGGATTTGTCTGGTCGAAATATCTCAAGTGTAACAGATATGACTGATATGTTTTTTAGTGCGGGGATGAATGCTATTACATGTTCTGTAAAGATTCCTAAAAATACTGGTTCACTTAGTAGTACAACCGATAAGTTCTATGGTTCTAGTGATAGTGTTTATGCTAGTTCTCCTAGTGGAAAGAGTTTTACTCTTGCTAATTAATAGATAGTATAATGATTTTGTTGTTATACTTTTTTCTTTGCTTTTTCTATTTGTTACTGTTATACTTATTATAATAGGAAGTGGTTTTTTGAAGAATGTAAGTATAGATGAGATTAAGAGACAACTTAATGAGGTTTTGGGTTTGTTTGATGCTAACAGTAATTCATATAATGTTATAGTATCATGTATTAAATCTAATAGTGTATCTGAGATGAGTTCTTTGCTTAATAGTTTAAATCTTGATAAGAATGTTGCATTTTTAAATAATTTTTTTGATGATATTCGTGATAAACTTAAATCTCTTTCTTTGATTGAGAAAAAAATTGATGATATGGTTTCTAGTATTAATGAAAAGATTAAGCTTATGAAGGAGAATTTTGATTCTAGAAATGTTTCGTTTAATTCTTATTTTGTTAGTGCGGATGATTTGTCTAAAATGAGTTATCTTCAAATGAATGAATATTTGGAAAAGTTAGCTAAAATGGATAATGATTTAAGTTCTGAGCTTGAAGCTTTTGAAAAGGAAAAGAAGTCTGGTGAAAGTTTTGATGATAAGCTTGATGTTAGGGTTAATGGTTCTAATTCTCATAATGCTGAAATTTCTAATATTCAAAAAAATTCTTCTAATAATATAAAGAAATTAGATAATCCAGATAGTTCTGTTATTCGTGGTATTCTTGATGAATATAGGAGAACACAAGATGTTAATAATGCTGTTAATGCTGATATTGTTTATTCTAATAATGGTACAGTTTCTTTAAATATTGGTTATAAGGGAACTAAAGTTGATGAAAGTAAACCTCTTTATTCTTGTTATTTTAGTGATGCTAGTTATTTTAATGCAACTATTTTGCCTATTTTGGTTGAGGAGAGATTAGTTGATAGGACTGTTAGTTCTGATCTTTATTCTGGAAATGTTAATGCTTCTAATAGAATGGGTGAATCTTTAAATGTAGTTGGTAACCCTGTAGGGGTTGCTGCTACGGCTAGTTTTGTTAATTCTGTGTATAATGCTAATGAAAATTCTAAGGTTAGTGAAAAGATATATGATGTTGATAAGCATAATGTTAAAGAGTTTAATAATCCAGATTTTAATGCTGTTTCTAGTTTTATGAATTATTATCGTGATAATGATGATAGTAATTTAAAGATGAATATTATGTATTCTGAGGATAATAGGGCAGTTTTAGAAATTGGTTCTTTGAAAAAAAATAATGCAGATGGGGATGTTGTTTTTAAATGTGTTTATGATGATGTTAATTATTTTAAAGATGATATTCTTCCTGAGTTAATTGAAGATCATGTTGCGAATAAGGAAGTTAACTCTAGTATTAGTGATGATGCTAATAGTTTTTCTTCAGTTAATGGTTATGGTGAGTCTTTGGCTGTTTCTGGGAATAAAAGAGAAGTTGTTAGTACTTATAATAATATAAATAATTATGTTTTATATACTAAAAATAGTAAGTAAAGGACTAATGATAAGGTTTTGGTTAGAAAACTTGATATAAAAGATGCGGCTTTTTCTAATGGTGTTGTTGTTGCTTTGCTTGTTATGGCTTCTTTATTTTTGATTTTTGCAGTGAGTCTTTTATTTTTAAGTATTAGATGATATACTATGTTGGAGGTGTTTTTATGAAAGATTTAAGTAGTGTTAAAGATGAGCTTAGAGATTTACAAACTAATTTTAATCCTGAAAAATCTACTTATAAGATAATAGATAGTGTTATTAATGATTCTATGAGTGTTGATAATATGATTAAATATTTATATAGTATAAAGGGAATTGAAAAGTATCCGGAAGATATTAAAAATAAATATTTTGGAATTATTGATGATTTACAACTTATACTTGTTTCTGTAAGGGAAAAGGAAGATAAGAAAGAACAAGAGAAAAAAACTAAGGAACTTCAAGATATTATTGCTAGTTTAGAAGAGAGAAATGTTGGTAAACGTGAAGATAAAAATAGTGTTAAAGAAGAGGATGTTAGTGATGATAATAAAGAGGATAAACCTTTAAATGATGTTTTTAAAAAGGAAAAGGTAAGTGAATCTTTAAAAAATAATATATCTAATATTAAGGAAAAATCTTTAGATAGGGCACGTGATGTTATTGCTAGTCAAGTTGGAGATGATTCTTTACTTGATGGTAAGGGTAGAAAACTTTGTATTTTTCTTATTATTATGATTGCTATTTGTATTTTAGTTGGTGTTTTACTTGTTATATTTTTATAAGGTGGTGTTTTGATTATGATTATTGATGGTAAAAAATTACAATCTGAGGTTAAAGAGAGACTTATTAATAAAATAAATAATATTTCTGATAAACTTAAACTTGTTGTTATTCAAGTTGGAGATGATCCGGCTAGTAGTGTGTATGTTAGGAATAAAGGTAAGCTTTGTAATGATGTTGGTATTTTGTTTGAACATGTAAAATATGATGATTCTATTTTGGAAAAAGAGTTAATTTCAAAAATTGATGAACTTAATAATGATAGTTCTGTTACGGGGATTCTTGTTCAACTTCCTTTGCCTTCTTCTATAAATGAAGATAGGGTGCTTGAATCTATTAAATATTATAAGGATGTTGATGGTTTGACCAGTGATAATATTGGTAATTTATTTGCTGGTAATGATGGAATAGTTCCTTGTACAGCTTTGGGTGTTATGGAGATTCTTGATAGTGTTAATACTGATTTTGTTGGAGCTAATGTTGTTATAGTTGGTCGTTCTAAACTTGTTGGTCTTCCTCTTGTTTCTCTTTTTTCTAGGAGAAACTCTACTGTTACTTTATGTCATTCTAAGACTAAGGATCTTAAAAGTATTACTTCTAATGCTGATATTTTAGTTGTTGCAGTTGGAAAGAAGGAGTTTATTGATGGTTCTTATGTAAAAGATGGTTCAATTGTTGTAGATGTGGGGATTAATAGATATGATGGTAAACTATATGGTGATTGTGAGTTTTCTTCTGTTTTACCCAAGGTTAAATATATAACTCCTGTTCCTGGAGGAGTAGGTCCTTTAACTGTTGTTATGCTTGTTAATAATGTTATAAAAGCTTATGAACTTCAAAAAAAATTGTAAATACTCTTTACATATTTTAAATTATAATTTATAATTAATATGCACTTGATTAGTGCTTTGGAGTGGTACTCAAGAGGCTGAAGAGGCGCCCCTGCTAAGGGTGTAGGTCGGGTAACTGGCGCGAGGGTTCAAATCCCTCCCACTCCGCCATATAGATTATTAACCCTTGTATATCAAGGGTTTTATTGTGTTTTAATGTTTTGAAACACTGTTTGAAAGCATACTTTCAAAGATTATTTTATATTTTTGTAAATGCTGATTTTTTTATTAATAATTTTATTTACAAATTTGTTTATTTTTTGTATACTTTATTTAAAGTAGGAGGAATTAAAAGTATGGAAATGGAAAACAAAAAGAAAAGTAAAGGTTTAATTGTTACTATAGTTATTTTGCTCATATTATTACTTGTGAGTGTTGGTTATATATGCTATAGTAAGGGAATAATTGATTTGAATGGTAAAACAGATCAGAAAGATAAACATGAAAAAGTGGTTTCTAAGAAAGAAGATTTAAAATATGAGGGCAACCTAATAGTTGATGCAGGAAATGTTAAGAATAAAGCTGGTGAAAAATATTATAGTTTGATTATAAAAGTTAATGGAAAATGGTATGAGGTTGCGAATAATAGTCAAAGTTATAATGTGTTTGGAGAATATGATAAAAAACTTTATTATGCTGATGACTTTGGGTTTAAATATATTGATTTGAGTTCTAAAGATTTTAATGTTACTGAATGGATAAAGTATGAAGAAAAATGTTATGATGATGATAATGGTTTTGTTGGTTTAGCTTATGCTGATAAGGGAATATTAAAGGATGATACAATTTATTTTATAAAAAGCTCATTTGGTTGGGATAATGATAGAGATAGTTATTTATATACTTTAAATGTAAATGCTACAAGTTATTCTGATATTAAGAAAGAATTCAAACAAAAGAGTATTGTTGATTTTATAATTGCAGATAATTATATATATTATTATTACTGGGAAGGTAGTGATATTGCTAGAAAATCTTTGAAGAGTTATAATTTTGATACTAAGGAAACTAAAAAGTTATTGAACAATATTGATAATATAGATTTATATAAGGACGATAAAAAGGTAATATATAGTCAAGCAGTCAGTAATAAAGATGATGCTCCTGATAAGTGGTATTTGTATGATTTAGAATCTAATGATAAGACATTTATTGCTAAAGTTAATTCTAGTTCTGATTCTGATTGTGTTTCAGGAATGTTTCAATTGTTTAATAATAAAGTGTATTATGTAGATAGAAATGTTATTATGAGATATGAAAATGGTAAAAAAGAAAAGATTTATAAACTTGATAATATTAATTATGGTGGTCAAGGTGGTTATGTAGAAGTTATTAATGATAATTTATTTGATTATTCTTCTCTTTCTAATGATAAGTATGGCTATATATTAAATGGTAAAAAAGTTACGAAGGATGAAGTTCAACAATATCTTAAAAAATATAATGTTTATATGATGAATGGAAAAGATAAAGTGTTTGATGATTCTCAAATTGTTGAATAAGTGATTTGTGTATTTATGTACAAAATAGAAAAGCATATTGATTTATGTTTTTTTATTTTGTAATCTATGCTATAATATACTCGTGAAGATAGATGAATAGAAGATTTAGTAAAATAGAGATTACTTGTTTTTTTGTTTTTTTTATATGTGCCATTTTGTGTTTTGTTTGGTATTTTTTGTATGCATATTTTGCTGATCCTATTTTATCTTTAAATGGTAAGGAAGAAGTTTCTATTTCTCTTAATGGTAGATTTAAAGATGATGGTGCTACTGCTTTTCTTGATAATGTTAATATTACTGATAAGATAAAAGTTACTAACAATATTAATAATAAAAAAGTAGGTAAATACGATGTTGTTTATACTGTTACTAATACTAAAGGTAAAAGAGAGAAAAAGGTTATTAGAACTGTTTATGTTAAAGATTTAGTTAAACCTGTTTTGAAACTTAAGGGTAAGTCTACTGAAAAGGTTCAATATGGTAGTAGTTATAAAGAATCTGGTTTTAAGGCTACGGATAATTATGATGGTAACATCACTTCTAAGGTTCGTGTTTCTGGTAATGTTGATTCTAATAAGATTGGTAAATATAAGCTTTATTATTCGGTTTCTGATTCTTCTGGAAATAAAACTACTAAAATTAGAACTATTAAGGTTGTGGATGAGACTCCGCCAGTTATAAAGCTTCGTGGTAAGAGCAGGGTGATTGTTAAAAAGAATCAACCTTATTTAGATCAAGGCTGTTTAGTTACAGATAATTATGATGGTGATTTAACTTCGAAGGTTGTTACTAGAGGTAAGGTTAATACTTCTGTTACAGGTGTTTATAAAGTTACTTATAGTGTTTCTGATTCGTTTGGAAATTATTCTATACGTGAGAGAATAGTGCAAGTTGGTACTCAAAGTGATATTGATGATGATAATTATATTATGGTTTCTATTGATAAACAAAAGCTTTGGTATTATAAAAATGGAAAATTAAAACTTACATCTAGTGTTGTTACGGGTATGAAGAATTCATGGGATACTATTACTGGAACTTTTAGAATTAGAGGTAAAGCTCGGAATACTTATCTTGTTGGTGCGGATTATAGGAGTTTTGTTAATTATTGGATGCTTGTTGATTATGGCAGTCAAATAGGACTTCATGATGCTACTTGGAGGAGTAGTTTTGGTGGTTCTATCTATAAATATAATGGTTCTCATGGGTGCGTTAATTTGCCTTATGGGGTTGCTAGAACTATTTATAATAGTGCTTCTGTAGGAACTCTTGTTCTTATTTATTAACGAATTTTATTTTTTATGTAAAATTTGTTTTTTTCTCTTGTGTTTTTTTTAAAAATTGTTCATAATATTTAGTAAGATTTTTTTGGTAAAAATTAATGACATAGTAAGTGTTTTGTGATATAATCTTGCTAGTAAATCTTAAAAACTACTTAGGGGTGTGATAAATATGAAAGTGTGTAAAAAATGTAAAGGTCATGTTTCTAATAAATCTAGAATATGTCCTAAATGCGGGGCGGATGTAAGTAAGGCTCGTATTATAAATAATAATTGTAATCATAAGAAGAATAATGTTAAACAAGTTTCTAAAACATTTAATAAACCTATTGCTAAAGTTACTATAAAACCTGTAAAAGAAATTAAGCCTGTTTTAAAGAAATTTGATAAGGAAAAGGTTATTGTTAATAAGATTAAATCTAATAAGAAGAGTGTTAATAATTTGAAAAGTACTTTTAAGAATAAGTTTAGTTTTATTAACAAGAAAATTAGTAATAAATTTAGTCTTAAAAGAGTTTTTGATGTTATTAGTGTTCCTTTTGTAAAACTAAAGTCTTGTGTTAGTAATTGTTTTAGGTTGGTTAAGAGTAAAATTAAGTTTAAGTCTTTTGGTAGGAGTTATTTTGTTAACTTTTTAAATATTTTTAAGAATTGTTATTTCAATGTTAAATCTTTTGTTAGAGATAGTAATATTTTTGGAAGAAGATTAAGTGTTAAGAGTATGGTTCTTGTTATGATTTGTCTTCTTATTCTTGGTGGTTTCTCTTATCTTGGTGTGGATGCATATATGGAAAAAAATAATAGTAAAAATGAGACTGTTGAGGTTAGGGAAAAGGCTACTACTGAGAAGATATTTAGTATGGGTGATTTGATTACTTATAATGGTGTTGATTACAAGATTGTTAAGGTTGAAACTTCTGAAGGTAATTATTATAAGACACCTGAAGATGGCAATCAGTTTTTGATTGTTACTGTTTATATTAAAAATAACACTGGTGCTAAGATTCCATATAGTTATGTAAACTGGACTATGTCTAATAGTAAGGGCGAAGAGAAGAAAATTATTTTTACTTCTATAAATGTTGATGATGCTCTTTATTCTGGAGATTTAGTTATTGGGGGTATTAAGACTGGTTCTATGGTGTTTGAACAACCTATAAATGATCCTAAGCTTAGAATGAATTTTTATGAACTTAAAAAAGATGAAAATGGTGAAGATGTTATTGATTATAGTAAGAAAGTTTTCTCTGTTAGTGTTAAGGTTCCAGATCCAGAGGAAGATAATGGTAGCTCTTCAAATAAAGGTAAAAATCATAATGATTCAGAGAATGTTAAAACTGTTAAAACAAGTGAAGAAAAGAATAGTTAGATCTTTTCTTTTTTGTGTTGAATACTTTACTGTTTTGTGTAAAATTTTATATACAAAATTATAAAAATATGATAAGATAATGTTAGCATAGGGGTGGCTAATATGAAAGCAGTTAAGTTTTTAGGAAAGTTTTTGGCTGTGATACTTTCATGTTTGTTTGCAATTTTTTTGCTACTTATTATGTATATTTTTATAGCTAAAACTATGTTAAATGAAGATAGTATTTCTTATTATATTTCTGATTCTAATATATTTGATTGTTCTTCGGATGATATTCATACTAGTGATGGTAAGAATAATTTGAGAGATTATATTGGAGATGATTTATTTAAGATTGGTATTCCTATATCTGTTACAGATAAGGTTATTGACAGTGCAAGTTTAAATAGTGTTTTAACTCAGTATGGTTATGATTATATTGATTATGTTTTATATAGTAATAATAGGCCTGTGCTTGCTACTGATAAGGTTGTTAATATAGTTAATAATAATTATGCTGCTCGTAAAGGACATAATCTTAGTGATAAGCAGTTATCTTCTTTAAATAGTTATGTTATGGAGCTTGAAAGTAAACTTGATGATACTCTACCTTCTGTTTCAGAGCTTTATGATATGGGAGTTAATGTATATATTTTGAGAATTATTGCTAATTTTAGTTCTTCTAATTATATATGGATTGTGTTTTTGATGTTTTCTATAACTTTTTATTCGCTTATTGCTTTATGTTTGTGGAATAAATCTAAGGCTTTTAAGTGGACAGGATTTATAGTTTTAATAGATGGAATGCTTTTAATTATTTCAAGTTTTTTGGAGGTGAGACTGTTTAGTATGGTTGTTAATGGAAGAGGAATTATAGATAATTTAGTTGTAACCATTTTGGGGAAAAACTTTGAAAATTTACTTTTATTTGGTATTGGTTTTATAGTTCTTGGTATTATTTTTCTTATTATTTGTGCTAATTTTATGAAAAAGGAACAACAAGGGAACTCTGATAAAATTCTTGATACTGTTATAAAAGAAGAAACACTACTTGGTAAAGAACCTATTTCTGGGGATTTAGATGTTAGTCCTAATAAAGGTGAGATTACTGGTGTAATTGATAAGGTTATACTGGAAACTATAGATGATAAAGATCCTAGTTCTTCGGTATTAGTTATAAAAGATGATGAGATTCCAGTCATTGATGTTATGGGTAATGATTTTGAATCTAAAGATAATGATATTATTGTTCCAGATGAGAAGTTGTTTAATGACAAAGATGTTGTTTCAGATGATGGTAATGATGAGAAGGAAGTTAATATTGGTGAAGAGAGTCTTTCTGATGATAGTTCGGATGAAGATAAAGATATAGAAATTGTTAATGATAATAATTCTGATGCTATTTTAGATGATGATTCTTTAGATAATGATGATAGTGAAGATGTTAAGACTTTGGATGTTGTTGTTATGGATAGTGTTAGTGAAGAAGATGGTTCTATAGATGAGCCGTTACCTTTGAATTCTTTAGATGATTATGAAGAACTTGATGATTCTATAAATAAAGATATTATTCCTTTTAATGATAAGGTTTCAGTTCCTGTGGAAGTTAAACTTGATGTTATATCTCCTAAAAAGGGTAAAGGTGCTGATTTTGAAGATATTGAGGTTTTAGATAATGATGATGAGATTGAACTTTTATAGTTCGTCTTTTTTTTGTACAAAAAAATAAAGCCTAAGCTTTATTTATAGGTTTCTTGTTTTAATAAATCTATGTTGCTATGCATTATTGATAGGTAATCATCATTGTTTTGTTCGTCTTTTTCTGTTATTGTGTCTAATGTTCTAAATGTTAATGTTTCTATGTTGTAATCATTTTTTAGTGTTTCTACTATATCATATGTTTTACTATGATCTAGTGTAAATATGTAACTTAGTTTTTCTTCGCTTATTAGTTGTCGTGCTTTTTCTATGTTGTTTTGTTTGTCTTTTCCTCCACTTGTTAGATTTATTATTTCAAATCCATATTTTTTTAGGAAGTTTAGTGATTCATCAGCGACTATTATTTGATTATTTACTGAGTTATCTGATGCTTTTTTTAGTTCTGTTTCTAATTCTGTTATATCTACTTTTAATAATGTGTATTGATTTTTTAAATCTTCTATTAGATATGGATTTGAGATATATTCAGTTAGTTCATTTTTAATATTTTGTCCTATCATTAAGATATTTGATGGGTTTAACCAAACATCTGATGTTTTGTATGTTGTGTCTATTCCATATGCTGCGTCTATTATTTTTAGGTTTTTGTTGTCATTTAACATAGTTGTTGCATATTCTCTTTCGTTTGATTCTCCATTATATATAAATAGGTCATATTCGCTATAATCTTTTAATTGTTTTTGGGTTATTTTGTATGAGCTTGATATTGAATCTCTTGGATATATGCTTTTTATACTTGAGTTTTTTTCATATAGTCTTTTGGTTACATATTCTATTGGATAGATAGTTGTTGCTATGTTTATGTCTTCCATTCTATCTTTTTTAAAACATCCTGTTAGACATGTTGCTGTTATTATTAGAGCCATTACTGTTATTATTTTCTTTTTCACTTTTTATTCCTCCTTGTGTGGTACTGGATCATATCCTTTTGTTCCTAAGGGATTGCATTTTAGAACTCTTTTAATTCCAAGTTTTAATCCTTTTATTGTTCCATATTCTTGTAGTGCTTCTTTTGTGTAATTTGAACATGTTGGATAGTGCCTACAAGCTAAATGCCACGGACCAGGTATTTTTTGATATATATCTATTATAGTTATTAAAATTTTTTTCAATTTATACCACCAATAACATTTTACTATTAAAATGAATTTTTATCAATCAAAACAGTACTATTTTTTTTTGAAATGTGATATAGTTAATGTGGTGATTGATGTGAACGAACTATTTGAAAAATTAAATATTGTTCCTAATAATATTGATATATATAAACAAGCTTTTGTGCATACTTCTTATGCGTATGAGCATAATCTTAAATCTTATGAGACTTTGGAGTTTTTGGGTGATGCTATTGTGGATTTGATAGTGTCTGATTATTTATATAGAGAAAAGGATTTTGCTGAGGGTAAGATGACTAAAGAAAGAGCTAGTTATGTTTGTGAAAACGCTTTATATGAGTATGCTAATGATCTTGGTTTTAGTCAATATATTAAAGTTGGTAATGGTGAGGCTCAAAGTGGTGGAAGTCATAAGAAAGCGATACTTGCGGATGTTTTTGAAGCTTTTATGGCTGCGATATACTTGGATTTGGGTTTTGAAAAAGTTAAGAGTGTTGCTCTTTCTATAATTGTTCCTTATATTGAAGATCCTAGTAAACTATTTTTTAGTGATTATAAATCTGAACTGCAAGAGGTTGTTCAAGATCTTCAAAAGTCTTTGGTTTATGAGCTTGTGTCTTGTGATGGTCCTGCTCATGATAGAGTTTTTACTTTTTGCGTTAGGATAGATGATATTGTTTATGGAAATGGAATTGGACATTCTAAAAAAGAGGCTGAACAAGAGGCAGCTAGAGAGGCTCTTAAGAAGCTTGTTAAGTAAGTTTTGCTTGCTTTTTTTTGTTTAAGAGTTTATTTTTTGTATCATTATTTATATAAGTGAAAAAAATAAAAAAAATTAGCACTCATAACTTGACAATGCTAACGCATAATATTATAATGATATTAGCACTTGAGAAATTTTGGTGCTAGAAGAGGTGTTTTGTATGCTTACGACAAGACAAGAAAGGGTTTTGGAAGTCATTATTAGGGAATATGTTAAAAACGTTACTCCTGTTGGATCAAAGCTTATATGTGATGAGCTTAAATGTTCTTCGGCGACTATTCGTAATGAAATGTCTGCTTTAGAATCAATGGGTTATCTTGAAAAGACACATATTTCTTCAGGAAGAGTTCCTAGTGAGAGTGGTTATCGGTACTATGTTGATAATCTTATGAAGCCTAAGGAGATGACTGGAGAAGATATGCTTAAGCTTCAGATGATTTTTAATAATAATAAACTTGAGATTAATGATTGTTTGAAGAAGAGTTTAGAGATTATTTCTGAACTTACTGATTATACTTCTGTTGTACTTGGTTCTAGTTCTAGTGAAAATAAGCTTAAAAAAGTAGAGGTTCTTCCTTTGGAAGAAGATAAACTTATTGCTATTATTGTTACTGATAAAGGACATATAGAACATAAGCAAATTAAAATAGAAGGTGTTAGTCTTAGTGAGATAAGTAAGAGTGTTGAACTTATTAATAAGCTTATTGTAGGTACTCCTATTGATGAGATTAAGGAAAAACTTGAGTTTGAAGTTAAACCGGTTATTAATAAGTATATAAAACAGCATGAAACAATTTATAATGCATTTTATGATGTTTTTAATGACTTTGTTATGAAAAGTGATGTTTCTTTTGTAGGAAGGAATAATATTCTTAATCAACCTGAGTTTAATAATGTTGAGAAGATTAAAAAGATATTTAATAAACTTGATGATTATACTTTGCTTGAGGCATCTTCTTCGGATGATAAAGATATAAATATTTATATTGGAAATGAATCTAATGTTGATGAGGATGTTACTGTTATTAAGACTAAGTATAGGACTTTGGATGATGAGGGTGTTATAGCTATTATTGGTCCTAAGAGAATGGAATATTCTAAG
Organism: uncultured Bacilli bacterium; assembly: GCA_934101575.1. Taxonomy (GTDB): domain Bacteria; phylum Bacillota_I; class Bacilli_A; order RF39; family UBA660; genus UMGS1449. The sequence continues at coordinate 72,220 of CAKORJ010000003.1, forward strand.
GTTGTGTCACTTTTAAACTATATTAAGGAAAATTTAGATAAAAAATAAGGAGTGTTTATGGAAAAAAGTGAAAATATTGATCAAACTGTGAATAGTGAAACTGTTAGTGAAGTTCATAGTGATGAAAAAACACATAAGAAGGAGAAAAAAGGCAAGAAAAATAATGAGATTTTAGAACTTATGGATAAGCTTAAGAGTTTTGAGGAGGAGACTCTTAGGGCTAAGGCTGATTTGATTAATTATCGTAAGCGTAAAGATGAAGAAGTGTCTAATTTACTTAAATATGCTAATGGTGATGTGCTTTCTTCTTTACTTCCTGTTATGGATAATTTTGAGAGAGTTATTGATAAAGAAGATGTACTTGATGATGTTAAGGTATATTTAGATGGTTTTAGACTTATTTATAATCAAATAAAAGATATACTTACTGCTAATGATGTTAAGGAAATAGATGCTTTGGGTAAACCATTTGATCCTATGTTTCATCAATCTGTTACTATGAGAAAGGATGAATCTAAGGAATCTGGTATTGTTCTTGAAATATATCAAAAGGGATATACATATAAAGACAAAGTTTTAAGACCAGCTATGGTTATAATTAATGAATAGATAATATTAAGAAAGAAGGAGATTTTTATGAGTAAAATTATTGGTATAGACTTAGGTACAACTAATAGTTGTGTTGCGGTCTTAGAAGCAGGGGAAGCTAAAGTTATCCCAAATCCTGAAGGTAATAGAACTACACCTTCAATTGTAGCATTTAAAAATGGAGAAAAGTTAGTTGGGGATGTTGCTAAGCGTCAAGCTGAAACTAATCCTAATACTTGTCGTAGTATTAAGAGGCTTATGGGTACTAAGGAAAAAGTTGAACTTGATGGTAAGAAATATAGTCCTGAAGAAATTAGTGCAATGATTCTTGGAGATCTTAAGAATAGTGCGGAAGCTTATTTAGGAGAAAAAGTTACAAAGGCAGTTATTACTGTTCCTGCATACTTTAATGATGCACAACGTCAAGCTACTAAGAATGCTGGTAAAATTGCTGGACTTGAAGTTGAAAGAATTATTAATGAACCTACTGCTGCATCACTTGCATATGGTTTAGATAAACAAGATAAAATGCAAACTATTCTTGTTTATGACTTAGGTGGTGGTACATTTGATGTTTCTATTCTAGAACTTGGTGAAGGTGTATTTGAAGTTAAGGCTACTAATGGTAATAATCATTTAGGTGGAGATGACTTTGATGAAGTTATTATTAAGTATTTAGTTGATGAATTTAAGAAGAGTAATGGTATTGATTTATCTAAAGATAAAATGGCTATGCAACGTCTTAAAGAAGCTGCTGAAAAAGCTAAGAAGGATTTATCTGGTGTTACTACAACACAAATTTCTTGTCCATTTATAACTCAAGGAGAAGATGGGCCACTTCACTTAGATATGACACTTACTCGTGCTAAGTTTGAATCTTTAGTGGGTGATTTAGTTAAATCTACTTTAACTCCAGTTAGAAATGCTTTAAAAGATGCTGGTATGAAGAAAGAAGATATTGATCAAGTTATTTTGGTTGGTGGTTCTACTCGTATTCCAATGGTTCAAGATTTAATTAAGAATGAACTTGGAAAAGAACCTAATAAATCAGTTAACCCAGATGAAGTAGTTGCTATGGGTGCTGCTATTCAAGGTGGGGTACTTACTGGTGATGTTAATGATATAGTACTTCTTGATGTTACACCACTTTCACTTGGTATTGAAACTCTTGGTAATGTTATGACTACACTTATTCCAAGAAATACAACAATTCCAACTAGTAAGAGTCAAGTATTTAGTACTGCCGCTGATAATCAACCTGCAGTAGATATTCATGTTCTTCAAGGTGAAAGACCTATGGCTATGGATAATAAAACACTTGGTAGATTCCAACTTACTAATATACCACCTGCACCAAGAGGAGTTCCTCAAATTGAAGTTAAATTTGATATAGATGCTAATGGTATAGTTAATGTTACTGCTAAGGATCTTGGAACTAATAAAGAACAATCTATTACAATTACTTCTAATACTTCACTTTCTGAAGAAGAAATTGATAAAATGATGAAGGAAGCAGAAGCTAATCGTGATGCTGATGAAAAGAAAAAAGCTGAAGCAGATGCTGTAAATGAAGCAGAAGCTATGGTATTCCAAACTGAAAAAGCTATTAAGGATCTTGGAGATAAAATTTCTGATAGTGAAAAGACTGAAGCAGAAGAAAAAATTAAGGCTTTAAAAGAAGCTATTGAAAAGAAAGATGTTGAAGATATAAATAAAAAACGTGAAGAATTACAAGAAGTTACATATAAATTAGCTGCTAAAGTTTATGAACAAGCTAATAAAGAACATGCTGAAGCAAATGAAAATACACAAGAAGAATCTAAAAGTGATGATGTAAAAGAAGCAAATTTTGAAGAAAAATAATAGTAGTAAGCCTTACATTTTGTAAGGCTTCTAATATAAATAAATAATAAAAAGGAGAAACTATGTCAAAACAAAGAAAAGAAATAAATGATAAGTATAAGTGGGATTTATCTAAAATTTATAGTAGTTTGGATGATGTTAATAAGGATATAGAAGTTTTAAATGATAAAGTAGAAAGTTATTTGAAATATAAGGGAAATATTACTTCAAGTAGTGAAAGTTTATTTAATGCTACAAATGATTATTTTTCTATTTCAAGAATTCTTGATAAGTTGATTGTTTATTCTCATATGAAGTTTGATGAGGACAAAGGTGTTTCTAGTAGTGAGGCTCTAATGGGAAGAATTGATAAGTTAGCGGATAATATTTCTGAAAAGCTTGCTTTTTATACTCCGGAGGTTTTAAACGCAGATTATAACAAGATAAAGAAGTTTATTGATGATAATGATTCTTTAAAAAAATATAGTTTTATGTTTGAGGATTTATTTAGAGAAAAGTCTCATATTCTTCCACTTGAACAGGAAGAGATGATGGCTCGTTTAGGTGAGGTTTTATCTAGTCCTGAGAATACTTTTAGAGTTTTAGATGATGTTAATTTAAAATTTAATGATATTATGGATGAATCTTCTAATAAAGTTCATTTGACTAATAGTAATTATTCTAATTATTTGAAAAGTGAAGATAGACGTGTTAGAAAAGAAGCTTTTGATAGTTTATATAGTTCATATAATAGTTATAAGAATACTTTTGCTTCTTTACTTCGTGGTAATGTTAAGAGTAATTTCTTTGTGTCTAATACTAGAAAATATAATAGTCCTCTTGAAATGTCTTTATATGGTGATAATATTGATAAAAAGTTATATACTTCTCTTATTGAGAAAGTTCATAATAATTTAGATATTATGAAAGAATATATTAAAGTTAGGAAGAATATACTTAAGCTTGATGAGGTTCATATGTATGATGTTTATGCTCCTCTTGTTAATAATGTAAGTAGAAGTTATACTTTTGAGGAGGCTAGGACTTTAGTTTTGGAAGCTCTTAAACCTCTTGGTGATCAATATATTAGTGATTTGAAGGGTTTATTTGATAGCAATTGTATTGATGTTTATAACAATGATAATAAGAGAAATGGTGCTTATTCTTGGGGTTGTTATGATACTCTTCCTTATGTTTTACTTAATTTTGAAGGTAAGTTTTATGATGTTTCTACTATAGCTCATGAACTTGGACATTCTATGCATAGTTTGTATTCTGTTAAAAATCAAGATTATCATGATTATGGATACCCTATATTTTTAGCAGAAATTGCTTCAACTGTTAATGAAATTTTGCTTAATAAGTATTGTAGTTTACATGCTAAAACAAAAGAGGAAAAAGCTTATTATTTAAATAATTTACTTGAGAATTTTAGAACTACTTTAGTTAGACAAACTATGTTTGCAGAGTTTGAACTTTTGATTCATGATTTGGAGGAAAAGGGTGAAGTTTTAACTGATGAATTGCTTTGCAATACTTATTTAAATTTGAATAAGAAGTATTTTACTGATGAGGCTATTAGTGATGATTTGATTAAATTTGAATGGGCTAGAATTCCACATTTTTATACTAGTTTTTATGTATATAAATATGCAACTGGCATTGCTGTTGCATCTAGTATAGTTTCTGATATACTTAGTGGTAAAGAGGGTGCACTTGATAATTATATGAAGTTTTTATCTAGTGGTGGTAGTAATTATCCTCTTGAAATATTAAAGAAAGTTGGTATTGATATAGTTAATGATGATACAATAGATAAGGCTCTTTCTATGTTTAGAGAAACTTTAGAGGAGTTTAAAGAAATTACAAAGTAGAGAAGAGGTAGTTTATGGCAAAACGCGATTATTATGAGATTCTTGGTGTTGATAAGAATGCTTCGGAGAAAGATATAAAATTAGCTTTTAGACGTTTAGCAAAGAAATATCATCCAGATGTTAATAAGGATGCTGGTGCGGAAGAGAAATTTAAAGAAGCACAAGAAGCATATGCTGTTTTATCTGATGAGAAGAGAAGAAAACAATATGATCAATTTGGTCATGCGGCTTTTGATGGTAATGGTGCTGGTTCTGCTGGAGGATTTGATTTTTCAGGATTTGACTTTTCAGATTTTTCAGACATTTTTGAAAATGTGTTTGGTGGTGGAGCTAGTTCGTTTGGTTTCTCTTCATCTTCTAGAGGTGGTGGTAGGAGAAAATCAAGAGGTAATGATAGTTTATTAGTAATGGAAGTTTCTTTTATGGAGGCTGCACTTGGTACTGTTAAAGAAATAGAAATTACTACTACTGATGTTTGTAGCGAATGTAAAGGAAAAGGTGGCTTTGGTGAACATACTTGTGAAGATTGTCATGGTAGTGGTACAATTACTGGTACTCAAAACACAATATTTGGTAGTTTTTTAACAAAGACTACTTGTCCTAGTTGTGGTGGTGAAGGTGTTACTTATGATAAAGTATGTTCTAAATGTCATGGAAAAGGTAGAGTAAAAGTTGTTAAGGAAGTAGATGTTAAGGTTCCAGAAGGAGTAGATAATGGTAATAGAATAAGACTATCTGGTATGGGAGAAGCTTCTCCGGATGGTGGTAAAAACGGAGATTTATATATTGAATTTAAAGTTAAAAATCATGATTTCTATGAAAGAGATGGTAATGATGTATATATGGAACTTCCTATTACTATTACTGAGGCTATAATGGGAACTAAAAAAGATGTTAAGCTTTTGAATTCAGTTGTTACTCTTAGTATTCCTGCAGGTTCTAATTCTGGTGATAAGCACAGAATAAAAGGAAAAGGTATTAAGGATGTAAATTATCATAGTTATGGAGATTTTTATGTTATTCTTAAAGTAATTACTCCTAAGAAACTTTCTCGTGAACAAAAGAAGTTAATTGAACAATTAAATAAAACTGATTTATCTGATAAATCTATAGATAAATATAATAAGTTTTTAGAGCAATAGTTTTATTGCTTTTTTTTTTGCGTTTAATTGTGAAGATTTATTGTCATTATTTTTGTTTCGTGATAGAATTAATTTATTGGAAACGGGTGAAATATATGAGTGAGTTTATTAGTGATTTTGGAAAAGAGAATTTTATTATTATTATAGTTGTAGTAGGAGTTATAATTTTGGCTCTTATTGTTATTGTTCTTATAGAAAAGTTTCAAATAAAATCTAAAATGAAAAAACAAATTAAAAGACAGATTTCAAATATTAATATGGCTGTTAATAATGTACCTAGGTCTGGTTTTAATAATGTAAGAAATAATAATATTTCTAGTGATAGAAGTGAACCTGTTATTACTCAGAATAATTATAATGATGTTTCTGCTGGTGAAGTTTTTTCTTATGATAATAGTAATAGTGTTAATATTAATTCTAATATGAGTGCTAATACTAATACTAATACTTCTTATGTAGTTAATAATGATTATAATGATAATGTTGTTTTTGATAATGATACTGTTTCTAATACTGAATATAGTTCTGATTACAATGATTCTGCTTCTAATAATGATACTAGTTTTAATGATTCTGAAGTTGTGTATGCGGATGTAAGTGATCCTGTTAAAGAAGCTGAAAAAGAACTAGAAGAGGTTACTAAGAAACTTATAGATAAAGATGATGATTTGATAGATCATACTCATTTTGAAACTGAACAGGAAGAGAAATCTATTATTAGTTATGAAGAACTTGTTCGTGCTTCTCATGATGTAGATGAGAAAAATGATAAGCTACTTGAGGACGAGGGAGAAGCAGCTATTACTCTTGATGAACTTTATAAGAAGCATATTGAAGAACAAAATATTATTGAAGAAGAAAAGCCTATTAAGGTTAATAATCCTGTATTTGAAGAGGATGAACCTAGAAAATTTAAAAATTCCGAAGTTATCTCTCCAGTATTTGGTTTTTATAGTGGAGAAGTTAAAGGTGAAAAGAAATCTTCTAATGATATACTTAAACGTATAGATTCAAATATGAAATCTAAAGAGTTAGAAGAAGAAATAAAGGAAACAGAGAGTTTTTTATATGAACTTAAAAAACTTAAGGATAGATTAGATTAATTTTGGTGGTGTTTTAGGATGAAAGTTGGAATATATACACTTGGATGTAAGGTTAATACTTATGAAAGTGAATTTATAATTAGTTTATTTAAAAATAGGGGCTATGAAATAGCTTCTTTTGATGATGAGTGCGATATTTATGTAGTTAATACTTGTACTGTTACTAATAACAGTGATAGAAAGGATAGAAAAATAATTAATAGTATTAAAAATAAAGATGCATGTAAGGTAGTATGTGGTTGTTTTGTTGAGAGTGCTAAAGAATATGATTTTTCTGGTATTGATGTTGTTATAGGAAATTATAATAAATCAAATATTGTTGATCTAGTTGAAGAAAATTTAAAAACTGGTAAACAAATAATTGCTAAGGAGAATATAATGACTGTGCCTTTTGAAGATATGGAAATAAATCATGTTGAGACTAGAACTCGTGCTTTTGTTAAGATTCAAGATGGGTGTGAGAATTATTGTTCGTATTGTATAATACCTTTTGTTAGAGGTAGATGTCGTTCTAAGAAAAAGGATGTTATTTTAGAAGAAATTAGTTCTTTGGTTAATAATGGATATAATGAAATAGTTTTAACTGGTATTCATACTGGAAATTATGGAGTGGATTTAGGAACTTGTTTTTCTGACTTGCTTGAGGATATTTTAAAGATTTCTGGTTTAAAAAGACTTAGAATATCTTCTATAGAGATTACTGAACTTGATGATAAGTTTTTTAAACTTTTAGAGAATCCTGTTTTGTGTAATCATTTACATGTGCCTCTTCAAAGTGGTAGTGATAGAATTTTAAAACTTATGAATAGAAAATATGATAAGAAAGAATATCTTAGTGTTATTAATAAGATTAGATCTATTAGACCAGATATTTCTATTACTACAGATGTTATTGTGGGTTTTCCTGGTGAGAATTTGGATGATTTTAATGAATGTCTTTCTTTTGTTAAAGAAGTTAATTTTGCCAAAGTCCATGTTTTTCCTTATTCTAAGAGGAATGGCACTAAGGCTGCTAGAATGGGTGGACATATTGATGGAAATACTAAGAAAAAAAGAACTAAAGAATTACTTGAACTATCAGATAAATTAGAAAAGAAGTATTATAATAGTTGTATTGGTAAGAAGGAACAAGTACTGATAGAAAAGATAGAGAATGGATATGCTTATGGACATACTTCTAATTATTTATATTTAAAAGTTTCTGGTAATTATGAAGAGAATCATTTATATGATGTAGTTGTTTCAAAAGATATGTTTGTTAATTAGTATGTAAAGATTTTTTTAAAACTTCAAAAAAGTCTTTTTTTGTGTTATTATGTTATTAGGAGGTTATAATATGAATAGTAATTATAATGATAATAATGTTAATGTGTCTTTTGATTCTGTTTCTAAGGCGGCTTTTGGTATTGAAGATCCTAATGCTGAGAGAGTTCCTATTGATGTAGCGGCTTTTGATAGACAAAGAGAAATACGAAAAGAGAGAAGACTTGATGCTGTTAAAAGAAGAACTGCAATTAAAAGAGCTATTGTTGTTGCTTCTATGGTTGCAGTAGGTACTGTTGGAATTGGTGCTGTTTCGAAGAATTTATCTCATGATGAAAAGATCGATGATAGTTCTGTTAAAGTTGAACAACAAATTGATCAAGTGACTTATGAGGATTATGTTAAATATGTTCAAGAAACTAATGGTACTATGAGTGAAGAGGGATATAAAAATTTTATAGAGCAACATAATTCTTCTAGTAGAGGTGGTAGATAATGGATAGAATTATTGAATTAGATGGAAGAGATTATTTGATTTGTCAAGAACTTGTTGTTGATGGAAAAGAGTATATTTATGCTGCTTCTGTTGATGAAGATAAATGTGCACTTTTAGTTAGATCTGTTTTAAATGGTGAGGTTTTTGTTGAAAGTGTTTTGAATGATGAAGAGTTTAAAAAGGTTATGTCAATTATTGCTGATAAAAATATTTGATATTTTCTTTTTTTTTTGTTATAATTTAGAGGAATTTGAGGTGATATTATGTTCGTAGATGAGGTTAATATAAAAGTAATTGCAGGATCTGGTGGAGACGGATGTACTGCTTTTAGAAGAGAAAAGTATGTTGAACTTGGTGGACCATTTGGAGGAAATGGTGGACGTGGTTCTAATATTATTTTTAAAGTTGATGAAGGATTACGAACTTTAGTTGATTTAAGATATAATAAAATTATTAAAGGTAGCAGGGGGGCAAATGGTGAAGGTAAGAATAAGAATGGAAAGAGTGCTAAGGATATAGTTATTAAGGTTCCTCCTGGTACAGTTGTACGTGATAATGATACTAATTTACTTGTTTGTGATTTGAAAGAACATGATGAAGAGTTTATTGTTGCAAAAGGTGGACGTGGTGGACGTGGTAATACTGCTTTTAGAACTCAAAATAACCCTGCACCTAGTTTTTCTGAAAAAGGTGAACCTGGTGAGGAAAGATATTTAAGGGTAGAATTAAAACTTCTTGCTGATGTTGGTCTTGTTGGTATGCCTAGTGTTGGTAAAAGTACTATTTTATCTAAAATATCTAGATCTAAACCTAAAATTGCTGCTTATCATTTTACTACTTTAGTTCCTAATTTAGGTGTTGTAAAAACTGTAGATGGTCGTAGTTTTACTGTAGCAGATCTTCCAGGCCTTATTGAAGGAGCTTCTTTAGGCGAAGGATTGGGTGATAGGTTCTTAAAACATATTGAAAGAACAAGAGTTATTGCTCATATTGTTGATATGTCTGGTTCAGAAGGAAGAGATCCATATGATGATTATATTAAGATATGTAAGGAACTTGAAGATTTTGATAAAAAACTTTTAACTAAAGAAAGTTTTATAATTGCTAATAAGATGGATGTTGTTGGTGCTAAAGAAAATTTAGAAGAGTTTAAAACTTTGGTTCCGGATAAAAGGATATTTGAAGTATCAGCAATTAATTCTGAAGGACTTGAAGATGTCCTTGTTTATATGGCTGATCTTTTAGATAAGATTACTTCTGTTCCTGTTTTAGACGAAGATTTTGAAGATTATGTTTTATATAAGTATAAAAAGGAAGATCCATTTACTATTGAAAAAGATGGAGATGTGTTCGTTTTAAAGGGTAAAGAAATAGAAAAATTATTTAGAATGAATAAATTTAATTCTGATGAGGCTATTCTTAGATTTGCTAAGAAGCTTACTAGAATGGGAGTAGATGATAAACTTGAAGAAATGGGTGCAAAACAGGGAGATATTGTTAGAATATTAGATTTTGAGTTTGAATTTAGAAATTAAAAAAGAGCTTTTGTTGCTCTTTTTTAATTTGAAAGTTTATAAAGATTTATACTTGGTGTATTAAATAATCTAAAGTCTATTATTGAGTTTCCTATGCCGTTTGATACATATATTTGAGTATCATTTATTTTATATGATTCTTTATAATAAGTTTTTGCACCTTTAGGTAAGTATAAAGGTTTTATTTTAGGAAGTTTTGCTTGTCCATTATGAGAGTGTCCTGCTAAGATTAAATCTACATCATAATTATTTATAAATTCTTCTATATAATCTGGTTCATGTAGAATTACTATTTTGTATGAAATATTATCTATTTCTTTATTTTTTATGGTTTCTATTTTAGGAGTTCCATATGTTATGTTGTCTAGTCCATATAACAATATCGGAGTATTGGTTTTATTATAAATTGTATCATAATTGTTTTTTAATATTTTAAAGTTTGAATCATACATTATGTTATTATAGTTTTCGTTTGTTGCATCATGGTTTCCTATACAAGCATATTTTCCTAGTTTTGAGTTTATTTCTGATAGTTTTTTTGTTAATAATTTTATGTCACTTTCTGTAGGCGTGTAGTTTTTATCTATTAAGTCTCCTGTAAATATTACTATATCTGGGTTTATACTATTTATTTTGTTTGTTAGGTTTTCTAGTTTCTTTTTACTGTTTCCTATTCCATAGTGTAAATCTGAGAATTGTACTATTTTTGTGTTGTTAAAACTATCTGGTATGTTTTTATTTTCTATTTTGTATTCATTTGTGGCAAGTAAATTTGGTTCTATGAATTTTCCCCATATTGCTAATACTATTATTACTATTATTAAAACTATTGCTAGTTTTTTTGCTAGGCTTTTGTTTTTTTCTTTTTTTTGTTTTTTTCTTTTTGTTTCATTTATTTCATATCTTGATGGCATATTAGAGTACTCCTATGGAAAGTAATGATAGTGTTACTAGTATTGTGTTATGAATAAAATGAAAGGTCATTGATGTGAATATATTGTTTGTTTTTCGATACATATAAGCAAATACTGAACCAAATAAACCATAAGGAATTATATATAATAATTGACTTGTTCCAACACCTATTGAGGCAAGTGTGTGTGCTAGTCCAAATAATAGTCCAGATGCTATTATAAATATAGTGTTATTATTAAATACTTTTCCTAGGCATTTTCTGAATATCATTTCTTCGACGAATGGGGCAAATATACATGATGCAAATACTGTGTATACTGGGAATAGTTTTAATGATTCTTGTACTGCGTCTTCATTTGAGGCAGTGGATGGATATATATGTTGTATTATTAGATTTGATACAATCATTAGAATTAGACCTAGTATCCAGAATTTAAAACCAAATGTAAAGTTCTTTTTAAAGTTTTTGAAATAGTTTTTAAATTCATAGTTTATTTCTTTTCTATAGATTAGATATATTATTAGCATAAAACTTATGTTTATAAGTATTTCTGATATGTATTTTGGAGTGTTTTCCATGCTTAATATATCTATTCCTAAGTGTTTTAATAGGATTACTACTAGTGAGGAATATAATAAATCCATTAGAAATAGTCCTATAAATAACATGAATCTATTTATTTTCTTTTCCATTTAAGTCACCTCTAGTTTCTAAATTCTAGTATATCATTAAATTTCTTATTTATAAAGATTTCTTATTTAAAAAAATTGTTTCTGTGTAAAAAAAAGAAGTCGTACCCCCTGAGGACGACTTCAATAAAAAGAATAAAAAGGGGTTGGCTAGTGTGATACTAGCATCCAATTCGCCTAAGTCGAATTGGTGATATATATAATAATCATAAAAAAGTGATTTGTCAATTGTTTTGAATAAAAAAGTTGAATTTTTTTGAATTTGGGAATTTTATGAAAAAAATTGTGTTTACTTGGTGTTTTTTCTTTGAAAAAAGTTGAAAAATATGTTATAATTTGAAAGAAAAAGGACGTGGTGGCATTGATAACTTTAGATAAAGTAAAAGGTGTTGGACCAAGAACTAAAATGTTATTTAATAAACTTGGAATAGAAAGTGTTGATGATTTGGTTTCTCATTATCCCTTTAGATATGAAAAGATTGTTAGAAGTGATCTTAGTAGTGCTAATGAGATGGATAAGGTTATTATAGATGGAAAGGTTGATAGTGCTCCTATTCTTATTAGACTTAAGGGTAATCTTAATAAGATGAATGTTAGAGTTGTTACTAGTGATGGAAAAGTAGTTGGTGTTTCTATATTTAATAGGGCTTTTCTAAAGAGCTCTTTGGCGGTTGGTTCTAATGTTACTGTATTTGGTAAGTTTGAAAAATCTAAGAATATAATACTTGCTTCTGAGATAAGACTTGGACTTTTGCCTAGAGGGGAAAAGATTGAAAGTGTTTATCATGGAACAGCTGGGCTTGCCTCTAAGAATATTGCTGGTTTTATTAATACTGCTCTTATGCAATATGGGAATGATATTACTGATTATATTCCTAAAACTTATATTGATAAGTATAATTTTTTAAATAAAAAAACTGCTCTTAATATTGTTCATAATCCTCCGGCTTGGGATAAACTTAAAGAAGCTAGTGTTAGACTTAAGTATGAAGAATTGTTTCTTTTTATGACTAAGATTAATTATTTAAAGATTAAGAATCAGAATGTTGAGAATGGCATTAATAGAGACTATGATAGTAGTAAGCTTGATGATTTGATTAGTAGTTTACCTTTTGAACTTACTAAAGATCAGTCTAAGGTTCTGGAGGAAATACTTAAAGATATGAAGTCTAAAAAGAGAATGAATAGGCTTCTTCAAGGTGATGTTGGTAGTGGCAAGACTGTTATATCTGTTATAGCACTTTATGCAAATTATTTGAGTGGTTATCAGGGAGCATTAATGGTTCCTACCGAGATTTTGGCTAATCAACATTTTGAAAGTGTTTCAAAGATGTTTAATGGTTTTGGTGTTAGGACTGAACTTTTGGTTGGCTCTTTAACTAAGAAAGAAAAAGATAGTATTCATAAAAAACTTAAAGATGGTGAAATTGATTTAGTTATTGGAACTCATGCTTTAATACAAGAGGATACAGTGTATAATAAGCTTGGTTTAGTTGTTACGGATGAACAACATCGTTTTGGAGTTATGCAAAGAACTATTCTTAGGGAAAAAGGGGATATGCCGGATGTTTTATATATGTCAGCGACTCCTATTCCTAGAACTTATGCTATGACTATTTATGGTGATATGGATATATCAGTTATTGAGGGACTACCTAATGGTAGAAAACCTATTACTACTTATTTGAAAAATAGTAGTGAAATTAAGAATGTTCTTCATATGATGCATGATGAGCTTAAAGAAAAACATCAAATATATGTTATAGCTCCTTTAATTGAGGAGAGTGAAAGTTTAGATTTAACTACTGTTGAAGATTTAAAGGATAAAATGGAATCTGCTTTTGGAAGTAAATATAATATAGGAGTAGTTCATGGTAAATTATCTAATAAAGATAAAGATAAGATTATGGGAGAATTTGTTAAGAATAATATTCAAATTCTTATAAGTACTACTGTTATAGAAGTTGGGGTTGATGTTCCTAATACCACTATGATTGTTATATTTGATGCTAATAGATTTGGTCTTTCTACTTTGCATCAGTTAAGAGGTAGAGTTGGACGTAGTAATTTAAAGTCTAAGTGTGTTTTAATTAGTGATAGCGATACTGATAGGCTTAAAGTTATGACTCGTACTTGTGATGGTTTTTTGATAAGTGAAGAAGATTTTAAACTTCGTGGACATGGTGATTTGTTTGGAACAAGACAAAGTGGAGATATGTCTTTTAAGATAGCTAATGTTAAAGAAGATTATAAGATATTGCTTCAAACTAAGAAAGATTCTATGGAGTTTTTAGAGAGTACTAAAGAGGAAGATATAAAACTTAGATGTGAGATTATTAGTAGTATTAATGATGCTTAGTTGGTAAATGTAAAAATTTGAGAAATTCAAAAATTATAATTGACTTTATAGTGAAAATATATTACTATTAAATTGCAAGGTAGATTACCTTGTCTACTTTTTACGATAAATGTAAAAAGTGGTATTCAACCAAAACCCCCTGAAGATAGGCCGAGAGGCCTATCACTTTTTTATGCGATAAAATCAATGGTTTGCGAAGACCTGTTTTTGAAAAGTGGTTTAGGTACAAAAAAAATTGTAATTTTAGAATTATTCATTGAAGAAAAGTGACGTAAACGTCAAAAATCTTCAATGGATTTTTCTTTTGACAATCAAACTGAAAATATATAATTTATCAGTTTTTAGCATATTAACAATTATACGGATAATATAAATACTGTCCGTATAACTTTATATACATAAAAAAGTTATTTTGACAAACTTAATGATAAATGTTATAATTTCATTAGATTTGTCAAAGGAGGAATTTTCATGGAAAGAATGACAATAAAAGAATTTAAAGATAAAAACAATATTGAAATTATTAAATCAATAATGCAAATGAATAATGGCTATATTACTTCTAAAGAACTATCAAATTTTGAAATTCATAGAATGTATCTTAATATTATGAAAGAACAAGGTATAATCGAAAAAGTAGGTAATGGTATATATATTGATTCTACTAAAATAGAAGATAGTTATTATGTTTTTAGTTTAGAACTTTCAAAAGTAGTATACTCGCACATGACAGCACTTTATTTTTATGGACTTTCTATTAAAGCTCCAAATGATAAATATGATATTACTGTACCAAATAACTATTTTAATTATAAAATGAAAAATCATAATGTTTTTTATGTTGATAAAGATATTTACGAACTAGGACTTACTGAAGTTGAAACTTCAATGGGAAATAAAGTAAGAGCTTATGATATTGAAAGATGCATATGTGATATTATTAGATCTAAAAATAGAATGGATTCTGAACATGTTAAATATAGTATAAGAGAATATCTTAAAAGAAAAGATAAAAATCTTACAAAGCTATCAAAATATGCTGAAATAATGGGTATTAAAAATGAAGTTATGAGTTATATGGAGGCATTTTATGAATAGTATGCAACTGAAAGATAAACTAAGAAATATTTCAAAAGAAAAAAATGTAGATTTCAACACATTACTCAGACTCTATATGTATGATAGATTCATTGAACGATTAGCGATTAGTAAATATAGCGATAATTTTATTCTAAAAGGTGGTTTTTATTTAAGTACATTATTTGGTATAGAAAATAGAACAACCATGGATATAGATGCTGCAATTATAAAAACTAATTTTACAAAAGATGCAACAAGAAAAATGATTAAGGATATAGTATCTATAGATATAGATGATAATGCAAATCTAAGTTATTTAGGAATTGTACCAATAAGAGATGAAGATGAATATGGTGGTTTTAGAGTGAACATTGAAGTCCAAATAGAAAATGTAAAAGAAAAGTTCCATGTTGATGTTGCTACTGGCGATCCAATAACTCCTAAAGAAATTAGATACAAATATAAACCAATATTAGGAAAAAAACATATTAATCTATGGGCATATAATATTGAAACAGTTTTAGCTGAAAAATTAGAAACAATTCTAAGTAGATCAGAATTAAATGGTAGAATGAGAGATTTTTATGATGTATATTTAATTTACACTAAAGATTGGAATAATATAAATATTGATAATTTTAAAAAAGCTCTTGATAAAACTTTTTATAAAAGAGAATATGCTGGAAAACCATTTGTAACAATAGATTTGATTAGAGATAGTAATTTAATAAGATCTAGGTGGAAAACATATCAAAGAAAATATGAGTATGCAAAAGATATAAGTTTTGATGATATACTAAACTGTATAGAAAAAATGATGGAACAACGTGATCCAGTTGTTGTTTAGGGTGATTTTACATGAGTAGTATTAAAGTAGAGGAAGCAGCTATTAATGCAGTAAAAAATTTAATAAACTTATCAGATTATATGACATCAGATGAAATAAAAGATGGAGAAAAGGGAGTTTCATTTGATGGATGTATACCATTATATATAAAAGAAGATCTAAAAAAAGAAAGTTTCTATAATAAGATTGATATTCAAGTGAAAGGTCGAAGTGTTAAAGAATTAAGTAATGCTAAAAATGGTAATTTTTCAATCGAAAAATCTCATTTAAAGAATTTTAAACAAGTGGGAGGAGTATTATTTTTCTTTGTTCAAATAACTAAAGATAGAAAAAATAGTAGAATTTATATTAAATCGTTATTGCCTTATGAAATAAATCAATTGTTAACTGTAAATGAAAAGAACAGTGTATCAGTAAAATTTGAACACATAGATAATAATGATAATGAAAAACTAGAGTATATATGTTTTCAATTTCAAAAAGATAAAGATAAGCAATATTCTTACAAAGATAATTACAAAACACTGGAAGACTTTCAAAAAGAAAAAGGTATATATAGTATGGGAATTAATATTCCAACAATTTCTTCTAATCCAATAGAATATTTAAAACGACCAAATTTCATTTATTTTCAGCCTGATAATCTCAAAAATCTTGAAATACCATGTGGCATGGCAATTATATCATCATTTATTTTTAAGCGAAAAGCTAATGTAAAAATTGGCAATAAGATTTATGATACATATGTTGAAATTAAAGAAGATAACAATGTTACTACAGTTAATATTAATGATTGTATTGAGTTTAATACATATACTAATATGTTTACATTTAACCTAAATACTAATATGAAAAAAGCTTTATATAATATAAATTTAATAAAAGATTTTATAAAAGCTAAAAGTTTATTAGTTAATAATAATAAGTTATCAATAAAAGAGGAAAATGACTATACAATATTAAACAATCAAATTGAAGTAATAGAAAAATTAAGAATTATTGTTGAAGAAATGAATGTATCAGTAGATCCTATTATAGACTTTTCTGATAAAAAATCTATAAAAAATATTGGATTAGTTTATAACAATATTATTGATAAAATTGGAATTCCTTTTAAAATTAAGTATGATGCATTTATGTTAAAAACAAAAATATTCAATATAGAATTATCATTTTCAGCAAAAAAACGTGGAAATAGTACATATGATTTGATAGATATTACAAAAATGATAAAAAGTGAAAAGAACTTATTTAGTTATATAAATGAAGAAAAAGAGCGCGTTGAATTGTATCCCAACTTTTCAGCATTTAGTAAGGAATTTGGGTTAGATGTAACATATTTGTTATCTGACAATGTTATTAATGAATTAGATAAAATTTATATAGACGATAGTATTATATTGGGTAATTTTGTACTAGAAACAAATTTAACATGGTTTATTTTAGATGCTTTACAATATTATGATACTCATAAAAATTATCAACTTTTAAAATTTTTAGAGAAAATATCATATATATTGTTAAAAAATGATAATGCTGATTATATAGATATATATAAAATAAACTATTTTCAAATTTTAAAAAGAAGTCAGAAATTAACGAGTGAAATGTGTGAGGATTTAATAGTAGTGAGAGATGCTACAAAGGATAATATGATAAAGGTATGTATTAGTATAATACTTGAAGATAAAAATGGATACAATGTATATTATAAAAAATTATCTGATAGCGAAAAGAAAACATTAATGGAGTATCCAATATATAATTTAATTAAATAATTATATATTTATTCTAAGCTATCTATAACAGAAACAACATTATCGAGTGCAGTACTAAACATATGTGAATATGTGTTTAGTGTTTCCTCGATTTTTGTATGTCCTAAATATTTTGCTACTAATGTAACATTAGCACCGTTATTAATTAAAAGTGATGCACATGAATGCCTAAAATCATGTATAAAAGTATTAATTAAGTATGAAAATATAAATATTTAGTTGATATTTTTGAATTTGTATACAAATTGTTTTTAATATTGGACTTGAAATTGTTAAAATGTCAAAATATCAAATGAGTGCAATTGTTTAATAATTGAGATGCTTTACAATAAAAATAATTTTATGGTAAAATGTTAATAATTAAAAATTGATTATATATAATATGAAGTAGGTGTTTTTTATGACTATTATTTATTTGATGAGACATTCTGAACCTCTTAATGTTGATTATATTAATACTTTTGATGATATACAGGTTCAAAATGAAAAAAAGATTCTTTCTGTTTTGGGAGAAGATTTGGCCAAAAAAGTTTCTTGCTCAGATGTTTTTGCTAATATAGATTGTGTTTATTCTTCTAATTATGTTAGAGCTATGTCAACGGCTAAATATGTTGCTGATAAGAACAATTTGAAAATTAATATTGTTGATGATTTAGGTGAAAGAAAGTTTGGTGTTTTATCTTATGATGAAATTCCAAATGATTTTGTAAGACGTCAGTTTTTTGATGATAATTATAAGATTGGTACTGGTGAAAGTCAAAGTGAGGTTAGAAATAGGGTGTATAGTTCTATTGTTGATATACTAAACTCTAATCGTGATAAAAAGAGTGTGGTTGTTAGTCACTCGACTGCTATGTCTTATTTATTTAAAATGTTGTGTGTTGTTTCTATTGTTAATGATAATATTAAATATGTTTTTAATGATAAAACTTTTTTTGAAGGTAATTTTGATTATTGTGAAACTTTTAAGTTATGTTTTGATGATAATAATAATTTAATTGATATTTGTAATGTTAATGTAAAAGACTGATTTTTTTGATCAGCCTTTCTTTTTTCTTTTTCTTACTAGTTCTTTTGTATCTATGTTTATTTGAAATAGTTTTTGTTGTCTAAATACTTCTTTGTTTATTATATCTATTAGACTTTTATTTGCTCTATATCTGTCTACATATACTTGTTTTTCTGTTTCATTGTCAAATAATATGTCTAATAATAGTTCTAATCTTAGTTTTTCATTTATTTTTTTGCTTAATAGTTCTATTTCTAAATCTTTTTCTTTTGTTTGATTTAGTTCGTGTGATTTTTGTACTATTTTTGCAAATAGTTTTATGTTTGCTAATAGTTCATTAAAATCTATTTCACCGTTTGGCATTCTAAATTCTATTGTTTCTTTATCTTTGCTGGTTATGTTTCTAAGATTTAATCCTTTGTATCTGGAGTCTGTTAATATGCTTAATGTTTCTGTTAATCCCTCTAGAGATTGATGTTCATGTATTATTTTACGATCAAATGCTTTTATATATTCTTTTTTTACTTTTTGAGCATATTGTTCTATGCTTTTTCTTTTTTTTGTATTTTTTCTATCTGTTATCAAATATATTATGTTTTCACAATTGCTATATAGATATAATAACATGAAATAGTCTTTTGGCTCTGTAAGATAACTTGCTCCGATATGAATGTGTCCGCCTGTTTGTTTTCCTGTTTTGAAATTGCATTTTTGTAATATTTCACATACTGCTTTTAGTTCTTGTAAATCTTTTTTTGTGTAATGAATTACAGGAGATACTATTTCTATACCATTTTTTACAGTTATTTCTGGTTGTATTGTGTAATTTTTTAGCACTGTTCCTAAATATTTATAGTTATTTATGTCTTGATTCATAATTTCGAGTTCTGTTCCTATAGTTATTCTTTCATCTATATTTGAACTTTTTATTTCCTCTTCATTTAATTCAGAAATGTAGTCACTGTAATATCTGTCTAGATTTGATCTATAAAAATATATTGCATTTTTATTTCCTGTTGTTTCTAATAATTCTAGTTTTATGTCTTTATTTTTAACCTTTTTTATAATATTTTGTTTTAGTATGTCTGCTTTCATTTCTTTAAAAGTTTGTTTTATGTATTCAGTGTCTTCGGTTGCAAATATTAGTTGTGTTTTGTAATCTTTATATTTTTCATCTTTTATATATTCTTTTATTAAATCTTTATTTTTAAATGACATTATTATTGTTACTTGATCTTTTGTTTCAAAATAATCTAGAAATATTTCTTTTGTTTGATCACTTTCAAAAGATTTTACTATATCTATTGTATAACATTCTAGATTTGATATAGTTATTATTGATTTTAATAGCTTTATTTTTAGGGTTTCATCTTCTATTGTTGTTATTATTTTGGTATAAAAGTGAGGAGTTATAAAATTTTTGCATTCTTTTAGTATTTTTAATTTTTCTTTATCTGTTAGTAATGTTGATAATATATAGGCTTTGTGGGAATCTATTTTTAAGTGTTTTCTATTTTCTATTATATAGTCTATAATTTCGTTGTTATTTTTTGTTTTCTTTATATATTCTTTTAGACTGGTTGAGGATAGATGATGACAATAGATTTCTTTTTCTTTTTCATTTAGAAACATAAATATTTCATCTAGGGAATAAGTGTTTATTTTTTTTGTTATTACTTTTTTTCTTTCTTCTTGATTTATGCTTGTTTGTAGTGTTTTTATGTCTTCTTTTATGTTATCCATTTATATTACTCCTTTTGGTGTTAGATATTTTAACATACTTTTATTAAATATTCAATATTTATGTTTTCTTTTTTATTTTTTTAATTTATACTGATAATAGGTGGTGTGTTATGAAGATATTTATGAATGAGAGTATTGATCGAAGTTTTTTACTGGCTTTTTTTGTCGTGTCTCTTTGTATTGGACTTCCTCTTGTTATTTGTTGTGGGTATAGGGCTTATGATTATTATTATAAGAGTTCTTATTTTATAGAGGTTAATGGTGTTGTTAGCGGATATAGGTATGATGAGGTAAATAAGTATGATGATGTTGGGACTTATGCAGAGGTTATTGACTATGTTGTTGATGGCAGGACTTATACTATTGTTAATGATCTTTCTACTACTTATCCTATGAGTATTGGTACTAGTGTTTTGGTTAAGTATAATCCTGATGATTATTCTGATGCTATTATTGGAAGTGATTCTACTACTTTTATTGCTTTTGGAATAGGGGGTATACTTATACTTGTTGCTTCTTTTATTTCTTTGTTTTTTTATATTAAAGCTTATAGAAATAGAGATAAATTTTTTGATTAATATTTTATTTTAATGTGGAGGTGTTTATGAATATAAAGGAAAAAGCTAAGAATTTTGCTATAAGGGCTCATGCTGGTCAAGTGAGAAAATCTGATCCGGGTAAACCTATGATTATTCATCCTATTAATGTTGGTAATATTTTGAATGAATATGGTTTTGATGATAATGTTATTTCTGCTGGATATTTACATGATGTTGTAGAGGACACAAAATATAAGTTTTCTGATATTGTTGATAATTTTGGAGATGATATTGCTTCTTTGGTTGAAGGTGCTAGTGAACCTGATAAAAGTTTATCTTGGGAGGAAAGAAAAGAACATACTATTTCTTCTATTAAAGAGCTTGATTTAAGACATAAGGCTATTATTTGTGCAGATAAGATTAGCAATTTGGAAGATTTGCATATTCTTTTTGGTATTAGTGGTAAAAAAGATTTTAGTAAGTTTAAACGTGGTTTTGATAAGCAAAAATGGTATTATGAAGGAGTTTATTATAGTCTTATTTTAAATGAAGATGAATCTTTTCCTATGTTTGTTAGACTTAAAGAATTAATTGATTATGTTTTTAATGATAAGTGTGATAATTTTATTAAAAATGAAATATTTAAAGATAATTCTTTGTATTATGATGAGCTTGTTAAGATTAATTTTAGAAATGATGAGATATTTAAACTTAATTCTGTTTTATGTAATAGGAGGCCTTTTGTTATTGAATTTACTGGTACTCCTAGGACTGGTAAGACTAGTTTGATTAATAATTTGTATGATTTTTTTAAGAAAAAGGGTTTTTCTGTTATAGTTTTGGAAGAATTTACTACATCTAAAAAATATAAGGAAGAGATATTTCCTTCTTTGAAGGGTAAGAGTAAGAAGATTATTAATACAGAGATACCTAAGTATGTATATGAGCAACTTAATGATGCTATGAGTGGTGATTATGAAATTATACTTGTTGATAGGTCTTTGTTTGATAGATTGATATGGGCTGATAGATTATATTTGATGGATGGTTTTTCTTTGGATGAATATAATGATTATATGGATAAGTATATTTCTGTTATTAAGAATAATATTGATATTATTATTGGTACTTATGTTGATAGTATTACTGCTCTTAAGAGAGATTATTTTGCTCATTTATCTCTTGGTAAGAGGAGTTTTCTAAATACTTCTAATATTGATTCTTATAATAAATCTTTTTTTAGAATGAAGGATTTAGCTTTTCGTGAGAAGATTAATTTTTATGATTTTAATACTTTTAATAAGAGTATGAATGATGTTTCTTTTGAAGTTGTTAATGTTTTGCTTAGTCATATGAAAGAAACATATATTAAGAGAATTTTTGATGAATTTGATATGTAGTTTTACATATCTTTTATTTTGTCTTGATTTTTAGTTTTTTTTATAATATACTTAACGTGAAATAAATTTCATATTGAGGAGTGGTTTTATGAAGGATTTTATTATATTTAATAATGTTACTAAGAGTTATACTGTTGGTGATAATACTTTTAATGCTTTATCTAATGTTAGTTTTTCTATACCTAAGGGTGAATTTGTTGTTATTTTGGGTCCAAGTGGTGCTGGTAAGAGTACTTTGCTTAACTTGCTTGGTGGTATGGATAATGTAACTCATGGTGATATTATTATTGATGGTGTTAATATTTCTAAGTTTTCTGATAGTGAGATGACTGATTATAGGGCTTCTAATGTTGGTTTTATATTTCAGTTTTATAATATTTTGCCTACTCTTACTGTTCTTGAAAATGTTGGAATTGTTAATGATATTGTTAAGAATACGAGGAATGCTAGGGATGTTTTGAAGGAAGTTGGACTTTCTAAGCATTTGAATAAGTTTCCTAATCAGTTATCGGGAGGAGAACAGCAAAGGGTTTCTATAGCTCGTGCTATTGCTAAGAATCCTAAACTTTTGTTATGTGATGAACCTACTGGAGCTCTTGATTCTAAAACTGGAGTGGAAATATTGAAACTACTTAAAAAGTGTTGTGATAGTAATAATGGTAATAATACAGTTATAATTGTTACTCATAATGTTTTAATTGCAGATATTGCTGATAGGGTTATAAGGATAAAAAATGGTTCTATTGATAGTGTTACTGTTAATGATAATCCTAAAGATATTGATGAGGTGGTTTGGTAATGCTTTTTAAGAAGTTAATACGTGATTTAAGGGCTAACTTATCTCAATTTATTACTGTTTTTTTAATGGTGTTTCTTGGGGTATTTGTTTTTGCCGGTATTCATTCGTATATGGATGGAATGAAGGCTTTTGGAGATAAGTATTATTCTGATAATAATTTGCCTGATCTTTGGATTTATGGGGAAAACTTTAGTTCTAAAGATCTTAAAAATATAAAAAATATAGATGGGGTTGCTGACGCGGAAAGAGTTTTGACTTTACCTACAGTATTAGATGGCTTTACTGATGTTGATGTTGAGGCTAACTTTATTGAATCTAATAATATTTCAAAGATGAATATTGTTAAAGGAGATAAATTTGATAATGGTGAAGGTATTTGGATTGATAGTTATCTTGCTGATAATTTAGGTCTTGATGTTGGGGATACTATTACTTTATCTTATGGGAAGTATAAAATAAAAGAGAAGATTGTTGCTACTGTTAATACTCCGGATCATATTTATTCTGTTAAAGACGATACTGAGCTTTATCCTGATCATAATAAATATGGATATGCTTATTTATCTATAAAGAGTTTTCCTGATGCTTATATATACGATAATTTAGAGAAGGAGTATGGTGTTGCAAGAAATAATATTTCTTCTGTTATGCCTGATTTTTCTATTTCTGATTATTATGTTTTTAACTCTGTACTTGTTGATGTTTCTTCTTCTAGTAGTGTTTCATATGTTAAG
The DNA here is from genome assembly GCA_934101575.1 of uncultured Bacilli bacterium. GTDB lineage: Bacteria > Bacillota_I > Bacilli_A > RF39 > UBA660 > UMGS1449. The sequence continues at coordinate 95,956 of CAKORJ010000003.1, forward strand.
AGTGAAATTAATGATAATATAAAGAGTGGTGTTGCTGCTTATGATAGAGATTCTAATGCTTCTTATGCTACTTATAAGTCTGAGATAGAAGGGGGAAATACTTATTCTGGAGTATTTACTGTTTTATTCCTTTTTATAGCTGTTTTATCTGTTGTTACTACTATGAATCGTTTTGTCAAAAAGGAAAGAACTCAAGTTGGAACTTTGAAGGCATTGGGATTTAAGAATAGAAGAATTATTTGTCATTATGTTAGTTATGGATTTCTTGTTAGCCTTTTTGCTTCTTTGTTGGCACTTGCTGTAGGACCTTTTGTGTTAGGAAACTTTTTCCTTGATGCACTCAGTAAATATTATGAAATACCTTTTGTTGATATAGTTATATCTCCTAGTGTGTTTATTCTTGCTTTTTCTGTTGTGCTTATTGTTACATTTGTTACGTATTTATCTTGTATAAGAATTTTAAAGGAACCTGCTAGTGAGGCTTTGAGAATTAGCATTCCTAATGTTAAAAATAAAAAATTTAGTTTGACTACTAAGGGTATTTTTAAGAATGCTTCGATGAGTACTAAATGGAATTTAAGAGATATTGCCAGGAATAAGGGTCGCGCGATTATGGCTATTGTGGGTATAACTGGTTCTTGTATGCTTCTTGTGTGTGCTTTTGGTATGCTTGATAGTATGAATTCTTATTTAGATTGGCAATTTAATAAACTTTCTAAGTTTTCTTATAAGATTTCTTTAAATAATGATTATAGTGTTTCTCAATTTGAAAAGTTAAAAAAAGATTATGGGGATTCTACTAGTGAGAGCCTTGGTGTTGAGATTAAAACTTCTGGTGATAATAAAGTTACTAGTTTAACTGTTAATGATGCTAAAGACCACTTAAAATATACTGATCATGATTTAAATTATATTGATTTATCTGATGATGGGGTTTATGTATCTGAGAAACTTGCGGATATTTTGAATATATCTCGTGGTGATAATATATCTTTTCATATATTTGGTAATTCTAAATGGTATAATGCTAAGGTTATTGGTTTTAATAGAGATCCTCAAAATCAACAAATTAATTGTACTAGAAGTTTTTATGAGAGTTTAGGACTTGATTATAGGGCTGATGCTATTTACACTAATAGTGATCTTAGTGGTGTTAAGAGTCTTGATGGTGCTAGTTCTATACAGAGTATTGATTCTTTAAAAAATGGTATGAATAGTATGCTTGATACTACTAAATCTATGATTTCTCTTTTAATTGTTGTTTCTTGTTTACTTGGAGTAGTTATCATTTATAATTTGGGAGTGTTATCTTTTTCTGAGAAACAATATCAATTTGCTACTCTTAAGGTATTAGGTTTTAAGAATAGGCAAATCAAGAATATATTTATTAAACAGAACATGTGGCTTACTGTTATTGCTATAATTATTGGACTTCCTCTTGGATATTATTTAACTGATTTTATATTTGTTTATTCTTTAGGAGATAATTATGATTTTAGTGCTAATATAAGACTTCTTTCATATTTATATTCTGTTATAGGTATTTTGATTGTTTCTATAGGTGTTAATTTATTCCTTGCAAGAAAGGTTAATTCTATAGATATGGTTTCTAGTCTTAAGGCTAATGAATAGAGGTGTTTTGTATGGGTGTTCGTGAACCTATTAAGAAGAGTTCTATTGAAAAGAAGAATAGGATTATTAAAATGGGCTTTGAGCTTATGTGTGATAAGGGATATTATAATGTAACTTGTGTAGATATTGCGAGATATGCTGGTGTTTCTACTGGTATAATATATCAATATTTTAATGATAAGAGAGATATCTTTTTAGCGGGAGTTAGGAATTATTCTAATAGTGTTATGTTTCCTATGAATGAGGTTTTGGATACTGTTTGTTTTGATGTATCTAAGATTGATGATTTTATTTCTTTGATGATTGATAGGTTTATTATGAGTAAGAGTGCTCATGCTCAGCTTAGTGCTATGAGTTGTTTGGATAATGATGTTGCAAATGTTTTTCATGAAAATGAAATGATTATGACTGATAAAATAGTTAGTATTTTAGAAAATAATAATATTGAAATAGATAATTCTAGAGAGAAGATTCATATTATTATTGGTCTTATTGATAATCTTTGTCATGAGGTTGTTTATCATAAACATGATAATTTGAACTATGATTTAATGAAGAAAGAAGTTGTTTCTTTATGTGTTTCTATTTTTAAGAAAAAAGTTTAAAAACTGTGTATTTTAATGTTTTTAAACTTTTTTCTTTATAATTATTATTTTTATATATATGATTATTGTGTTTTGTGATGTTCATTTCTTTTAATTATTGAAAAGTGCTATTTTACAGAGTTTTTTCTATGTGTTATATTGTTTTTGGAAACACAGTTTATTGGTTTTCTGTGTTTCTGATTCACTCCATATTTTTAAAGCGTTGCACATAAAAAAATCCCAGTTTTTCCTGGGATTTTGTGCGTCATAAATCCTTATGACATTATTATTATATTCTTTGTTATAGTTTTTATGCAAAGTTTTATAAAATTTGTTATAATGTTTTTATAAGGAGGCTATTTTTTATGAGATTTGATAAGAGAAAATTAATTAGTTTTTGTGTTATTATGCTTGTTTGTTTATTTTTTGTATTATTTTTAATTTTTAATAATATGTCGAGTAATAACAATCTTTTAAAGACTAGTGATAGTTTGGTTACACTTCAGTATGAAAAGGAAAGATCTTTTAAGAGTGGTGGTTATACTATTGATAAACCTAATGTTATTGTTAATCCTTATGGTAATTCTCCTCTTAGTGCTTTGGTTATTTTTGAGACTAAGGATAAGGTTAAGTCTAAAGTTACTATTGTTGGGGAGGATTCTTTGTCTACTTTTAGTCATGAGTTTAAGAGTTCTACTGTTCATTATTTACCTATATATGGACTTTATGCTGGTAAGAAGAATAAGATTATTATAGAGTGTGGTTCTTTTTCTAAGACTTTGTATATTAAAACTTCTAAGCTTCCGGATGATTTTGTTTTACCTACTAGTGTTTCTGGTGATAAGTCTAAGCTTTCTAATGATTTATACTTTTTTACTCCTTCTAGCGGGGGATATACTTGTGCTTATGATGTGAATGGTGATGTTCGTTGGTATTTGACTCAGGAAGCTATTTGGGATAATACTAGACTTAAGAATGGGCATATGCTTGTTAGTACTGAAAGGCTTATTAATAATCCTTATTATATGACTGGTTTATATGAGATTGATATGCTTGGAAAGATTTATAATGAATATAGTTTACCGGGAGGATATCATCATGACTATTTTGAACTTCCTAGTGGCAATTTACTTGTTGCTTCAAATAATTTTGGTAATAGTGATGGTACTGTGGAGGATTATGTTGTAGAGCTTGATAGGCAAACTGGTAGAATAGTTAAAACTTTTGATATTAAAGATATTATACCTATGGATGATGGTAAGAGTGAAAACTGGACTAGTTATGATTTCTTTCATAATAATTCTGTTTGGTATGATGAAAAGACTAACTCTATTACTTTATCTGGAAGACATCAAGATGCTGTTATTAATATTGATTATAAGACTAAGAAGCTTAACTGGATTATTGGGGATTCTACTAATTGGAGCAAGAAATATAAGAAGTACTTTTTTAAACCAGTTGGTGATAATTTTGAATGGCAATGGAGTCAACATGCTGCGATGATTACTCCGGATGGATATGTTTTTCTTTTTGATAATGGTAATAACAAATCTAAGATAAAAAAAGATTATGTAAGTGCTAGTAATAGTTATTCTAGAGGAGTTATGTATAAAATAGATACTGATAAAATGACTATAGAACAAGTATTTGAGTATGGTAAAGAAAGGGGAAATAGTTTTTATTCTCCATATATTTCTGATGTTGATTATTTAGCTAAAGATCATTATATAGTTCATTCTGGAGGAATTGTTTATGTTGATGGAAAGAATTCTAATTATCCGGCTGGTCTTACTGATGGGGATGTTTCTTTAGTTTCTGATACTGTGGAAGTACTTAATGATAAGGTTATTTTTGAGATTAAGCTTCCTACTAATAATTATAGAGTAGAGAAGATGAGTGTTTATTCTAATGACGAATTCTCACTTGGTATGGCTTCTAGACTTGGTAATCTTGGAGTTACTTCTAAGAAGGTTAAATATGGGTTTATCCTTAATTCAAGTGATATAGATAATGAATATAAGAAACATAATATTAAGTTAGAAAAAGAAGAAGATAGATTTGTTTTTAGTGGAACATTTAAGAAAAGTGATGATGTTAGTGTTATTTTATATAATAAAGCTATGATTAATACTTATAAGGTTCCTGTTAGTAAAAGATCTTATACTGCGCTTTGTGTTGATCTTTGGACTAAGGAAGAAAAAAAGAATGGTATTAGTGTTACTAAGTATATAAATGGTGTGGGTCTTAAAGGAAAGTATTCTGTTTATATTAAGATAAATGGTACTGTTTATAATACTTCTAAATATATATTATTTTAGGATGTTGTTTTATGGATGAAAAGTTTAAGAAAATAATTGATATTTTGATTGTTAATAATCAAAGTGTTTCTAGCATGGAGTCTTGTACAGGTGGAGCTTTTGCGTCTTATCTTACTGATGTTCCGGGGGCTAGTAATGTTTTTAGATTTAGTGCTGTTACTTATTCTAATGAATTTAAGATTAAAATGGGAGTTAGTTCAGATGTTATAGAAAAGTATAGTGTTTATAGTTTTGAGACTGCTCGTGCTATGAGTAAGAGTATAAGTTGTTATGCTGATTCTACTTATGGAATAGGCATTACTGGTAAGCTTAATAGAGTAGATGAGGTTAATAAGTTTGGTAATGATAATGAAGTGTTTATTAGTATTTATTCTAGAGTAGAGGATAAATATTATGATTATAATCTTTTTGTAGATAAGGTTAGTAGAAGAGATAATAAAAAACTTATAGTTGATTTTATTTGTGATAAGTTTTTAGATATTCTTTGTTAATTAGTACTGTTTTTACAGTATTTTTTTCTAAACTTGCTTTTTTTAATAAAAAGATTATATAATATATATAAATAAAAATAAGGAGGAGATATTATGTGCGGGATAGTAGGTTATGTTGGTAAACGAAATTCTGTGGATGTTTTGATTAAAGGTCTTAAAAACCTAGAATATAGAGGATATGATTCTGCGGGTATTGCAGTTTGTGAAAATGATAAAATTGAAATTGTTAAGAAGGAAGGTAAGATTAAAAATTTAGGGAGTAGTGTTAGTTCTTTAGGCTCTTCTCATATTGGAATTGGTCATACTAGATGGGCTACTCATGGCCCTGCTAATACTGTTAATTCTCATCCTCATAGAGTTGGATGTGTTACTTTGGTTCATAATGGTATTATTGAAAATTATGTTAAACTTCGTAAAGAACTTAAAGATCTAGGGTATAGTTTTAAATCTGATACTGATACTGAAGTTGCTTGTGCTTTGATTGATAGTATTTATAAAGAATGTAAAGATAAACTTCTTACTATGAAAAAGGCTAACGAAAAGATTATTGGATCTTTTGCTTTTGCTATTTTATTTGATGATGATTTTGATAATATTTATGTTATGAGAAAGGACAGTCCTCTTATTATTGCTATTTCTGATGATGGTAATTTTATTGCTTCGGATGTTCCGGCAATACTAGAGTTTACTAATAAGTATATTCTGTTGGAAAAAGATGAATATGGTGTTATAAGTGGTGATAAGGTTATTGTTTATGATAATGATTTTAATATTTTAGATAAAGAAATTTTAACTTATGAAGAGTCTTTAGATAGTGCTATGAAGAATGGTTATGAACATTTTATGATTAAAGAAATTAATGATGAACCTAGGACTCTTACTGCTACTTATGAACAATTTTTTAAAAGTGATATAAATGAACTTTTATGTAATATGCCTGATTTTTCTAAATATAAGAGTATTGATATTATTGGTTGTGGTAGTGCTTATCACGCTGGGCTTGTCGGAAAAAGTTTTTTAGAGAGATATGCTGATATACCTGTTAATACTTATTTGGCTAGTGAGTATCGTTATGAAAAGAATTTTAGCGATAGTAGTACTCTTACTATTTTGATTTCTCAATCTGGTGAAACTGCGGATACTTTGGCTGCTCTTAGAAAAGCAAAGGATAGAGGAATAGATACTTTAGGTATTATAAATACTGTTGGTTCTTCTATTGCTAGGGAGGCTTCTAAAGTTTTTTATATAAAAGTTGGATGTGAGGTTTCTGTTGCTACTACTAAAGCTTATTCTGCACAGGTTTTAATCCTTGAACTTATGGCTTTATGTATTGGTGTTAGGAAAGGTATTATTTCTTTAGAAGCTGCTAATGATATTATTTCTGATATAAAAGAACTTCCATCTTTGATTGAGGAAGAGATTAATAATAAACCTTCTTATGATAAGATTGCTTCTTTGATATATAAAAATGAAGATATATTCTTTTTAGGAAGAGGCATTGATTATTCTTTATGTATGGAAGGGTCTTTAAAACTTAAAGAAATATCTTATATTCATAGTGAGAGTTATGCTGCTGGGGAACTAAAACATGGAACTATATCTCTTATTGATAAGGGAACACCTGTTATAGGACTTGTTACTGATCCTGATCTTGCTATGAAGACTATTAGTAATATTAAAGAAACTAAAGCTAGAGGTTCTTTTGTAGTACTTGTTACTTTAGAGAGCATATTTGATGAATATAAAAATGATGATTTTTATGATGAAGTTATTACTATTAAAGATGTTGATAGTTTTGTGTCACCACTTCTTGCTATTACTATATTTCAACTTATTTCTTATGAGGTTGCTAAACTTAGAGGTGAAGCCATTGATAAACCTAGGAATTTAGCAAAGTCTGTTACTGTTGAATAATAAAAAATTATCTATTTATGGAATAGGTCCTTTGTATGGAATTATTGTAATTGTTCTTACTGTTTTTGGGATCTATTCTTCTTTTAATTTTTTTAGTAGTGGAGTAGTTAGTAATAGTTTTTTGATAGTTTGTTTTGTTATTTTTGGTTTTATGTTTATGATTTTAGGACTTGTTTTATGGAGTTTAGCAGTTTTTGGAAAAGATTCTATAGATTCTTATGTTAGTAAAGGAAAGCTTTGTACTAGTGGAATATATGGAATTGTTAGAAATCCTTGTTATTCAGGAGTTATGTTTTTGTTTTCTGGTGTTATATTGTTATTTCATAATGTATATCTTTTGTTTTTACCTATTTTGTTTTATATAATATTATCTTTTATGTTAAAGTTTACTGAGGAGAAATGGTTGCGATCTTTGTTTGGGGATAGTTATGTTTCTTATTGTAATCGAGTAAATAGAATTATTCCTTTTCGGAGAAAGTAATTGACTTTTTATTAATGCTGTTATATAGTTAATATAACAGAGGTGTTTTTATGAATATTAGTATTAATAATAATAGTGGTGTTCCTATTTATGAACAAATTAAGGAACAGATTAAAGATAATATAATTAATAATAATGATATAGATAGTAATTCTCTTCCTTCTATTAGAGCTTTATCTAATGAGATTGGTATTAGTGTTATGACTGTTAAGAAGGCTTATGATGATCTTTTAGATGAGGGTTTTATTGTTACTATTCCTGGGAAGGGTAGTTACATTAATTTAGATAGTGTTAAATTAGTAAGAGAAGAGAAGATTGCTAAGATTGAGAAATTACTTAGTGAGGCTATTGATATTGCTAAGAGCCTTAATATAACTAAAGATGAGTTGCTTGATCATTATTTGAAACTTGAACATAAGAAAAGAGGAAATTAATCCTCTTTTTTTTGATTTTGAGTTTCTACTGAATATAACTCTTTGTATACATTTGAATTTTTAAGTAAATGATCATGTGTTCCTGATGCTACTAAATTTCCTTTATCTATGACATTTATTATATCTGCATCTTTTATAGTAGATAATCTGTGCGCTACTATTATTATTGTATGATCTTTTACTAAACTATCTATTGTTCTTTTTATATATTCTTGTGATTTGTTATCTAGGGCAGATGTTGCTTCGTCAAATAGAATTACTTTTGTATTTATAAGCAATGTTCTGGCTATTGCTAGTCTTTGTTTTTGACCTCCGGATAGATTTATTCCTCCTTCGCCAATTATAGTTTCATATCCATTAGGTAAACTTTCTATGTATTCATCTATGTAAGCTTTTTTACATACTTCTTTTATTTCTTCTAGGCTTGCATCTGATTTTACTAGTTTTAAGTTATCTATGATACTCATGTTAAATAGAAATGGCGATTGTCTTATGATTGATATATTTTTTCTTAAGGATTCTTCGGATAAATTTTTAATATTTATTCCATCTATAGTAATGGTTCCTTTTGTTGGATCAAAATATCTTAATAATAGATTAAATACTGTGCTTTTACCATTTCCACTTTTTCCTACAATGGCTATTTTTTGATGTGGTTTCATTATTAAATTTAAGTTGCTTAATACTTTTTGTTCATCTTTTGTATATTTGAAATCTACATCTTTAAACTCTATAGTTCCTTTTGTATCTTTTAGTTCTTTTTTTCCGAATTTTTCATCTTTGTATAATTTATTATTTATTATTTCATCTATTCTTGTTAATGAAACTTTTATTTTGTTATAGTTTACTCCAAAGTCACTTAGACTTTCTACTACGTCATCTATTCTCCAGATATAACTTTCTATTACTATGAATATACTATAAGCTATTTGTCCTTTTACTACAAAATATCCACATGATGCTAGGATTATAAATTGTAATAGGAAATAGATGAAGTTATTTATATTGTAGTATGCTACTTCATATTTTTTTATTTTTTTGTTTTTGTTAAATAGAGTATCTATTTTGTTAAACATTATTTTTTCTATTGTATTTTTTATACCTAGTGCTTTTATTTCTCTTATTCCTGTTATGTTTTCTGTTGCACTTCTTACGTATTCATCTGAATCTTTTTTTATTTCACTTTGTGTATTTTGTATTTTTGGGAAGAATTTGTAAGAAATGAATCCCATTATAATTCCAAATACTAATACTTCTATTCCTAAAATTATTGATATGTAGAAACACATAACTATTACGAATATTACTACTAGTGATTTACATATTAATCTTATTAGTGAACGTAATAGTTCCATGACTCTATCTGGGTCTGTATAGACTCTGTTTATTATTTCTCCAATACCCATTTTTTCAAAGGCTATGGATGGTAAATTTGATACTTTATGATATAAGTCTTTTGAAACATTTTTTGTAAACTTTATTTCTAGATAATTATATAAAGTATCTCTTGGTATGGATAGCAATGAATAAAATAGTATCCAAATACTTTCCCAAATTATTAAGTAAGTTAAAAATAAGTTTAGGTTTTTGTTTATTAAAGCTTCTAGAGCAAATCCCCAGAAGAATGCTGATAGAAGTGCTGGTAGGTAAGAAGCTAGTACTAGAATAAGATAAAAGAATAGTTTTAGTTTATCATTTTTTAAATAGTGTAAAATGATATTAAAAACACTTTTGTTCTTTTTCATATTTCCTCCTTTTATAAAATATAAAAAGAACTTAGATAGTTTTAAAGAGTAGGAAATACTCCCTTAACTCTTATTTTATTTTCAAATGTATATTTGTTCATATTTCCTCCTCCTTTCTTTGAACTATTCAAATATATAACAAAATAATGAATTTGTCAAAGAAATATGTTAGAATATTGCTAGGAGGTTTATATTTATGACTAAAAAAAGAGAAGATTATTTAAATTGGGATGAATATTTTATGTCTATTGCTAAGCTATCTGCTATGAGGAGTAAGGATCCTTCTACTCAAGTTGGAGCTTGTATTGTTAGTGATAATAATAGAATTTTATCTATTGGTTATAATGGTGCACCTAATGGTTATCATGATGATGAATTTCCTTGGAATAGAGAAGGGGATAAATTAGATACTAAGTATATGTATGTTGTTCATGCTGAGAGGAATGCTATACTTAATTATAGAGGATCTAGAAAGGATTTAGAGGATGCTAGAATTTATGTTGATTTATTTCCTTGTAATGAGTGTGCTAAAGAGATTATTCAATCTGGTATAAGGGAAGTTGTTTATCTTAGTGATAAATATCATGATTCTGAAAATACTATTGCTTCTAGGAGGCTTTTTGATGCTTGTGGTGTTAAGTATAGAAGTCTTGACTTGATTAATGTTAAAGAAGTTGTTATTGATTTAGAAAAGTAAAAATTTTTATAAATTAAATATTTGTTTTTCAATTGACAATTTCATGAAAAAATAATAAACTTAGTTTAATGGCAATGATGAGGACATGGTAAATAAAATGTTTATTTAAGAGAGTTAGTGTTTGGTGAGAGCTAATATAATGTTTATTTATTACTACCTTCTAAGCTGATCTAGAAATAGAGTACCGGGTGATTCCGTTATAGATATAAGTTATAAGGTAGGATGGTACCGCGTTTTGACGCTCCTTTTTAGGGGCTTTTTTTGTATTTTAATATAGGGGGAATATTATGGATATAATGAAAAAACTAAAAAAATATGAAGATTTGTATATCACTATTGATGATTATTTTCATATGTACTATAACTTTAATAAAGGTACTTTTGTTGATATGACTCATTCGAATGTTGAAAATATGTTTCCTTTTGTATCTTTTTTAGATTGGAATGATGTTTCGCGGGAAGATATTCTTGTTGGAGATGTTCTTCTAGTCAAGGATAGTAATAATTATATTATTGCTTATGGTAATCCTTTTGCTAAAGAGAGAGAACTTGAAAGAGATACTCATATTAATAGTCCTTTTTTGGAAGAACTTGATTCTTATTTAGAGGATTGCAAGGATAATAGTAAGGTTTCTGTTATTTTTACTGTTGAGGATGATATTGATGAGGATTTTGACGTTGATAGTATGAATAAGTATGAGCTTGCTAAAAAAAAGAAGGAACTTATTTTTAGTCATAATTATAGAATGGCTAGGCTTGTTCAGAAGGAGCTTTATTTTAGGAGTAAGCGCGATCATGGCACGAAGAAGGATAAAATTAGAAAATTGATAAAAAAAGAAAGTATGGAGGAATAGTTTTATGATAAATATTAAAGAAGATGAAAAGTTAAATGTTTTAAATCATAGTTGTGCACATTTACTTGCTCAGGCTGTTAAGCATTTATATCCTAATGCTAAGTTTTGGGTAGGACCAGTTATTGATTCTGGGTTTTATTATGATATTGATTTAGGTGATGAAGTTATTAAGGAAGAAGATCTTCCTAAGATTGAAAAGGAAATGAGAAAGATTTCTAAAGATGGAAAGAGGATATATCGTGAAGAGCTTTCTAGAGAAGAGGCTCTTGATAAGTTTGCTAATGATCCTTATAAAGTTGATCTTATTGATAATATGAGTAATGATACTGTTATATCTTGTTATACACAGGGAGACTTTACTGATCTTTGTCGTGGTCCTCATGTTGATACAGTTAAGGTTTTGAAAAATTTTAAACTTCTTAAAGTTAGTGGAGCTTATTATAAAGGTGATTCTAAGAATAAGATGCTTCAAAGAATATATGGTGTATGTTTTTATGAAAAGGATGATTTAGATGAATATCTTAGACTTCTTGAAGAGGCTAAGGAAAGAGATCATCGTAAGATAGGGAAAAATCTTGGTATTTTTATGAGTGATGATTTAGTTGGACGTGGACTTCCTATGTTTTTACCTAATGGTTATATAATATGGGAAGAACTTGAAAATTATATTAAGGGTAAGGAAAGAAAACTTGGTTATCAACATGTTTTGACTCCTTGTGTTGGAAATGTTGAACTTTATAAGACTAGTGGACATTGGGATCATTATAAGGAAAATATGTTTCCAGCGATGGAAGTTGATGGAGAAAGTTTTGTTTTAAGACCTATGAATTGTCCTCATCACATGATGATATATGCTAATTCTCTACATTCTTATAAGGATTTACCTATTAGAATTGGTGAAATTGCTCATGATTTTAGATATGAAGCAAGTGGTGCTGTGAAGGGTATTGAAAGAGGTAGACATTTTTGTCAAAATGATGCACATTTATTTGTTACTCCTGGACAAATTAAAGATGAGTTTAAAAATGTTGTTGATTTAATATTTGATGTTTACAAGGATTTTAATATTACTGATTATAGGTGTGTTCTTTCTTTAAGAGATCCTTCTGACAGGGAAAAGTACTATCCTGATGATGATATGTGGGACAAGGCTGAAGGTGAACTTCGTGATGTTTTAAATGATTTAGGAATAGAGTATACCGAGGAGATTGGGGAAGCTGCTTTTTATGGACCTAAACTTGATGTTAATGTTAAACCTGCAGTAGGGAATGAAATTACTTTATCTACTTGTCAACTTGATTTTTGTTTGCCTGCTAAATTTGATTTAAAATATATAGATAAAGATGGTTCTAAAAAGACTCCAGTTGTTCTTCATAGGGCTATACTTGGATCTCTTGATAGATTTATGGCTTATATTTTAGAAGAGACTAAAGGGGTTCTTCCTTTGTGGCTTGCTCCTATTCAAATTAATGTTATTCCTGTTAATAATGAATATCATTTAGAATATGCTAAGAGTTTGGTTTCTAAACTTGAATCTTTAGGTTTTAGAGTTAATTTAGATAGTCGTGATGAGAAACTTGGTTATAAAATGAGAGAGGCTCAACTTAAGAAATATCCTTATAATTTGATTATTGGACAAAGTGAAGTTGATAGTAATACTTTAAGTTATAGGCTTCATGGTAGTAGTGATACTGTTACTCTTGAAGTTGATGATTTTATTAATAAAATAAGTGAGGAAATTAAAGATAAGAAAATGGCTGGTTAGTCATTTTTTTCTTGATTTTTTTCTTTTTTTGTGGTATTATATGGATGCTTTTAAGGAGATGGTTATGTTGGTAAAAAAGAATTATAAACCAGAAGAGATAAATAAAATTATGTTTGATGAATACTCTAAAAAAGGTTATTTGGATATGGGAATTTTTGATATTTATAAAAGATCTGGGGATGATCCTAGAGATGTTATTAGTGATTTTCCTATGCTTGTTAAGAGATTTGCTTTAATGTATGATCTTAATCTTGCTTTAATTGAAGATACTAGAAGAGCTTATAAGTATTCTAGTGATTATAGTTTATTTGAACTTATGGATAGAATGAATTTCTTTTTAGATGCGGGATTTAGTTTTGATGATAAAGAACTTGATGAGATTACAGATTCTTGGGTTAAGGTTGTAAATGATGGAAAGGATGCTTATAATATTGATCTTGTTTATGGTGATTCTAATGAAGAGATACTGTCTAAGAGTATTAAAGGTTTAAATAATGATGTTTATTTGTTATGGGAAAAGAATCATAAAAATGATGTTGAGTATGAAGTAGATGATTATATTTCTTGTTGCAATGGTAAGAGATATACAGTTATGGATGTTATTTCTGCTAGAAGAAGATAGTTTAGCATTTGGGGGTGGAGTGATATGAAAGTTAAAAATATTTCTGCTACTAGGTTGGAACTTCTTGAAAAACTAAAACTTCCTTCTTCTACTTTAAATACTGAATCTGATATTTTTGTATTTAATGATAAGGATAAATGGAGTAAATGTTCTAAGGTTTTTAAAAAGTTTTATGTTACTGAAGGAGAATATTTTAGTAATAAATTATATATAATTAATGAAGAGATTAATAAAAAAGATAGTATTGGTATGGATAAACTTGTTTTTCCTGAGAAACTTGTTTCTTTTTCTGATGAGATTGTTGGGTTTTCTATGCCTTATATTAATGGGGTTGACCTTAAGACTATTTTTAATTCTGGAGAGTTTTCTGTTAGTGATAAGATTTCTTATCTTAAGGAAATTGGTGATATTTTAGAAGAGATGGATAAGGTTCGTAAGTATGGAGATGTTTCTAGTTTTTATTTGAATGATTTACATAGTGGAAATTTTATGCTTAATTTGGATACTTCGAGTATAAATGTTGTAGACATGGATAGTGCTAAGATTGGTAATAGTTTATCTATGCCTTCTAAGTATTTGAATAGAAGGTCTAGTATTAAATATATTGATAAGTATAAGAAGACTTATAATGAGGTAGGAGCAATTTATGATGCTTCTAGGGATACTGATTTGTACTGTTATATTATGACTATTTTTGAGTTTTTTTATGGTGAGGGTATTGATAAGATTTCTATGGGTGATTATTATACTTATTTACAATATTTATCTGATATTGGTGTTAGTAAGGAGATTCTTGATAAGTTTGCACTTATATATATGCCTTTAGATAATGAAAATCCATATTTGTTACTTGATTCTATGAAAGAGTTTTATGGAAAAACTTCTAAGTATGCTTTTGAGTCCGCCAGAAAAAAAGGTTTTTATTAATTTTTGTAATAAGTTCTTTACCTTTATAAATTTTATGTGATAGAATATAATTATAATGAGGTGGTAATGTGACTAAGAAAGGTTCTAATGAAATAAAAAAAGATATACCATTTAAGAATTATGTTATGCTTGGAGTTATTATTGTTATAACTTTACTTGTTGCTATGTACATTTTTTCTTGGTATAGACAATATAGTGATAATAAGATATCTAAACCTATAATTACTTCGACTTTAAGAGAGGTTGAATATAATAATCTTGGTACTGTTTTACAAGAACGAGATGTTCTTGTTATGTATATGTGTACTACTGATGAGGATGTTTGTAGAAGTTTTGAGAAGAAGTTTACTAATTATGTTAAGAAGAATAATTTAACTGATGAGATTATTTATCTTAACTTAGGATATTCTAGCGATGAGAGTGGTTTGCTTGATAAAGTTTATTCTGAATATAAGAGTAATGACTTGGTTAAAAAAGTTTATCAATATCCAACACTTCTTATATTTAATCAAGGTAAAATTGTTGATGTATTGAGCTCTAGTAGTAAAAATAAAGTTACAATTGAACAAGTTGATGAGTTTTTGGATGGTTATGAGTTATGGTAAATATAGTATTATTTGAACCTGAAATCCCTCAAAATACTGGTAATATTATGAGAACTTGTGTTGCAACTGGTAGTATGCTTCATCTTATTAAACCTCTTGGTTTTTCACTGGATGAGAAAAGTATTAAAAGAAGTGGTGCTAATTATATTGATAAACTTAATTATAAAGTTTATGAGGATTATAATCACTTTGTTAGAGAGAATCCTGGTACTTATTATTATTTTACAAGGTATGGTAAGAAACCTCATAGTGATTTTAATTACAGTAATAAAGAGGAGAATATATATTTAATATTTGGAAGAGAGTCTACAGGTATTGATAAAAAGATTCTTAAAGGTAATTTAGATAGATGTATTAGAATACCTATGCTTGGTGATGTAAGGAGTCTTAATCTTTCTAATTGTGTGGCTATTGTTTTATATGAGGTGCTTAGACAACGAGACTATAATAATCTTTTAAGATGTGAGCCTCATAAAGGTGAAAATTATTTAGAAGAACTTGATATATAAATACTACTTGAAAAAGTAGTTTTTTTAATGTATTATTAATTATATAAAATACTAAGGAGTGATTCTGATGAAACGAACAAATGTTTTCTCTGGGGGGGGGGGGTCAATTTATAATAAAAAATATATAATAAGTCTTTTAATAGCACTTTTTGGAATAGTATCTCTTTTGGGTGGAACTAGTTATGCAGTGTTAAAAGGAACTAATAGTGATAGTAATGAGCAAATAATAAAAACAGGAAGTGTAGAACTAAAGCTTACTGAAAATTTTGATGATATTAATAAAAAGGTTACTATTATGGATGATGAAGAAGGCTTATTACAAGAGGAAACATATGATTTTAATATCAAGAATATTGGAGATGTTCCTGCTAAATATGATTTGAAATTAATAAATAAAGTTCCTAGTTCTTATACTGGTAAAGTTCTTGATACAAAATATATAAAAGTAGGACTTGAAATAAATGGTGAAGAATATGGACCAATGTCACTAGAAAAAGTAAAGAATGTAATTGATAGTGACATTATTTATAAAAATGAAATAATTAATTATAAACTTAGAATATGGCTTGATAAATCAAAAGAAGAAGAGATATCTAAACTTGAGGATTATAAAGCATTTTTGAAGTTAAAAATAGAGGCAGAACAAAGACCAGAAAGTATGGACATTGGAGTAGATGCAAAAACATTTAATTATACCGGTGATGTTCAAGAATATACTGTACCAAGAGATGGATATTACTACATAGAAATGGCTGGTGCAGAAGGTGGGTCTGCTAAGTATTCTGCTTCTTATTCTGGAGGTAAGGGTGGTTATACTAGTGGTTATGTGTATTTAGAGGCTAATGATAAGTTGTTTTTTTATGTAGGTGGAATGGGCTCTAGTCATTCTGGTACAAGTAGTGATGCTGTGACTAATAATGGTAAGGGATATAATGGTGGTAGTATTGGTCATTTTTATGCTAGTAATAGTAATGCTGGCGGAGGCGGGGGTTCTACTGATGTTAGGCTTGTTGGTGGTGATTGGAATAGTGCTTCTTCTTTAATATCTAGAATAATGGTTGCCGGTGGTGGAGGCGGAGGAGATTCACATACTTCTGCACCTAATTATTCTGGTTATGGCGGAGATGGCGGAGCTTTATATGGTGAAAAAGCTCAAAATATAAATAGTAATTGTTATAAATATGGTAGTAGTGGAACGCAAAATTCTGGAGGGCAATCTGCTGCATGTAGTAGTTCATATACGACAACTACTTCGGGAAGTTTTGGTATAGGTGGTAATGATTTTCACTCTGGTGGAGGCGGAGGCTACTACGGTGGTGGCTCTGGGCAACATACTTCGGCTGGAGGGGGTTCTTCCTACATAAGTGGATATGCCGGAGCAAACTCAGTAAAAAACAGTACTACAATAACTCATACAAATAATACACTTCATTATAGTGGTAAATACTTTGTTGGTGGTAAGATGATTGCTGGGGCTAATTCTGGTAATGGTTATGCTAAGATTAGTTATGTTGATGTTAAACCTAAAAAGAGGACGACTAAGTTAAATAATGTAAGATATATAAAAGATTGTACTAATTATAATAGTAGTAATAGTGCTAATCATTGGGTAGAGATACAGGCTATTAAAGATGGAGTAAATGTTGCTAAGAGTAAAACTGTTACAGGAACTACTTCTGAGGCAAGTGCTAGACCATATTCAAGAATAACAGATGGCGATATAACTTATTCAAATTGGGCGAATGCTAGTTCATATACAAATAATCAGTGTGTAACAGTTGATTTGGAAAGTATCTATGATTTAGATGAGGTTGCAGTATGGAATTATTTTGGTGATCAACGAACATATTATGATGCTGTAACGTATGTGAGTGAAGATAATACAACGTATAAAAAAGTAATAGATGATTCTGAATTGCAAACGTCAAATGGTCGTAGAATAAATGCTTATACAAATAATTATTCTGGATATGCTTCTAATGGTTTGATGTTATGGTATGATGGATATGCTAATAATGGTGATGCAAGAAGTTTTTCTTCGACAACTTGGAAGGATTTAAGTGGACATAGTAATGATGTTACTTTAAGTGGCCCTACTTGGAATAAGGATAATTTATCTTTTGATGGTAGTAATGATTATGCTTATAAAACAAGTGGTGCAGTTTATAATATTTCTAAAGCTCATACTATTGAGGTAGTTCTAAAACCTGAAAAACGTGATGCTAATTATCAGATGATATTTAATACTGTTAATAATGGTACTTCTGTTTTACAATATGGTTCGTTGTGGATTAGTAGTGCTTATCAGATTGGGTTTGATACTGGAGATGGATCATCACATTATGGTACTACTAGAATGGATTATGATGCTAGTGATGTAGGTAAAATTATAGAATATACTAATACTAGAAATAATAGAATGTATAAATTATATAAAAACAATTCATTACAAAGATCTGTAGAATTTAATATCGATGCTAGAACTCCTAATGCTGCGATATTTCTTGGAGGAAGTTATTATTATTTCAAGGGTAAAATATATTCTATTAGAGTTTATAACAGAGAGTTATCTACGGATGAATTGTTAAGTAATTATAATTATGATGTTCAAAGATTTAATATTAAATAAATTATTGCAATTAAAAATACATTGTTGTAAATGTATTTTTTTTGTTACATCATATTCATACTTGTTTTGTAGTCATATGTTGGTTTTATATTAGTTATATTTTCTAATTGTTTTACTTTGTCTTCTAGAATGCTTATTCTTTGTTCTAGTTCATTTATTTTGTTATTATTATAATTTTGATTCATAAAAGGATTTTCGTTTGGATTTGGTGTAAAGTAACTTTGGTTCATGAATCCATATGGCATTTGGTTAGGCATGTATTCCTCCTCCTTTTTCATTTTTATTATATTCTTTTTTGTTTATTTTGTTACTTTACTATAGTATAATATATGTTAGGTGATTTTTATGCGTGTTAGAAATGTTAAAGATAAGGATAGTATTCTTTTAAATAGTAAGTATGTTCTTGATAGCTTTTCTTTTAAAGGAAAATGGAGAGAAGTATTTGAAAATGATAATCCTATATGTGTTGAGATAGGTACTGGTAAGTGTACATTTATTTATGAGATGGCTAGAAATAATCCTAATGTTAATTATATTGGCATTGAAAGAATTGACACTGTTCTTGCTCTTGGTGTTAAAGAAATAGAAAAGTTACCTGTTTTATCTAATTTATGTTTAATTAATTTTGATGCTTTTAAGGTTGATGAGATATTTTTTCATGAAGTTGATACTTTGTATCTTAATTTTTCTGATCCATGGCCTAAGGCTAGACATGAGAAAAGAAGATTAACTAACTTTAGATTTTTGGAAAAATATGATATAATGTTTTCAGGTGATAAAAAAATTGTTTTGAAGACTGATAATGAGGCTTTTTTTGAATATTCTGTTGTTTCATTGTCAGAATTTGGATATAAAATAAGTGATTTATCACTGGACTTACATAAAAGACTGAATTATAATAATGTTATGACAGAATATGAAAAGAAATTTTCTAGTAAAGGTTGTAAAATTTATATGTTAAGTGCTGTAAAAAAAGTTTAAATTTTATGAGTGTTTTGTTATAATAGAAGAGGTGAGTATGAAAAAGTATATATTATTGATTATTGCTTTGTTTTGTCTTACTGGTTGTACTAATATAGATAATTTAAATTATAGTGGAATAATTGATAAAACATTGGAAGAAGATTCTTTGAAAACTAATACTTATTTAGAGGGGTATAAACTTTATTTACCTCTTCATATGACTTTAATTGGGGATCTTGATGGTAATGAGATTTTATATTCTTATGGTGATAAGTATTATTTATATGTTGATATTATTAGTTATTATAATAAGAAACAAAATAATTATGAGTTTGATTCTGAGAAGTATAAGTTTAGTAAAGACATTTTATATAATGATTTAAATGGATATGTTTTAGTTAGTAAATCTAAGGGTGGTTATTTAGTTCAAGTGATGTATAATTATGCTAAGATTGAAGTTATAACTAATGATGTAAAAAGAGCAATATCAGATAGTTTAATAGTTCTTAAAAATATTGATTATAATTATAAAATAATTGATAGTATGATTGGTTCTAATGCTTTAGTTTATGATTCTAAGCTATTTACTTTGGGACCTGAGAAAAATACAGATAGTTTCTTACAGTATGTAGAAGAATATGGGGTTTATGATGAAAAAGATTCTAAGACTGATGAGGATGTCATAGATATGGAATCTTCGGACTAAAGAGGTGTATATATGAAATTATTAGATAAAATAAAGAATGCTATTTTTGAGGATGATGAGTTTGAAGAGCTTGAAAAGTCTGAGGAAGAGCTAAAGAAAGAGGCTGAAGAGGTCAAGGAAGAGGTAGTTAAGAAGATTGATATTGAAAAGACTATTCCTAAGAAAATTGAACTTCCTAAAGAAGAGGTTAAGGAACCGGTTATGCAAGAGACTTCTGTTAGACCTATGAGAAGGGAACAACATCGTAGAACGCCAGTTATATTTGATGAAGAAGATTTCATTATGGAAGAGAAGAGAATGGCTCCTAAACCTAAACCTGAAATTAAGAGAAAAGAAGAGCCTAAGAAACCTTTATATGGTGGATATAAGGATGAGAAACCTAAAGAAAAGTTTAAGCCTTCTCCTGTTATATCTCCTGTATACGGTTTTGTTGGAGTTAGTCCTGTGCTTGAAAAGCCTCGTAATGATGATGTTTCGTCTTTTAATGAAATGTTTGCTAAAGAGAAAGAGAAGAAACCTGAGGTTACTCTTGATACTGTTAGACAAAAGGCATTTGGTTTTGAATCTCATGAAGAAGATGATGATTTGGGACTTTTGTATGATATGAAAACTGATGATAGACCTGCTATTTCTAAACTTACTTTAGGGGATGCAGAGGAGTACTTTGATGATTTAGGACTTGAATATAATGTTGATTATAAGGATAGTGCTAAGGAAAAGAGTATTTCTGCTGCTAAGACTACTAGAAGTACTAAAAACGAAGAACTTAGTAAAGAAGTTGATAGTCAAATAAAGGCTCAAAAAGAGGTTGAGAAAAAGAACAATCTTGAAATCACTAAGGAACAAATAAAACCAAAGACTGCTAAAGAAATAAAAAAGATTAAGAAGATAGCGGATACTGATTTAAATAATAGTGCAAAAGAAGAAGAGCCTGAAGAAAAAAATCTTTATGATTTGATTGACATGATGTATGAAAATAAAGAATAAGGAGGTATTTTATGGGAGCTAATAGTGTACTACTTACTATACTTTTAGTTTTGTGTTCTGTTTTAATTGTATTTTTAATAATTGGAAGCATAAAATTATTGTATACTGTTGATAAGATGAATATGATACTTGATGATTGTGAAAAGAAATTAAAAAGTGTTAATGGTATTTTTACAGCTATAGATACTGTTACTGATACTATTACTACAGTTAGTGAAACTATTGTTGGTAAGGCACTTTTTATGATAGAAAAAATATTTAGGAAAAGAAAATAAGGAGGTAATATTATGAAAAAGAAAACATTTGGTACTTTAGTTACAGGTGCTGCTATAGGAGCAGGGTTAGGGCTTTTATTTGCACCTAGAAAGGGTAGTGAAACAAGAAAAATTTTAAGTGATAAGATTGATGATTTATGTAAGAAAGTAAAAGAAATTGATTATGAAGATGTTAGAATTCAAATTGAAGAAAGAATTGCTGAAATAAAAGATGAACTTCAAGATTTAGATAAGGAAAAAGTTTTAGAAATAGCAAAGGCTAAAAGTGAAGAAATCAAAGTTAAAATAGATGAACTTGCTAAGTATGCTAAGAAAAAAGCTACCCCTGTTGTTGAAAGTGCAGTAGAAGATTTAAGAAAGGCTGCTATTAAGGCTACTAAAGAAATTACTAAAAAACTTGAAGGAAAAGATAAGAAGAAAACTGATAAATAGTTTTCTTTTTTATTAATTGAAATGGTTATAATATTGTGTTAAAATTATATTGTAGTTAGAAGCTATTTTATTTTGAGGAGATGTGTTTATAATGAGTAAAAAACAAAAAAAAATATTTAAGATTATAATGATTATTTTAGCTATTGTACTTGTTGCTGAACTTGTTTATTTTGGAATTAGATATTATAATATGAGAAAGAGTTCAACTTTTTATTCAGTTGTTAACAGTGCTGTTTTAGATGATGATAAGAATTATGTTGGAGTAGGTTTTAGTGATTATAGGTATAGTGATTTTAATGATTATGATAATGGTTATAATAAGGCGACTATATTTAATTATAAAGATGGTAAGGTTGTTAATGAAGTAGGGTTTAAACGTGGTTATAACAGTTATTTTAATGATGTTATTAAAGTTTCTGATGGATATGTTGCTATTGGTTCTGTTGAAATGACAAAAGATCAAAAGGATGAGGGTTTGTCTGAAGGGCTTATTGTTAAGTATGATAAATCTTTTAAAATGATTTGGAGAAAGAATGTTAGAGGTATTGGTAAGACTGAACTTTTAAAGATAAAACCTGATGGAGATGATTATATAGTTGTAGGTACATCTGTTTATGGTGAAGGTTATATGGGTAATCATAAGACAGGTGGAGGAATTTTGATTAAGTTTGATAAAGATGGTAATGAATTAAAAAGAACTAATAATGGTGGTCCTTTTAATGGTAAGTTTAATGATGTTTTAATTGAAAAAGATGGTTATGTTGTTGTAGGGCTTGGTAAGAGTAATTCTGGTATTATTATAAAATATGATAAGTCTTTTGATAAGAAATGGTCTGGTTCTTATGGTTATACAGATAAAAATGGTATTACTGGTATAGTAAAATTTGATGATAAATATGTTACTAGTACTACTAAGATTGTTAACACTAAGAGTACTAATACTTCGAGTGCTGCTATTGTGGTTTTTGATGATTCTGGTAATAAAGTTGATGATGTAAAATATAGTTCTAATACTATTAATTACTTTGCAGATGTTAATGTTGTCGATGATTCTATTATTGCAGTGGGGTATACAGGAAAAGGTTCTGTAACAGATGCTGTTATTGTAAAATATGATAAAGATTTATATGAAGAAGAGAGTAATATTATAAAAGGAAACAAAAATGACTATTTTAGTAATGTTTACCTTAAAGATGACTCAATTTATGTACTTGGTTATTCTAATAGTAAGTTAGATGGATTTAATCTTAATGGTTATGATTATTTTCCTATTGTTAAAAAATATAATACTGATTTAAAATAATAATTTATTTATAATGACTAATATTAATCCTAAGATATAGAATGTATATGTTATTCTATATCTTTTATATTTTGTTATACTTGGAAATAGTTCATACATTGATATGTAAGCCATTATACCTGCTATTATGGCATATACTATTCCTAATGTTAAATAGTTTGGTTTCAAGAACAAATAGGCTATAATTGCTCCAATTGGTTCACTTATTGCACATATCACTGTGTAAAATATTGCTTTTTTTTTGCTTTTTGTGTAGTAGTAAATTGGTAGGGCTATACTTATTCCTTCTGATTGAAGTTATCAGGCATCACGCTTATTATAAATAAAATTTAACTCTTTAAAGTTAAAATAAATATCAATATTTCCATCTTCGTGTATGAAAATATTTTTAATTAGTTTTAAGATTAAATCCCTATTTGGATATCTGTCTCTAAATTCTAGAACTTCTTTTTTTATAATATTAAATGTATCTTCATCTTTATTTGTCTTTTCTAAATATTCATTTATTTCGTTTAATTTATCCTTTTTTAAAGATATTTCTTTGTTAAGTTTTTCCTGTATTCTTTGATACATTTCTTCAGTTATTTTATTCTGCAGTTTATCAATATACATATTATCTAAATTATTTTTTAAGGTTTCAATTTCAATTTCTAATTTTTGTTTTGTTTTAGTATAAGTATCAAATGTATTATTATTTTTATATTTTTTAAGTATTTCTGACTCTAATTTATCATCACGAACTAAATATATTATTTTCTTAATTTCATTTACTATACCACGTTCTAAAGTGTCATAATCAAAACCATGCGCAGTACATAGTCTAAAATCTTTATTATATTTTCTATAATAATTGCAAACTGTTGTACTTTTTCCATTAGCACGCCTTGCTCTAATTCCAATATTATGACCACAATCAGCACATTTTAATAATCCATCTAATAAAAATAATTCTTTTTTATCATTTCGTTGATGTTGTTTTGGTAATAATGATTGAACTTTGTTAAACGTATTTTTATCAATAATAGGTTCATGAGTATTTTCTACGATTATCCAATTTTCTTTTGGATTACAGATTATTTTACGATATTTATAACTTAATCTAGAACGTCTATTTTGAATCATATCTCCAGTATATAATCTATTTTGTAATATCTTTTTTATTGTAGTATTGCACCAATATCCATAAATATTTCCATTATTACCATTCCTTGTAAAATTTCTATTTCTAGTTATAGAAAATGTTGGTATATTTTCATTATTAAAAGTATCTCTTATCTTATTAATTCTAATACCACTAGCAAACATATCAAATATTCTTTTAACAATTGGTGCCTCAACTTCATCTATAACTAAATGATTTTTATTGTTTGGATCTACTTTATATCCAAAAGGAGGACAACCACCAACCCATTTGCCTTCGCTTTGCATAGTATGAAGTGCAGTTCTAATTTTTTTTGATAAATCTTTAGCATACATATCATTTAATATTGCTTTAAATGGCGCAATATCATTATTCGAATTATCTAAAAATGTATCTATATTATCTGTTAGAGCAACATATCTAACATTATGCGCTGGGAACCATTTTTCCACATATTCTCCGGTACCAATATAATCTCTTGATAACCTTGATAAATCTTTAGTAATAACCATATTTACTTTTCCATTTTCAATATCTTTTAACATTCTTTGAAAATTTGGCCTATTAAAATTTGTACCAGTATATCCATCATCAATGTAAATGTCTACTAAAGTATAACCTTGCTCTTTGACATATTTAGTTAATAATATTTTTTGATTCCCGATACTTTCACTTTCACCTAAATTGTCATCTTCTTTAGATAGTCTTATGTAAATTGCAACCAAATATTCTTTTACTATATTTCTTAATGTGTTATACATTTTCCCTCCTTATTTAAAAGAAATATAATATTGGTTTATATTTATAATAACGCGTTTTAACCAAAATTACAGCCCATTTCTTTTTTAGTTTTTAAATAATTTATGATAACTTCTATTAATAAATTTTCTAATTCTTCATTATCATTGTCATAAAATAAATTAAATTTTAAATCTTGTTTTATAAAAATACCCCCTTTATTTTTTACTATCTAGTTAAATTTATGTGAAAGTATGACTATTTATTTATAAAAAAAATAGCTATAGTTATAGACTGAAAAATGACCGAAATTTAGGCCGTAAAAATCGTGATCTCTTAAATTCTAAAGTAAGCAGGATAAACCTGTTTACAAACAACTAGCCAGTGGCTAGTTTTAGCTTATTTTATAAGGTATTAGCAAAAACACTAGTGTTTACATTTATAAAAAGTGTTATACAATCGTTAATTTTGCAATATTCACAAACCCTTATAAATAAAAGGTTTAAAAAAAGCGTTATACAAACGTACATACTTTTCTAATATGTTTTTTTGATATTTTCGATCAAATTTTAATAGTTTTTTATATGATTTATGGCCCAAAGTTCGGCCATAAAAACTAAATTTAAAGGGGTATTAGAATATGAAAAAGCACTAATCTCTGATCTAAGATTAGCACTTTAAATACAATTATTTCATATTCTACTATATTGTATCACAAGAATATCAATAGTCAATATGTAACAAATGTCGTAATAACTATGCCAAAAATGTTGTATAAAAATTCGACTACCTTTATTTTTAGCGTATTTGTCTAATAAGATACTTTGATAGGTATTTATATATTGACTGATATATTTAATTTTTAGTTATTAAAAGTCAACAATAAATGTTGCTTTAATGTTATAATATTTATGAGGTGTTGTAATGGAACAATTGATACTAATTTCAATAAAAACAAAATATGCAAATCAAATTTTTAACGGAACAAAGTTATACGAATACAGAAGAAAAAGTATTGGAGAAAAAAATTGTAATAAAAAAATATTTGTTTATTCTTCTGAAGAAGAAAAAGCTATTGTAGGATATATAATTGTAGATAAAATTCTCGAAGGAAATATCGATTATATATTGGAAGCGACTAATAATAAAAATAATAGTGATATAATAGATTATTTTAATGGCTGTGATAAATGTTATGCTCTTAAAATAGTTAAAGCAGTTAAATTTAAAACACCAATTTATTTAAGAGAAATAAAAAAAGAAGAAAAAAATTTTGTAGTACCACAATTTTATCGTTACATAAAAGAAAATGAATATATCTATGAAGAACTAAAGGAAGGAAAAAGTTTATGAAAACATATAAAATGAAACTATTACCACAATATTTTAATTACATTAAAAATGGAACAAAAAGATTAGAATTAAGGTTAAATGATGAAAAAAGAAAAGATTTAGAAATAAATGATATAATTATTTTTGAAAAATTAAGTGAAGATATTGAATATTTGAATACAAAAGTAAAAAAAATATATAAATATAAAAATTTTGATGATTTAGTAAATGATTTTGGTATTGAAGTTATTGGTGATAAAAGTATAACAAAAGATGAACTTCTACATACATTAAACGAAATATATACAACAGAACAACAAGATAAATATGGTGTACTAGCAATAGAAATAGAATTGATTTAAAGGAGGTATTTACATGAAAATAGATAATATTAAAAATTATATTTCAGAAACAAATCAAGAAAGTTTTATGAAACTTGCTGATGAAATATATGAACTTACTATCCACTTAAATGGTACATATCCAGGTTATAAAGAATGGTTTTATGACAAACAAATTAAAGGATGCTTAACACCAAATAGAAATATTATCTTTGTAAAAAATGAAGATGGTAAAATTATTGCACTAAGTTGTTTGAAAAAAGATGATGAAGAAAAGAAAATATGTACATTATTTGTTTCAGACGAATATAGAAAACTAGGCCTTGGCAGTTTATTGTTTGAGGAGTCAATGAAATTTCTAGAAACAACAAAACCATTAGTATCATTTACAGAAGACAAATTACCTATGTTTGAAAAAATAGTTACAAAATATAATTGGGAATTAACAGAAATAGTTGATGGAATATATAATGATGGTATAAGAGAGTTTTGTTTTAACGGACAACTTACTAATCGAAAATATAGAGAAGAACTTATTGAAATATTAAAAAAAATAAGGGATAAGGCAAAAACTGAACTTCAAGATAATGATACAATTGAAAAAATTACTATTAGAAGATAATAATTAATAGAAAAACTACCAAAATAATAATAAATAATAATATAAATTATGATTGGTAGTTTTTAATTTTAAACCAATATTATATTTCTATTGTGATACATGAGGGCTACAATCTTCAGGAATGTTGTGCATTGTTATAGCTATTGTTATACTTATTCCTAGTTTTATATTTTCATTTGTTGTTATGAATGTTGCAATACCTTCGGGAATATTATGTATAGTTATTCCTATCATAGTAATTATTCCTAATTTATATAGATTTTTATTGTTCATTGTACTAGGGAATAATTTATTTATTATTATAGATAGACATATTCCTAATACAAAGAAAACTAGTGTAATTAATATGCTTGGTTTTATTTTATAGCTGTTTGTTAAAAAAATTATGCTTTCTGGTATTAAGTCTAATATTGATAAAAAGAACATTACTCCGGATGCAAAGGCTATTCCTCCAATTAAGAAATTTAATGTCCTTTTTTTTGATATAAATATAATTAGACTTCCTATTATTGTTGAAAGTCCTGCTATACTTGATAGAATAAATGCTATAGTTGTATTCATCTAATCACCTTTTATATTTAATGTTATGTTAAAAAGACTAAATTTTTCATTAGTCTTTGAAATATTCTTTGTTTGTTTTCAATCTTTTATCGTTTGGTTTTTTAGCTATTGCTTTTTCAATATAATATAGGGCTAGTTCTTTATTCTTTTTATAATAGTAACATAGAGATAGTAGATCTTCTATTGTTCCATCATAGCTAAATGATTCATTTATGTACTTATTGTTGTTTTTTATACTTAATGCTTTTGTGCACAAGTCAATTACTTTATCATATTCTTTTTTTGTATATTCTAATAATGCTTTTTCTACATATGAATCTCTTAGATTAGGTGCTTCTTTTATAGATTTGTTATACCATTTTTCTGCTTTTTTTAATTTGTTTTGTCTATTATAACATCTTGCTATAAACCTCATAGATGTTGCTCTTTCTTCTTTCCATGTTGAAGATTTTAGTTTTAAATGTTTTTTTAAGGTTTTTATTGCTTTATTATTTTTGTGATAATACATGTATTCTCGTCCTAGATAATGCATATTTCTATCATCTTTATTATTTTCTTTTACTGCTAATTCTAATAGGGGGAGATAGCTATTTCTTGACTTTGTTTTATCTGGATAATGATTTATTGTTAAATTATTTATTGTTTTTACTTTTTCATTGTTATTTATATTTTCTATAACTTCATGGACAGGATGAGTCCATATGTAATCGTATCTAGTGTGAATTTTACTTTGATAATATGTTATTTGTGGTTTATTATTTTCATCAAATGACCAGTTCATTTTATATTTTACTCTTGTTAAATCATTTTCCCAGTTTTGTTCTAATAGGTTTCTCCAGCCTTTGTTAAATACTTCGTCTATATCAGTACATACACATATATCGGTATCTTCTGGAACTAATTTTAATGATTCATTTCTTGCTGTGTCAAATCTGAATGGATTAATTTGTTTTTGTGTTACATGTACTTTACCTTCTTTTAAGAGTTTTACTGAGTTGTCGGTAGAACCTGTATCTAATACATAGATATCATCGGCTTCTTTCATTGAGTTTATCCATCTTTTGATGAATTTTTCTTCGTTTTTGCATATTGCATAAACTATTATTTTATATTTATGTTTCATTATTATCCTTTCTTTTTTGTTTTTTATTAAATAAAATAGCAAAAGCTATTTTATTCTTTTTTCTAGTAAATCTATTAAAATATATAATATGTAGGATATTATGCCTAGTATAAATATTGATGTTATTACTAAGTTAAGGTTAAATATTTGCGATCCATATGTTATTAGGTATCCTAGTCCTTGTTTTGATACTAATAGTTCTCCCATTATTACTCCTATTAGAGACAGACTAATATTTATTTTTAGGGTGTTTACTATACTTTTTGTATTTCCTCTTATTATTAGTTTCATAAATATTTGAAGTTTGTTTGCTCCGAATGATTTCATTAATATTATTTTGGATTTGTCTGTTGTTATAAAGGCATTGTACATTCCTATTATGGTTGTGAATATTGATATTAATAATGCCATGAATATTATTGAGTTTGTGTTTGCTCCTATCCAGATGATAATAAGTGGTCCTAGTGATATTTTTGGAAGTGAGTTTAGGACTGTTAAATATGGATCTAGTATTTTTGATAGGGTTTTGCTACTCCAAAGTAGGCATGCTGTTAATAGACCAATTATGCTTGCTAGAGAAAAACTTATTATTGTTTCGTGTACTGTTACCCATATGTGATTTAATAAATTATTACTGTTATATAAATCTATTGTTGTTTTTATTACTTTGGTGGGGTATGATGTTAAAAATGAATTTATAATTCCTAATCTTGCTGTTATTTCCCAAATTAATAAAAAGTTTGTTATTATTGCTATTTTAAAGAATGTTATTATATGTTTTTTCTTTTTTATGCTTTTTAAGTATTTGCTATGCTCTTCACTATACATGATGATCAAGTTCTTTCCATATTAAATCATAGTATTTTATGAAGTTTTTATCTTTTCTATTTTCAGTTGGAGTGCTTGGTTTTTCTAAATTTATATCTATTATTTTTTTTATTTTTCCTGGTCTGTTTGTTAATATTATTACTTTATCTGACATACTTATTGCTTCGGTTATGTCATGTGTTACCATAATTGTTGTTTTGTTTTCTTCGTTTATTATGTTTTTTAAGTCATCGGATAGGGCTAGTCTTGTTTGATAGTCTAGTGCTGAGAATGGTTCATCTAATAGTAGTATATCTGGATTTATTGCTAATGTTCTTATTAGGGCGACTCTTTGTTTTAGTCCTCCGGATAAACTACTTGGATAACTGTTTATAAAGTCTTTTAAACCATATTTATTTAATAGATTTATTACATTTTGTTTTGTTTCTTTATTAAGTTCTTTTTTTATTTCTAATCCTAAACAAGCATTTTCTAATACTGTTTTCCATGGAAATAGGGAATCTTCTTGTAACATATATCCAATTTTAGGATTGTTTTTGCTATATTTTATTGTTCCTTTATAATCTTTTATTATGTTTGCAAGAATGGTTAGTATTGTAGATTTACCACATCCGGAAGGTCCGACTAAGGAAATGAATTCTTTTTCTTTGATATTGAAACTTATATTTTCTAGTGCTAGTGTCTCTTTTTCTTTTGTGTGATATATTTTACTTAGATTTTTAATTTCTAATAAATTATTGTTCATAAATTAAATCTTTATAGTTTACTTTTTTGTTTAGGAATCCTGCTTCTATTACTATATCTTGTAAATGATTAAATGATTCTTTAGTAAATTTTGTGTTTTTTGGCCATGTGTTGTTTTGTTTGTAGCTTTCTATGGAATTTTTTATATCATTGTATGATGTATCTGGAAATTGGTTCATTATTGCTTTTGTGATTTCATCACTTGTATGTGTGTTTACAAAATCTAATCCTTTTTGGATTGCAGTATTAAATTTTTTAATGGTATCTTTATTGTTTTCTATAAAGCTTTTTCTAGCATTGTATGCTGTGTAGGGAACATTGTCTGTTAAGGTTCCTAGTTGTTTTACTTTGTAACCATATCCTTCGTTTACTATTTTTGTTGCTTGAGGTTCAAATAATGCGACAAAGTCTCCGGTTCCTCCGATAAATGTGCCGGCCATTGAAGCAAATGCAATACTAGTATCTATTTTTAGGTCTTTTTTGGGATTTATATTGTTTTGTTTAAGGGCATATTCTAGTGTCATTTCTGGCATTCCTCCTTGTCTTCCTCCAATTATATATTTTCCTTTTAGATCTTCTATTTTAAAGTTTTTGATGTTTGTTCTAGATATTAGAAATGAACCATCTTTTTGTGTTAGTTGTGCAAATGTTTTTATGTAGTCTTTTTCTCCTTTGTTGTATACATAAATTGTTGCCTCACTTCCTGATAATCCTATATCTGCATCGTTTGAAAGTACTGCGGCCATTACATTATCTGCGCCACTTGTTAGTGTTAGTTTTATGTCTAGGCCTTGCTCTTTGAAGTAACCTTTTTCTATTGCTACATATTGTGGTGCATAGAATACACTATGAGTTACTTCTGCAACTTCTATCTTTGTTAAATTATTACTTTCTTTACTTGAAGTGAAACAATATAGAATTAGACATAAAACTAGTATTGTTATACAAGTAATTAGAGTAATTAGTTTTTTCATTATATTCCTCCTTTGATTACAATTTATTATATTCATATTCTTTTGAAATGTGCTATAATTGAATTGGAGGATATGTTATGAAAGTTGTTTATACTGGGGATAAAATTGATAAAGATTGTATTTCTTGTTTTTTAGCAGGACCTACTCCTAGAAGTAGTGATGTTTCTTCTTGGAGAGATGAGGCTATTTCTTTGTTTTCTAAGTATGGTTTTTCTAATACTTTGTATGTACCTGAGTTTAGAGAAAAAGCTTATTATGATGTAGATACTGGTATTAAGGAAATAAAATGGGATCAGGAGGCTTTGGAAAGCTCTACTATTGTTATGTTTTGGATTCCAAGAAGTAGTGATATGTTGGGTCTTTCCACTAATGCTGAGTTTGGTTATATGCTTAATAGAGGTAATTTTGTATATGGTAGACCTAATGATGCTATTAGATGTCAATTTTTAGATTTTCTTTATAAAGATAAATTGGGTAAGGATTATTGTGTTACTCTAGAAGAGACTGTAAAAAGTGCTATTAATTATTTGGAGGGTGTTAAATATGGGTAGATTTGGTGATAGAAAAGATGGTAAAAGGGTTAGAGATATAAATGGTATTAATCATATTATGTATCATTTAGGAAAGAGTAGATGTTCTAATGAGGTTTATATTGATTATCCTATAGATGTTACTAATCTTGTTAAGTATGTTGATAATGTTAATAAGAAAGGTGATATACATCTTACATATTTTCATGTTTTTTGTACAGGAATAGGTAAGGTTTTTTATAATAGACCTCTTCTTAATAGGTTTTTAGTTAATGGATATTTTTATGATAGAAATGATGTTTTAATATCATATGTTGCTAAGACTAGTTTTGATGATTCGGCGGGGGAACTTATGAAGGTTCTTAAGGTTAAGGAAAATGATAATGTTTTTAGTATTAGCAAAAAGATAAAAGGTGATGTAAAAGCTATTAGAAGTAGTAAATCTAGTGGTGCGGATGATTTGGTTGCAAATGTTGGAAATCTTCCTAAATTTTTGAGAAGTATGATAGCCGGAGTATTTAAGTTTTTAGATAAACATGATTTTTTACCTAGATCTATGACTCGCGATATTTTGTACTATAGTAGTGTTATAGTGTCTAATTTAGGTAGTATTGATTGTAAAGAAGCTATACATCATCATTTGAGTGATTTTGGTACTAATTCTGTTTTTATTACTATGGGTAAGATTTATGAGAAGGAAATATATGTTTCTGGTAAGAGAGAAAAGCATTTCTTTTGTAATTTTGGTATTACTTTAGATGAGAGAATTGCGGATGGTTTTTATTTTGTTAGGGCTATAAAGTTACTTGATTATATATTTAATAATCCTGAACTTTTGGAGGGTAATTGCGATGATAAAATCGATATTAAATAAAGATGATTATCCTTGGTATAAGTTTTATGGTGATGTTCCTCATCATTTAGATTATTTTAATGGTTCTATGGTTAGTTATATTATGGAAACTGCTTTTAAGTATCCTAATATGTATGCTATTTCTTATTATAATAATAAAATTACTTATAAGGAATTTGTTGATAAGATAATTGAGTGTGCTAAGTCTCTTAGAACTATTGGTGTTGGTGAGGGGGATGTTGTTAGTATATGTATGCCTAATACTCCGTCGGCTCTTTATATGTTTTATGCTGTTAATATGGTTGGGGCTGTTGCTAATATGATTCATCCTTTGTCTAGTGAAAAGGAAATTGAGATGTATCTTAATAAAACTAAATCTAAGGTTATTATGACTATTGATATTAATTATAAAAAGGTTATTAATATTATTAATAATACCAGTGTTAAGAAGGTTATTGTGTCTTCGGCTGGGGATGATTTGGTTGGGTTTAAGAAGTTAATGTATTCTGTTTTTACTACTGATGTTACTAAGGCTATTAAGAAGATTAGACAAGTTTTTTTGAAGGCTTTTCAAAATAGAGAGGTTTTATCTTTTAAGAAGTTTATTCAATGTGGTAGTTCTTATTATGAAGATTATGCTGTTTCTAGAAATGCGGATGATCTTGCTGTTATTCTTTATAGTGGTGGTACTAGTGGTACTCCTAAGGGGATAAAGCTTTCTAATCTATCTTTTAATGCTCTTGCTTATCAGGCTCATTATATGTGTGATCCTGCTAAAGCTGGGGATTCTATTTTGTGTATTATGCCTATTTTTCATGGCTTTGGTCTTGGTGTTTGTATTCATACTTGTTTACATATTGGTATGATGTGTATTTTGGTTCCTACTTTTAAGGGAAAGGAACTTGGTAAGCTTATTCGCAGGACTAGACCTAATTTTATGGTTGGGGTTCCTACTTTATTTGAGGCTCTTTATAATAATAAGAAACTTAAGGAAAAAGATTTTTCTTCTATTAATTGTATTGTTTCAGGCGGAGATATTATGGATAGTGAGAACCTTAAAAAGTATAATAATATGTTTCAGAAGTATGGTTCTAAGGCTAAGATAAGAGTTGGATATGGTCTTACTGAGGCGTGCGCCGCTACATGTCTTAGTCCTACTTTGGTTAGTAGAGAACGTGGAATTGGGATTCCTTTTCCGGATATGGTTTATAAGATTGTAAAGCTTGGTACTTTTAAAGAAGCAGATGTGATGGAAGATGGGGAAATTTGTATATGTGGTCCTACTGTTATGCAAGGTTATTTAGATGAAGAAGAAGAAACTTTAAATACTTTAAAAAAGCATAAAGATGGTAAGATATGGCTTCATACTGGGGATATTGGGTGTATGGATGAGGATGGTTTTATTTATTTTAAATCTAGACTTAAGAGAATAATAGTTTCTTCTGGGTATAATATTTATCCTTCTTATATAGAAAATATAATTAATAAACATGAATATGTATCTAGTTGTACTGTTATAGGTGTAGCAGATCAGTATCGTGGTCAAATTGCTAAGGCTTTTGTTGTTCTTAAGAAGGAAGTTAAGCTTACTGATGAAGTTGAGAATGAGATAAAGGAACATTGCAAGAGATATATTGCTAAGTATTCTATGCCTAGAATATTTGAATTTAGAAGAGAACTTCCTAAAACTTTAGTTGGTAAAATTGCTTATTCTGTTCTTGAGGAAGAGGAAAAACTAAAGGATAAGATTATTAAAAAATGATTTTTTTAAGAGTTGTGTTTATGCATTTAGTCTTTTTTTGTTGTTTTGTTTGACAAATATTAATGTTTTTGGTAGAATATGGTCTGATTTTTGACTGGAAAAAATATTAAGAGGTAGATATTATGGAAAAAAGAGTTAAAGTTATTGATATAACTAGTGCAGATTTTGCTAGTTATATTAGTCATTTGAAGTTTGATGAACTTATTGATTTAAAAAATAGAGTTGATGCAGTTTTTAATCTTCGTAGTATGGAAGAGGAAGAACCTAATAGTTGTGAAGTGCTTGATACTTTGGTTAAACCAGCAAGACCTATTTTGGTTGATGTTTTTGATGATGGAAATAGGACATATAATATTATTAGGAAAATTGAAAATAAAACATATAGTATTGATAAAAGCTGGCCTGATAGACATATTTATGATTTGGATAATATTGATAGACCTTATTTGTTTGAACTTCTTAGTTGTTCTACTGATGATATATTATCTGTTAGGGGTATTTCTACTGGATTTATGGGAAAGTTTAAAGAGTATTTAGATGATAAGAATTTGGAACTTGGTGTAGAGTTTACTGAAGATGATTATAAAAAGCTATTTATGTATGCTGCTAATGGTGGTGTTTATAAGCTATCTATTCCTGATGAAGATTTTACTTTTAGTGGTAAGAAGAAGAGTAGTTCTAGAAAATAGTTTATATGAAAAATATAGATACTAGATTTAAAGAGAAACTTTTTGAGGGTATTGATGTTGATTATTTTTCTTCCTCTTGTAAAGCCTTGTTCTGGTATTATGTGTAGTGATGTTCATGATTTTGGTCGTGTTTATATTATTGTTTCATAATGATTTAGAAAATTGACTGTGGATATTGGAATTTTTAATATTTTGGAAGAGATTACTATTAATGATGTTGAAAGTTTAAATATTTAAGGTAGTGATGATTTAAAAAAATTTTACTAGAATTAGATAAAGTATAAATTTTACTTGATTTTATTTGTGTAATATAGTATATTATTATTGTTTCCATTACTTGGATGAACTAAATCCTCGTTTATTCTAAGTTTTGGTGTATTTAAGAAGGAGGTATGTGAAGAATGGCTTTAACTAGTGAAAAGAAACAAGAAATTATTAAGAGATTTGCTAAAGATGAAAAAGATACTGGATCTCCAGAAGTACAAATTGCAATTCTTACTGAGGAAATTCTTGTTCTTACTGAACATTTAAAAGAACATAAACACGATTATCATTCTAGAAGAGGTTTACTTAAGAAAGTAGGTCAAAGAAGAAGTTTACTTAACTACTTGAAGAAGAAAGATGTTATTAGATATCGTGAAGTTGTTAAAAAACTTAATTTAAGAAAATAGATAGGCGCTTATTTTTTAGTGTCTTTTCTTTTTATGGGAGGAATTTATGAAAAAAGTATTTGAACTTGATTTTAGAGGAAGAAATTTAACTGTTGAGGTTGGAGAACTTGCTAAACAGGCTGCTAGTTCTTGTCTTGTTAGATATGGTGATACTGTTGTACTTACTGCTGTTACTAATAAGAATGAACCTAGTACTGGTGATTTTTTTCCACTTATGGTTTTGTATCAAGAAAAACAATATTCTGTTGGTAAGATACCTGGAGGATTTATAAAAAGGGAGGGTAGACCTACAGAAAATGCTACTCTTGCTGCTAGACTCATTGATAGACCTATTAGACCTTTGTTTCCTGAAGGGTTTAAAAATGAGGTGCAAATTGTTAATACTGTGTTATCTGTAGATACTGATAATTCACCTGAAATGGCTGCATTATTTGGATCTAGTTTAGCACTTTCTATTAGTGATTTACCTTTTGAGGGACCAGTTGCTTCTGTTATAGTTGGTAGAATTGATGGAGAGTTTGTAATTAATCCTACGGCTGAAGAGGCGTTAAAAAGTGATATTTTTCTTACTGTTGCAGGTACTAAGGATGCTATTAACATGGTTGAATCTAGTGCTGCGGAAGTTAGTGAAGAAGATATGTTGGATGCTCTTATGTATGGACATGAGGCTATTAAAGAACTTATTGTTTTTGAAGAATCTATAATTATGGAAATTGGTAAGGAAAAGAAAGATTATCCTATTATTAAGATTGATGATGAAATTAATTCTAAGGTTAGAGATATAATTACTATTAAAATGGTTAATGCTATTAGAATTGAAGAAAAGCTTGCGCGTCAACAAAAAATTGATGAACTTAAGGAAGAAGTTTGTGATATATTTAAGGATATGTATAGTGATAGTGATGATATAAATTCTATTATTAATCAAGTTAATGAAGTTTTAGAAACTATTGAATATGAAGAAATTAGAAGACTTATTACTGAGGAGAAGATTAGACCGGATGGAAGAGCTATTGATGAGATTAGACCTCTTAGTTCTAGAGTAGATATTTTACCTCGTACTCATGGTTCTGCATTGTTTACTCGTGGTCAAACTCAAGTTCTTAGTATCACTACTTTGGGATCTATTAATGAATATCAAATTCTTGATGGTCTTAGTGATGAAGAAGGAAAAAGATTTATGCATCATTATAATTTTCCTCAATTTAGTGTTGGTGAAACTGGTAGATATGGTGCGCCTGGTAGAAGAGAAATAGGACATGGTGCTCTTGGTGAAAAGGCTCTTGCTAGAGTTATTCCTAGTGAAGAAGAATTTCCTTATACTATAAGAGTTGTATCAGAAGTACTCGAAAGTAATGGTTCTTCATCTCAAGCTAGTATTTGTGCTGGGTGTATGAGTCTTATGGCTGCGGGTGTTCCACTAAAAGATATGGTAGCAGGTATTGCTATGGGACTTATTACTAAGGGTGATAAATATACTATTCTCACTGATATTCAAGGTGCTGAAGATCATTTTGGCGATATGGATTTTAAGGTTGCTGGTACTAAAAATGGTATTTGTGCACTTCAAATGGATATTAAGATTAAGGGTATTACTAAACAAATATTAAAAGAAGCTCTTGAACAAGCTAAGAAGGCTAGGTTTGAAATTCTTGATAATATGAAGGGTGCTATTAGCGAACCTAGAAAGGAACTTTCTAAATACGCTCCTAAGATAAAACAAATTAAGATCAAAGAAGAAAAAATAAAAGATGTTATTGGTCGTGGTGGAGATGTTATTACTAAGATTATTCAAGATGCTAGTGGTGTAGTTAGTGTTAATGATAAGAATGCTGTTAAGATCGATATAGAAGATGATGGTAGGGTTATTTTATATCATAGTGATTACGCTGTTATTGATAAAGCAATTGAATTAATTGAGAATGTAGTTCGTGAAGTAGAAGAAGGTAAGATTTATACTGCTAAAGTTGTTAAGGTTGAACCTTTTGGTTGTTTTGTTGAAGTATGGCCTGGATGTGAAGGACTTGTACATATCTCTAAACTGGCTAAAGAAAGAGTAGAAAAAGCCAGTGATGTGGTAAAAGTTGGAGATGAAATAGTTGTTAAGGCTATAGGTACTGATAATAAGGGTAGACTTAACTTTTCTAGAAAAGATGCTATGTAGGCGTCTTTTTTTTGTTTTTTTATAATAATATTTAATATGAAAAGAGTTATTAAAATAATAGTTATTAGTTTGTTTACTTGTTTTAGTTTTTATTATACTGATAAAGTTATTGAATTTTCAAAAGAAAGAGATCCTATAATGATTAAACTTCGCTCTATTAATAAAAATAAAGTTAGTTATGTTAATGGAGTACTTTCTAGTGATACTATGTTAGTAGGAGAAAGTGGTTATGAGGTTGATATTGAAAAAAGTTATGAGCAGATGAAGAAGATTGATGAGTATAATGATAATTTGCTTTCTTATATTGATGTGAAACCTAGCATTTTGAAGAAAGATAATTTGGATAAGTTTATAATAGGTAGTAATACTAATGATAAGAAAATCAGTTTTGTTTTTAGTTCTTCTTCTGTTAAAGAGTTAAAAAGTATTATAGAGGTTTTGAATGAAGAGGATGTTTATTCTACTATTTTTATTGATGGTAAGTTTTTAGAAGAAAACATGGGTTTACTTAAAAGTATTTCTAATAATAAGATTAGTTTTGGTTTATATGGATACAATAATAATTATAGTGAATCTAGTATTAGATATGTACATAGTGTGATTAATAATAATTTGTTATATAGTAATTATTGTCTTTATAAGAATGATAAGTTTTTAGAGTCATGTATTAATTCTAAGATTAATACTATTAAACCTTATGTTATTAGTTATAATGTTTTTGATTATTTTGTTAATAATAAAGAAAGGGGTTTAATATATATGATTAAGTATAGTGATAATAATTTATCTGAGTTTAAGAGTACTATTTTATATTTAAAACAAAAAGGATATGATATTTTGTCTTTGGATGATATTTTAAAAGAATGATTGTTCTTTCTTTTTTGTTTGTAAATATTGACTTTTATTCTTATTTTATGGTAAAATCTTATATGTTTAAGGCCTCGTTGCTTTAAACCACATTGAAAAGGTAAAAGTTCTATTTATAGACACCTTAAGAGTGAGTCTTAGGTAAAGATAAGGAGGTAAGTATGAAAGCAATAATTAAAACTGGTGGAAAACAATATTTAGTTGAAGAAGGTTCAGTTATTTATGTAGAAAAATTAGATGCTGAGGAAGGTAAAAATGTTGTTTTTGATGAAGTATTAATGCTAGATGGAAATTTTGGTAGTCCTAAAGTAGATGGTGCTAAAGTTACTGGTAAGGTTGTTAAACATGGTAAAGGTAAGAAAATTAGAATCTTTAAATATGTTAACAAGAGCAAAAGTACTCGTAAGAGTCAAGGACATCGTCAACCATATACAAAGGTTGAAATTACTAAAATTAATGGTTAATTAATATGATTAAAATCGAAGTAAAAGAAAATAATAAAAGAATAAGGGAAGTTAGTATTAAAGGACATGCTCTTTATGATGATTATGGTAAAGATATAGTTTGTGCATCTGTTAGTAGTATTGTTATTACTACTGTTAATGCTATATTGAGAGTTGATAGTAAAGCTATTTCTTATAGTGAGAATCCTTTTGTTATTGAGGTTCTTAAGGATAGTGATATGACTTATTTACTTCTTGATAATATGATATCTTTATTAAAAGAACTTGAAAGAGATTATCCGAAAAACGTTAGATTTTTATAGGAGGAATATTTATGTTAAGATTAAATATCCAATTATTTGCTCATAAAAAGGGTGGTGGCTCTACTTCAAATGGTAGAGATTCTGCTGGGCGTAGATTAGGAGCTAAACTTGCTGATGGACAAAGTACCAAAGCAGGAGCTATTATTTATCGTCAAAGAGGTACAAGAATTTATCCAGGAGTAAATGTTGGAATGGGTAATGATCATACTTTATATGCTAAGATTGATGGTGTAGTTAAGTATGAAAGACTTGGAAGAGATAAGAAACAAGTAAGTGTATACGAAAAGTAATACACTTTTTTTGATATAGAGGTATTTTTTATGAAGGTTAATGATATTTATGAAGTTAAAATAATAGATGATAATCATAATGGTAATGGTATTGGTAAGATTGATGGTTTTCCTGTTTTTGTTAAGGGTACTGTTTGTGAAGATATTGTTAAGGTTAGAATTGTTAGAGTTTTAAAGAAATATGCTGTTGGAGAGGTTGTTTCTTTTGCGTTTAAGGATGATAGGCATATTTCTGTTTTGTGTCCTTATTATGATAGATGTGGTGGTTGTGTGCTTGGACATATTTCTTATGAAAGGGAGATTTTGCTTAAGAATAGATATTTAAAGAAACTTTTTGGCAATGTTTTTGAAGGAGTTACTTATTTTGATAGATTTAATTATAGAAATAAGGTTAAGTTTCATGTTGTAAATGGTAAACTTGGGTTTTATGATGAGTCTAGTAATGATTTAATTTGTGTTTCTAGTTGTATGCTTATTTGTGATGAGGTTTCTAATTTTATTAAGATTTTTGATAAGATTGATTTAAGTGGCATTAATGAGATAACTGTTAGAAAAGGTGATAATGGGCTCCTTTTATATATTTTAGGCAGTATTTCTTTGAATGATTTAGAAAAAATAAAGTCATGTAAAGAAGTTATTTCTATTTATGAAAATGATAATCTTGTTTATGGTGATTCATTTATTATGTCTTCTATTGGAAATGTTAAATATTTTATTAATCATAAGGCTTTTTTTCAGATTAATAGTGAATGTTGTTATCATTTGTATGGGGAGATTAAGAGGAATGTTTTAGGAGATAGTCTTTTGGATTTGTATTGTGGAACTGGTTCTATTGGTATTTATGTTTCAGATGTTTGTAAGAATGTAGTAGGGGTTGAGGTTAATCCTGAATCGGTTAAATGTGCTAATAAGAATATTAAGATTAATAATATAGATAACTATGAAGTTATTTTGGGAGATGCTTCGGTTATTTGTGATAAGTTTGATACTGTAGTAGTGGATCCGCCTAGAAGTGGTCTTAGTAAGGATGTTATTAGTAATATAAATTCTATGAGAGCTAAGAGACTTATTTATGTTTCTTGTAATCCTAGTACTTTAAAAAGAGATATAGAACTTTTAATTAATTATGAACTTATTAGTGTTAAGGGGTTTAATATGTTTCCTTGTACTAAGCATGTTGAGTGTTTGTGTGTTTTTGATCTTAAATAATTATAGAGTTTAAAGGAGTGTTAATTATGATTGAATATAATAGTTTAAGTGTTTCTGAGTATGTTCATATTTTAAATGCAGTCGGTTGGAAACTTCCTTCAATGAGGCTTCTTAAGATATCTTTAGAAAATGGAGTTAATGTAAAGTGTGTTGTTCAAGGAAAAACTATAGGTATGGCTAGGTTTGTTTCAGATGGAGGGTATGCTGGATTAATAATGGATGTTGTTGTTATTCCAAAGTACCAAAGACGAGGATATGGGAAACTTTTAATTGAAAGTTTACTTGATTATATTAAAAATGGTTTAGAAGATGGGGAAGAGGTAATGATTCAACTTTTATCTGCGCCTGGAAAACAATCTTTTTATAGTTTGTTTGGTTTTAAAGTGAAGAAGGAAGTTGCTGAAGATGGAATGTATATGTGGTTAAAGAAATAGGATATATTTGTAATTTGGTTTACATTGTATGTTGTAACATTAAAGTAATTTGTTTTAAAAGTTTTTGAGTTAGGATATAATTATTTTATTGGAGGTAATTATGGAAAATATTACTTATTATAATAGAAATTTTGTTTTTAATGAAAGTAAAGTTTTATGATAATTAATAAAAATTAGTGGTAAAAATATAATTATAATGGTAGAATATTTTGTATTGGAGATGATATTATGAAGAGTTTTATTGTTAATGGTTTTAGGGGATTTTGTATGTCTCTTGCTGATAGTGTTCCTGGTGTTTCTGGGGGTACTGTTGCATTTATCCTTGGATTTTATGATAAGTTTATTAATAGTCTTAACGCTCTTTTTAGTAAAGATGGTGATAAGAAAAGTGCAATTAAGTTTTTAGTTAAACTTGGTATTGGTTGGGTTATTGGTATGTGTCTTGCTACACTTATTTTATCTAAGGTTTTTGAGACTCATATTTATATTGTTAGTTCTCTGTTTGTAGGATTCATTTTATTTGCTATTCCTTTGATTGTTAAGGATGATATTAAGATTTTGAAGGGCAATTATAAACATTTGATATTTACTTTGATTGGAGTAGTGGTGGTATCTCTTCTTACTTATTTTAATCCTAGTTCTTCTAGTAGTTTGGATATTAGTGTTTCTAGTTTAAATATTGGTCTTTGTTTATATACTTTTGTTGCGGGAATGGTTGCTATTTCTGCGATGGTTTTACCTGGTATATCTGGATCAACTTTACTTTTAATATTTGGTCTTTATCTTCCGATTATTAATGGTATTAAAGAAACACTTCATATGAATTTTGAATTTGTTCCTATACTTTTTATATTTGGTCTTGGTGTTATTGCAGGTATATTTCTTGTTATTAGACTTGTTAAGAAGGCTCTTGAAAAGTATAGAAGTCAAACTATATATACTATTATTGGTCTTATGATTGGTTCTATATATGCTATTTTTATGGGACCTACTAGTTTGAGTGTTCCTAAAGCTCCTTTGTCTTTTGGTACATTTAGTATAATTGCTTTTATAGTAGGTGGAGTGATAGTTTTATTAATGGAATATGTTAAGAATAAGTTAGGTAGTGAAGAATAAATGTTATGTAAAGTTCTTGTTTTTATGTAGCATTTCTTTCTTTTTTTTTGTATAATTTTTTTTAGGAGGATAAGTTATGTCTAAGTTTGATAAAGAATATTTAAAATTATGTAAGAAGATATTAACTGATGGTATAGAGGTTGAAAATAGGACTGGTACTAATTCTATTAAAATACCTAGTTATAATTTTCATTTTGATCTTAGTGAGGAGTTTCCTATGCTTACTACTAAACAAGTTTTTTATAAGAATGCTATTACGGAAATGCTTTGGATTTATCAAGCACAAAGCAATGACGTTAGATGGCTTCAGGAGAGAAATAATCATATTTGGGATGAGTGGGAAATAGATGAGGATGGTTTATGGAAAGCTACTCAAAATGTTTTAGATGAGAATGGTAATCTTGTAAAAAAAGATATTGTTAAGGATTTTGGAAAGGATTGGGCTCATACTATTGGGACTGCTTATGGTTGGATTGTTAATAGATATGGTCATATTGATAATTTAATTAATAAAATTAAGAATAATCCTACTGATAGGAGAATGATTATGAGCTTATGGCAAGATGAGTTTTTAGATACTGCTGTTTTACCTTCTTGTGTTTGGTGTAGTGAATGGGATGTAACAGATGGAAAGGTTAACATGATGGTTCATCAAAGAAGTTGTGATGTTCCTTTAGGACTTCCTTTTAATGTTACTCAGTATGCTGTTTTACTTAGTATGATTGCTCAGTGTACTAATTTAAAACCAGGTTCTATTGATTGGTCTATTAAAGATGCTCATATATATGTTAACCAAGTTGAAGGAATTAAAAAGCAAATTGAAAGAGGAGATACTTTGGAGGATTTAGAGGCTCCAGAACTATGGTTAAATCCAGAGAAAAAAGACTTTTACCAGTTTGATAATTCAAGGGAGTTAAAAGATATAAAAATAAGAAAGTATAAACATCATGGAAAGATATCTTTTCCAATATCACAATGATAATAAATATAATAGCTGCGGTAGGTAAAAACTTGGAACTTGGTAAAAATAATAGATT
Source organism: uncultured Bacilli bacterium (assembly GCA_934101575.1). Classification (GTDB taxonomy): domain Bacteria; phylum Bacillota_I; class Bacilli_A; order RF39; family UBA660; genus UMGS1449. The sequence continues at coordinate 139,621 of CAKORJ010000003.1, forward strand.
AATTTGGTCTATAAAAGAGGATCTAAAATATTTTAAAGAGAAAACTACTGGAAAGGTAGTAGTTATGGGTGAGAATACCTATAATTCAATAGGGAAAGCTCTTCCTAATAGGAATAATATAGTTCTGTCGTATGATAAAAAACAGATAAAAGATGTAACTGTAATAAATGATTATAAAGAGGTATTTTGTTTAGATGAAAAGGAAATATTTATAATTGGAGGGGCTTCTATTTATAAATTATTTCTTCCGTATGCTAATAATTTATATTTAACTGAAATAGATATGGAGGATAAGAATGCTGATTGTTATTTTCCGTCTTTTGATAAAACTAAATATGTAAAAGAGATAATAGGGGCTAATACTAAAGATGATATAAATTATTCATTTGTTTGTTATAAGAGAAAGGGATAGAGAAATGAAAGGAAAACTAATTGTAATTGAAGGTTCAAGTGATGGAATTGGGAAGACAACGCAGTTTAATCTTTTAAGACAAAGATTACTTGATGAAAATATAAAAGTGGAGTCTCATCATTTTCCTAGTTATAATACGTATCAAGGAAAACCGGTAGAGGAATATTTAAAAGGAACATTTGGAAAACCTGATCAGTTATCTCCTTATTTTGTAAATAGTTTATATGCAGTAGATAGAGCAATTACTTGGAATATAGATTTAAAGAAAAAGTTTGAGCAAGGGGATACTATTTTGCTTGATAGATATACTACATCAAGTTTGATATATCAAAGTACTTTGATTGAGGATAATGAAGAGAAGAAAAGATTTTTAAATTATGTGATGGATTTTGAATATAATAAAATAGGTATAAAAAAGCCTGACAAAGTGATTTTTTTAACAGCAGATTTGGATATAATTACGAAGATGAGAAATAAAAGAAAAGAGGAAAATGGTGAGGTAGTAGAAGGGGATATTCATGAGAATGATTTAACTCTTATGAAGAAGGTTTATGATAATGCAACATTTGTAGCAGATTATTTGTCTTGGGATATAATAAATTGTTCTAAAGATGGACAAATGAAATCAATTAAGGAAATAAGTGATGAAGTATATAAAGTGGTTGTATAATTGTAAATGATGTGAGACAAAATTTATAAAAAAATTAAAAGCAATATGATATAGTTATTATGTAATTATTGAATATTGTTTTTTTCTATAATTTTTTGTCTCATTTCAAGAGGAGATAACCAATTTAATGATTGCATTGGAATATTATTGGAACATTTTAGATAGGCTTTCATTTGTTTTAATAAATCATCATATGAGTGAAATTGTAAATATGAATAAAATCTTTGTTGATCGTTTCTATGGCTTCTTTCAACTTTACCATTATGTCTAGGTGTACGTGGTCTAATTAGTTTATGAGTAATATTTAATTCGTTTAATAAAGCATCAAGAGGATGAATTTTATCTGTTTTCATTGTATAAGTGAATTCTTGTCCGTTATCTGTTTGAATTATTTGTGGTTTATATCCGAAATAAACAATAGCTCTTTTAACAAAATCAATAGTTGAATAGGATGATTGTTCTTTATAAGGATAAATAAAACGTTTACGAGAAGCTTCATCAATAACTGTATATTGATAGAATTTATCAGGCATCTGTCCAACATAACATTGTTTTGGAACTGCTTTAACATCCATTTGCCATTTAATACCAATTTCAGTAGGAGTATCATACTTTTTAGGAGTATATTTAGAATGGTGTTCAGTATTAACTTTATATTTTAATTTTCTAACAATTCTAAATAAAGAACAGGCATGTCTAGAATAACCTTTTTCGACTCTTAATTTACCATATAATTCACAAAGAGATATATTAGGGTTCCTTCTAATATAGTTTTTAATCTAAGATAATTCTTCTTCAGTATGAGCATTAGGATGTGGAGTAAGAGGTTTATTAGATTTATCAACCAAAGAATCTTTAGTACCATCAAATCTTTTATTCCATCTCATAAGAGAGGCTTTAGAACATTTATATCTTCTACATACAAAAGATATAGGATTTCCATTTCTATATAATAAAACAGCGTAATATTTAGTATTTAAACTATGTGGATAATGTGATATACTTGTCATAGAAATAAGTCCTTTCTAATAAAAATGTTTATTGATAATTACATTTTACTAGACTTATTGCTTTTTTACTATATATAAAAGTCTCACATCAATTGTAACACTACACTAAACATAACAGGAGCTTCGTATAGGATGTATACATAGTTTTGTGAATATGATATAATAGTTGAAAATGAGGAAAGAAATTATGGCCTTATATAATATCTTTTTTAGTCCAACTGGAGGGACTAAGAAGGTTGCAGATATAATTATGAAAGGAACAGAACAAACCTTTGAGACAATTGATCTCATCAAACAGCCAGATGAATTGAATAAGAAGGACTTTGTGAAAGACGATATATGTTATAACTGTGCCATCTTATGATGGACGTATTCCTTCTGTTATCGCAGAAATGTTTAAAGATATTAAAGTAGAGGGGACTAAGGCTGTCTTAACTGTTGTATATGGAAATCGTGCTATTGATGATACATTAGTAGAATTACAAGATGTTTTAGAAGTATCTGGCTTTGTATGTATTGCAGGAATGGAGGCTGTGTCAGAACATTCTTTAATGCCTCAGTTTGGAACAGGACGACCAGATCAGCAGGATGAAAAAGAATTATTGGAGTTTACTTCTGAAATCATACATTGTGAGAGATATGAAACACCTAAGTTTCCAGGACACAGACCTTATGTGCAATACGGAGGAGTACCACTTAAACCTTCTGTAAGTAGAAAGTGTACATCTTGCGGCTTATGTGCAAAAGAATGTCCAACAGGTGCTATATCATTAGACAATCCAAAAATCACGAATAAAGATCAATGTATTTCATGCATGCACTGTATAGCTGTTTGTCCTAATAAAGCCAGACATTATAATAAACTATTGAGCTTTATAGCAGGAAGAAAAATGAAGAAGGTATGTTCTAGTAGAAAAAACAATAAATTATATTTGTGATAAAATGAAGAAAAGAAAGGTTGAGACATATGAATAATATAAATAAAAAAATCAAGATATTCTCTGGTGCACAATTAAAATATATCGCATTTGCTTCAATGCTTATTGATCATCTCAATAAAACACTAATTTATCCTAATCTAGATGGTGGCATGCTGAATAGAGTCAGTGATCTATTTGATATTCTAGGTAGAATCGCTTTCCCTATATTTATCTTTCTTCTCGTAGAAGGATACTTTCATACAAGAAACAAATGGAAATACTTAGGAACTCTTCTTCTCTTTGGTATCATCTCCGAAATACCATTTGATATGTGTACATCAGCTGTTTTTTTTGAGCCAAACTGGAACAACATTATGTTTACTTTATCATTCGTACTTGCAATCATATGGTTTATTGATGTACTCAAAAGGAAGTTAAATAAACCATTATGGTATTTTGTTTCTTTCCTTATTGTGGGTATTATGTGCTTTGTCGCAATGAATGCAGGATTAGATTATGAACACCATGCTGTACTTATTGGCTATTTCATGTATCTCTTTCATGATCGATATATCTATTCTATCCCGTTCTGTTATGCTTCAATGTTTAAAGAACCATGGGCTTTACTTGGATTTAGTTTAAACCTGACTTATAACGGAGAAAGAGGCAGACAAAATAAGCTTTTTAACTACTTCTTCTATCCAGTACATCTTCTTGTTTTAGGAATAATAAGAATGACTCTTCATATTTAAATAAGTTAAAAATACATCATCTAAAGTTCATATTATTCGTTTAATATTGATTTCATCGTCAGAAAGAAACGACTGCAGAAGGCACAGATTATTTCTGACCTACTGTGCTATGGGCCTTGTCCGGAACCTGAAGATGCAATAGAACAAAGAATCACAATATCTGCAACAGGCAGAGTTTGGTTTACAGAGTATTTGTTTGGTAAAATAGGATGTGAGAGGAAACCTGTTGGCAGAAAACTTCAGTTCTCTATTGACAAAGAAAAAGCGATGGACATCTTATCAAAGATAGCAAATTACCTAGAAGAAGAACCAATGTTAATTCGCTGCACTGATATTGGTGATTGGACTTTAATAGCGACAGATGTATCAGGTGATGCACAGCAGATGTCATGTTCGCTATGCGGAGGTGTAGTTGTTGACGAAGTTGATTTGGCAGACTTCATTCGAGAGCAAATTCCTATTGATGATTTAGCTGTATTTGTTGGAGACAGTGATAAACTACAGCTACAGAAAAATGCCTGCATTATATAGTGCGAAGGGTGTGTATCGACTGTTTCCCGAATACTTCAATAGTTAAGACCTCTGTTTTACTGTTGAAAAAATGGATGTGGATTAGGACTTTCGGCAAACGTGGACTTGTTTCCGGATTGATATGATATGTTTCCGAGAACGGAAAGCCTATCTGACATCAATTAGCAGGTATCGAGCCACATTGAATGCCTATGTATAATGAATTTAATGTAAAATTAAAAGAATCAATGAAAGATTTTATAAGCGAACTACATAGATTAAATATTTTACAAGATAAACTTTTAACAAACGAAAAAGAAAGAAAATTATCTTTATTTAATGATGATTTAAATAAAAAAGAAGAATATTTTGGAGATGTTTATTCAACTACATACAAAGGTTCTTTTGCAGAATATGCTCAAGCGCAACGCCATAGAACTATTTCGTATGAATTAAAAATTCTTGAAGATAAAGAATATTTTATTCCACCAATTATTGAAGATGACCAAAATCTGGTAGATGAATGGCTTAAAGATATGATAAGCGTTCAAGATATTAATCCGCAAGGCGAAAAAATTTTAATTTCTGAAAGAGGGACTTATGAAGATTTTATCTTAAAATGTAAAGAAAGACTTTGTAGTGTTGCACAACTTGAGATAATGAGACAAACAAAAGAAACATTGTTAAAATATCAACAAAAACTAGAAGAAAAAAATCATTATTTAAAAGATGACATAAAAAAATATTCAAAAGGTGCTCGTTGTACTTTCTCTGATTTTTCTTGTACAGCCGATTGTAATTTTAAGGAAGGTAAAATTTTACAAAGAAAGATTTAACAGATATGAAAAAAGGTAAATTAATTGTAATCGAAGGTGCTTGCGATGGAATTGAAAAAACAAAGCAGTTTAATCTTTTAAAGCAAAAATTACTTGATGAAAATATAAAAGTGGAGTCTCATCATTTTCCTAGTTATAATACGTATCGAGGAAAACCGGTAGAGGAATATTTAAAAGGAACATTTGGAAAACCTGATCAGTTATCTCCTTATTTTGTAAATAGTTTATATGCAGTAGATAGAGCAATTACTTGGAATATAGATTTAAAGAAAAAGTTTGAGCAAGGGGATACTATTTTGCTTGATAGATATACTACATCAAGTTTGATATATCAAAGTACTTTGATTGAGGATAATGAGGAAAAGAAGAGATTTTTAAATTATGTGATGGATTTTGAATATAATAAAATAGGTATAAAAAAGCCTGATAAAGTGATTTTTTTAACAGCAGATTTAGATATAATTACGAAGATGAGAAATAAAAGAAAAGAGGAAAATGGTGAGGCAGTAGAAGGTGATATTCATGAGAATGATTTAACTTTTATGAAGAAGGTTTATGATAATGCGACATTTGTGGCAAATTATTTGTCTTGGGATATAATAAATTGTTCTAGAGATGGACAAATGAAGTCAATTGAGGAAATAAGTGATGAAGTATATAAAGCTGTGTCTTCTAGCTAATTTCTTCTTTTTGTGTTATAATTATGGTAATTTAAGGATGGTGTATTTATGATAGAACTTTATGATCACAACAAAAAAGCTTATGAAAAAACAATTGATATGCTTGATAAGAAAAAAATGTGTTGTATAATTCATCCGACAGGAACAGGAAAGAGTTATATTGCTTTGAAGTGGTTATATGAAAATAAAGATAAGAAAGGTCTATTTGTAACTTCATCTTTATCTATAATTGATAATATAGAACGAACTATAAGGGAAAATAATATGAGCTTGGAAGATGATTTTCCAAATTTAAAAATAATTACTTATACCAAACTTATGAAAGATCCATATATTAATGCTGATAATATAGTTCTTGATGAGTTTCATAGAGCAGGAGCAGAAAAATGGGGAGAAGGAGTAAGTGAATTACTTGAGTTTAATAAGAATGCTAATGTTTTAGGACTTTCTGCAACACCGGTTAGATATTTAGATGGGAAAAGAGATATGTCTGAAGAAATTTTTAATGGTAATGTGGCATCTCATATAACTTTGCCGTATGCTATTGCAAATGGTATTTTACCTGTTCCAACTTATATAAATGCAATTTATTCTTTTAAGGAAGAAATAGATAGAATAGAGGATAAGATAAATAAATTAAAAGATGAAAATGATAAAAAGGATCTTTTAAAGGAACTTGAAAGAGCAAGGAGATTAATAGAGAAAGCAGATAACTTAGAGGAAGTTTTTTCAAAGTACATGGATAAAAAAGATGGCAAGTATTTAGTATTTTGTCGTGACATAAAGCATCTAGAAGAAATGAAGGAAGAGGTTCCTAAATTATTAAGAGGAGTAAATAAAGATATTGATGTTAGTTATATACATTCTGGAATGGATCAAGAACTTAATAAATATACAGTAAATAAATTTCATTATGCTAAAGGACAAGAATTAAAACTTTTATTTTCAGTAGGAATGTTAAATGAAGGAGTTCATACAAAGGACGTAGATGGATCGATTATGCTTAGACCTACTTCTTCGCCAATATTATATTTTCAACAATTGGGAAGAGCTTTAACTACTGGAAATAAGAAAAATCCTTTGGTATTTGATATAGTTAATAATATAAAGTGTTTAAGGGATATCGAAAACTTAAGAGATTCAATAGTTAGAATAATGACTAAAAGCAGTAAGACTAAAGAAGAGATTGAGCTTGTTGTAAAAAACTTTAGAATAATAGATGATTATAAAGAAGTAAGTCAATTACTTGAAGAACTTGATATAAATTCTACATATGGTTGGGATGAAAATTATGAGAAGTTAAAGGAATTTGTAGATAAAAATGGTAGATTTCCAACACAAAATGAACCTTGTGGAAGTTGGCTAAGTACTCAAAGAATTTCTTATCGAAAAGGAAAATTATCAAAGGAAAGAAAAGAAAAACTTGATAAATTGGGAGATGGAGATTGGTTAAATCCGAAAGAAACCACATATGACAGGCTCTGGAATAAAAAATATGAAGAGTTAGAGGAATCTGTGAATGAAAATCATAGATTTCCAACTCAAAATGAGCCTTGTGGTAAGTGGCTTAATGAGCAAAGAGTGGTTTATCGAAAAGGAAAATTATCAAAAGAAAGGGAAGCAAAACTAAATTTATTAGGTAATTGGTTAAATCCTCAAAAAGAAATAGAGGAACAGAGATGGAATGAAAATTACGAAAAGTTAAAAGAGTTTGTAGAAGCACATAAAGGTAGATTTCCAACTAAGAATGAACCTTGTGGAAGTTGGCTAAATAATCAAAGAGTATCTTATCGAAAGGGAGAGTTATCAAAGGAAAGAGAAGCAAAACTAAATTTATTAGGTGATTGGTTAAATTCTCAAAAAGAAATAGAGGAACAGAGATGGAATGAAAATTACGAAAAGTTAAAAGAGTTTGTAGAAGCACATAAAGGT